>NZ_CP156688.1:2727556-3055113 GCF_040616545.1 Akkermansia muciniphila | reverse complement strand
TGTTATGGAAATAAAAAATGTTACTGGTTAATATAATGGCCGTAAGGCCGTTTCCGTCTCGCTACGAGGCCGCCTGCGGATGGAACCGGGACTGGTTCATCCGCAGCCGTGACAGCTCATGGCGTCCATCGGGATGGAGAAGGCGAACTCATCCGCTTTCAGCTCGACACCCCGGTCGACGGAAGCGCCAAAGTACTGGTTTGCGTCTGAGGAAAAAATATCTTTTTGAAGCAGCGTGAGTCATCATTCCGCGGCTCTACGTTCCACGGGGGTTCCACACCTAAAAATATTTTAGGCTTGCGTCATCCGATAATTTAGTACTCCTGAGTATATTCCTTGCATGACACGATATTCTACTCGCTATCAATGAATTATAATTTTGTTACTGGCCCGGGTGACGAAAAGGACACGATTACGCCGCCGGAAATCAACCACTTACAGGGACCGGACCAGAACAGTCCGGGAAGGGGCGGGAGGGAGGCGGTCCGCATGGTTGACAACGGGCGCCGGGAAACCTAACGTGGCTGCATCATGAAACAAATGGAACAATCCGGGGAAACATGCCGTTCCCTCTGCCAAGGCAAATTTTTGGAGCTCTTGAAAGAGGGAAGATGGGAATATGTGCGCCGGGTCAATGCCAACGGCGCCGTCATGATCGTGGCCGTGACGAAAGAAGGCGAACTCCTGCTGGTGGAGGAATACCGCGTTCCCCTCCACGCGTGGACCATCGGGCTGCCTGCGGGCATCTCCGGAGATGAAGGGGAGGAAAGCGCCCTGCAATCCGCCCGGCGGGAACTGGAAGAAGAAACCGGATACCGGGCGGATGCCTGGACGTACCTGTTTACGGGGCCCTCCTCTCCCGGATTGACCACGGAGATGGTATCCTTCTACCTGGCGGACGGCCTGCACCAAATATCGGAAGGCGGCGGGGTGGCTCATGAAAACATCATCGTGCACCGCATCCCTCTTCCGCTGGTGCATGGCTGGCTGATGGACCAGATAGGGCAGGGAAAAGTGGTGGACCCGAAAATCTTCATGGGCCTCTACTTCCTGTCTCACTCTGTAAATGGCGTGGGACTGGAGGAATAAGGACGCCCTGCGCCGTAAACGTCCGGACGCAAGGAATAGCTTGGGCCGCAGGCTATGTGAAACGGTTGGAGGAAAAGAACGGTTCATCATCAATGATTATTCTGGATGGAAAAGTGGGGTGCCGTCATAAAATGCTCCCTCCCCATAAAAAAATCTGGACATTCTTTCCGATCCGGGCTAAATATTTCCCCGCTTTCCGGCACCAACCACTTAACGGCAGGGTAGCTCAGTGGTAGAGCAGAGGACTCATAAGCCTTTGGTCGGGTGTTCAAATCACCTCCCTGCTACCATTTTATCAGTAATGGAAACCCCTCAAAATTACTTAGTTTTGAGGGGTTTTTGTTTTATTTTTTTAGGAGTAACAGTCAAAATAATGAAATTTTTATTCAGCCGAAAATTAGCAATTTTATCTCAACTGATCGATTTTAATTGACTTTGATTATTTTTTTATTATTTTAATAAATATTAATTTTTTTATTCTATTATGCTAATATTCTTCCAGTAGAGTAATTTTTTAAATTATGAAAAATGAAGTGCTAAATTTTTTCAATAAGACTCGTCTTACAATTGACGTTCTGGATCAGGTATTATCTGAAAATTATTTAAAGGATGTTGATAAAAACCCCAATGTTCAATGCTTTTTTAATCTTTCCCAAGTAAGGTTTGCTCAGTTGCAGGCTATCACAAAACTTACTTTAATTATTGCAAGATGTCTGGAAAAAACAAATTTTCCAATTTTGGTCGCATTTCCTACTGTAAATTTCACCAGAAAAGAGTTGAATGTGCTGACCCGGAAACCAGAAATATCTGCAATAAGGGAAAATGTACAAAAAAGGAAAAATGCTAATCTCTTTTTAAAAACGTTTCGATTTGACAAAGTATTACTGGATATAGCTAGAACATTTCCTGATAAATCTGTCTTGTTCACTGAATCTTTTGAATTCGCAACGACGCAGGATGGAAAGGAACTTGAAAAAGCGATAGATGAATCATTCACGAAACGACCTCTAACGTATCAATCATATAAAAATAGCTCTAATTATAGATGTATTTGTCCGTTGACATGGATTACGTGTAAAAATGATGCAACTGTAGAGGCACATTGTAATCAAAGTATGTTTGAGGATGTAGAAAAAATTCTTGGACATTCCGAAAAAGGTCTTGATCCGTTGGATGCAGAAGCCATTAAAAATGTTGTGTTACCGGAATTAATAAAAAATGTTCGTGAACATTCTCGTACCTCCCATGCTGTATTAGCTATTGGCCTCATCGCCACTAAATCCATATTGAGATCAGAAAAATCATTTATTTCTAGTAAATTGGCTTTGTCAAAGAGAGTAAACAGTAATATTGAAACACCTTATCTCAATTGGCTATCTGAACATCAAAACAATTCAGCTCAAACAAAATCGCAGGTTGAAATTTATTTTGGAGACATTGGAGTTGGTATCCTGAATAATAATCTTAAAGAAAAATACCTTAGGGATTGTGAATATTTGCGGGAAAACAGGGAAAGAGTGCCCTCTCTGGAGGACCAAATGAAATGGGTTTATTCAAGATGGGCTGCAGAGAAAACAAAATTGGATGAAGAAGGGCACCAGTTGTGTGAAATACGATCTGGGACCAAAGGATTATATCGTATAAGGCGTATTATAAGAAGATACGAAGGAATTTTTCACATTACAACAGCTAGCAGAACAGGTTATGTTTATGACTCTGTTTACCGTGATTTTGGGACCTCAAGACAGGAAAATGTTTGGGAATTTACACAACAGCGTCAATATGGGTTTGAAGGAACATTTGTCCAGATTAAGATGTGTCCCTTTTCTAAGGCTACTAAATTCCGTTTTGTCATGGACAATGAGACAGTAAATACAAAATGGGAATTCTGTGACTACTTAATTGAATTAGACAAATCAGGAGAACCTGTTTTTCGTGAAACTGATTTTTCTAATAAAATTAAAGAGCTTCATAATAATCTATATGGTATTAATCGAGATCAAAATATAGAAGACGCTTGTATTGTTATATTTATTGATTTATGTAGACTTAAGGAAAACTGTACAGGAGATCCTTATAGAAAGATTAAGAAATTCATCCATCAAAAATTTGAGTATTTCAGTTTGTATGGACATCCTGCATCAATTATTTTAGTACTTTCTGGACATCTAGTATCCAATAGCATACTTGAGGCTGAATTAAGTTCTCTTACGGACAAACTTTCCCAAAGAATGAAGAATGTAGAGGCAAGGTCGGATAAGTTAATGCATAATGAGCATTATTATGCACCCGTTATGGTTATTGGAGAAAACCGTAAGGTATTCTGGTTTGGTGGGCATAAAGAGAGCATAAGTTTTCTGAATAGTAAAACCAACGAGTTGGATAAAATACCTGAGGAATATGAAGAAAATAAGAAATTGTTTTTTTCCTCCGAAATTGTGTGCGATGATATCGAGAAGATCAGAATCATGAAGGCATTACATGCTGATGGTGCTACTGATCTCCTTTATCATTTCCATAATGTTTCTAAAATTTTTCAGAATGGGCTTAAAGAACATTACACACATAATAAAGGTTTGTTTTGTTCCCCTTCCCTCGAAATTATTAATCATTGGTTTGAAGTTGAAGATTTCTTCAGTAACAACCGCAAGGTTAATTCTTTGAAATATGCATGGCTGCTTTCATTGAGAATAGAACAATTTTTTAACGATTCCAAGAATTCAAATAAAGAGGAAAATTTTGATTATAGGAGTGCGTATCTCTTAATTGATCATAGCCAGCATCAGCTTTTAGCAGAAGAATTTGCTCGGTTAACAGGAATTCCTCAGACAAATATCAGAAATTTGCAGAGGGATATTGATCCAAGCGTACCACATCGCGTCAAACTGTTCCCAAAAAAATCTAATGTTATATTGTTGACGACAATAATATCAAGTTCGGAGACCGCACGACGTCTTGTTAAAGTTGTGCGAAGGGATTCAGCGGTGCCCAAGTGTTTGCTCTGCCTCTACAATAGAAGGATTAAAGAACATCCTGATCAATTATCCACTTGGAATAATGATACGACCATTCTTGCAATTTGGGAGAAAGAAAAATCAGCTCAAGATAAAAATTTGCTGGAAACAGTGAGTATACCGGATGGAATGATGTCGAAAATTGTCCAGGAAAAAAAGAAATTAGATGAATATTTTAATGATGACGGAACTGATAAGCAATATGGGAAATTAACTGTGAAGTCACCGCAGTATGAAAGTGAAAATGCTCCTATTGAACAGCCAAAGGATTGGGTCATACTCCGTGACTGGATCAATAAATCTTCTGCTCTTCATTATAGCCATGTTGGCATTTTCAATAGCAGACATTTCACTTTTTATTTGGATAAGCAGAAATTGTTGAAATTCGAGCCAAATAATCCTAGTTGGAAGAATTTGAAAAAAGAAATAGAAGATTGGAGATATTTCCATGATATCAACAGCGATGATTTTTCTTTATACCTGCCGAACAATTTATTTTCCTTTGATTGGAAAGAAAGTTCTTTTTACAGATACCTTTGTACTCTTTGTAGCGAATCTCAAATTCATATTTTAGATAAAAATAAAGAAACAATAGCACAAAACTGGAATAAAAAGAATATTGTCTATATCGATTTTGGAATACTTAGTGGAACTTCAATTACTTCTTTTGCTACAGAAGCCATGAATAGAGGAGCAGCCAATATGCTTGCATGTATTTTGTTCGAACAATCAAATTCGAGTCTCATTCGATTTTTTCCACATATAAATAGGCTTGCGTACTGCGCTAATGACAAAGTTTCTCTCTCCAATTCTAAAGTAGAGGATAAGTCTGATGTAGATGGCTATACTGGTTATCTGCCTTTTGAGGAGTTTGAAGAGTTTAAACCATCAACTCCTTTAGTTTTGACGATGAAGATTACGATCCGGTATCTTTTTAATTTTCCTCTTACATATTTTACATCGGAATTGTGCCCTCTGTGTGAACATCAAAAAGCACTTGAAAAATATATGATTGACGTTCCTTATCTTATTCAATTTTCTGAGGAACGTCAGCAGAGATTGCGGTTGTTGTCCGTTCAAGAAATTGCGCAAAGAAGTCCTTCGGATTTTTATTACACAAAGAATGAAGAAGGATTTGCAATGTCATCAGAATTTATTTGGAAAATGTTTGAATTAAAATGTATGCTTGAGTATGCGGCTAAGAATACGCATGCCAGAATCCGTCTATTTAAGCATATTTACCGGATACATGAAGAACTTGATATACAATTAAAAAATCCAAATTCAGAGTTGTTTGCACTTCTCTTTTTTCTCGCTCATGAGGTTTACTGGTTCCAACGCGATCCTCTGACATTTAGAAAATTTCGAATATTGCTGGGAAGGATTGCCAAGGCTGTTGCTGGTTGTCCGATAACTACATTGAAAAAATACTTTTGCGAAAATAAGGAACATGAAATTACCATATCCGGGAGACCTCTTAATCAAGCAACACGTTATAAATATGCGGCAGTCTCTGTTTTAAGATCGTCTAATAAAAAATTGTTTTGCGAGAATGTCAGGACCATGCTGGTTTCTGCTTCCCGGCCAGCTATGGAGGAAGAGGAAGACATAGGTACACAGACAACTGTTTTTAGTAACAATATCGTACAAAATATTTATTATCATATTATCTCTCTATGTCGAAATAAATATAATACAAGTCTCCTCTATTTCGAAATTTTGAAAAAACAATTGCCGGATGAGGAGATAAAAAGTATTGGATCTAATAACTTTTCATCGGACCAGCAAACGGCAGGAGCTATGATACGTCTCCAAATTGAAAAAGCTCTTTGGCGTATTCTTTATCCGAGTACGTCAATTTTTGATGATATAAGGCATTTAAAAACATCTTTTGAAAATTATAAACAAAGACCGCATCCTCAGCCCTGTGAGTATTCTCGAAATTTTATGGCGAGACCAAGTTTGAAGACTTGGTATCCACTTTTGAAAATTCTTCATGAAATTCGCTTATTTGCTAGAAGGAATAAATTAATTTATATACCTGAAGATTTGACTCTGCTTGAGTTGGCTGAATGGAATGAAGCGGAGAAGGCTATTGAACAGATTAATAAAATCATTAAAGACGCTGAGAAAAATGCCAACATTAATCTCAGTGACGATAAATCCTTTTTGGATTATGGGAAGAAAATAAATAGTTTTTTCATCAATTTTGCCGGACAATATGGGGAGGAGGAAGATTCCGTTGTTAAACGATGGATTGATGATATGGTTACAAATTTTTACGATGCACTTGAAATTGTTTTTCCTCGGAAGCAATTTATCAATCGTCATGATATTGATAATGGAAACAATATGGAATTTTTCTTTCCCTTAAGTTATTTGATTAATTGTCTTTACCATGTAAAATCCAACATGATAAAACGGAAAATCTCTAATAAATCATTGGAGGAAATCAATATATTTACACAAATTTCTAATGAAGAAACTGATAATATTAGAATTATTTTTAAATATGATTCCATATATGAAGAAGAAAAAAATCATGATGGAGGTTTAACTCAATTTAAAAAAAGGTTTAAATTTTTTGATGCATCTTTGGAATGGCATCAACCGTCCGAAATAGATCCTTATTTTAAAATAACAATGATATTTAAAGCATATGAACCAAAAACAAAATAAATTCCATATCGTATTTTGCGATGATAAAGATTGTGAACATGATTATTTTCGAGATCTTATCGAAGATATACTCAAGAAATATCCTAACAGTATTGATTTTCAAGCTGTGTTCTTTTCTGATATGGAACAAATGATCAAAGATAAAGGAAATCATATTGATCTCCTGATACTTGATTATTGGGGACCTGATGATGAAAATCAGGCAAAAAGGAGTGACGATAATATACCTGCCGGTATGAAAATTTTGAATCTTAACAGTACCAGAAGGGAGCGGGCTATTCAGACTGTTTTTTATAGTGCGCAAATAGAAAGAGAAGTGAACTCTTTCGATTTTGATAAGATAAGGCAGAACTATCCATTTGTTGAAGCTAGAATTCACAAAACAATGATGCCCAGGGAAGGTCAGGAAAGATTGAAAAAGATTATTATAGATAAGTTGTTGGCTTCAGGAATGATTCCTCCTAATTATGTAATTAATCATGAAACATATTCTATTAATAAAAATATTTCCAATATCAAGAAAAGTCGATTGATTGAAATAATTGACCAGTTGAAGCTAGGGGGTAATAACCCTCCGGAGATTAAGGAATTCGGAAAAGGTGGTCTAAGTGGAGCTATTATTCTGGAGTTACTGCCGCAAGGATCTTCAAATGGAATTTCTAGTACAATTCTGAAATTGGCAGTGAACCCAGGCAGGCCGCCTACTCATACGCTCAAGCAGGAACATGACCGAGCGAAACAATATAACGATAAATTTCCTCGTAGCCTAACTAATAATATTCATAATGAATGGTACTCCTCAAGCGACGAAAATGTGTGCGGATTTGTCATGGCGAAAGTTGATCATGCAATAACTTTGTATGACTTTACAACAAAAAATAATTACAATTTATCTCTTCTTGAGGGTATTCTTAATGAGTTATTTCTCAGGGAACGTACATTAAAACAACATTATGAAAGTAAAATTTGTCCTGAAGAAAAACACAATTGGAAAAGGATTTTTGAGGATTTTGACGATCGGCTTTTGCAAATCAGGGATTCTTATGATGAATTGAGCCCCCTTATTTCATCAATTGATGGGTATGATAGTGCGTATACGCAACTAATGCATTTTCTTAAAAATAAGACTTGGCCGATAGTTCCGTTTGATGAGGTAAAATGGCCAGAATTACCATTGACTCTTTGCCACGGAGATTTTCATGCTAAAAATATCCTGGTACAGGGAACGACTGATTTAGCTCCTGTCATTATTGATACAGGATCATTGGGATTTGATCATTGGGCGACTGATTTAACTCGTCTTATTGTCTACCTTTTTATGCGTGGGATAGATGCTGGGACGAAACACTATTATGATATCCAGGAAATTGATTCACTTGCAGAAATCTCTAAGATTATTATTGAAGGCAACCCTATCTGTCTGGATTGTATTGATTGGAATGACGAAAGAAAGAATAAGAATAAGCATGTTATTGAAGCAATAAATTGGATTGTATTGCACAGAAAAGAAATATATGCTTATTTCTACAATGAATATAATTGTGAATTTGAATTTCAGTTATCATTAATGAAATGGTTTTTGCGTGAATTTTATCGCCAGGCTTCACCGCCAAATAGAAGAGTGACGGCGTTATTGGCTTCATATCAATGTTTTGAGAAAGTGAAAATATCGGTTGAAAGTATTATTCAAAAAACGGAAGGTTAGTGCTTTTCAATTGTTTTTTCAAATGGTACTTGACAAATTGAATTTCTTCATTATTTCCTATGCTAGGATGTATTTTGTTGAATAACAAGTTTCAGTTGGTAATGGAGTCATCTCTATTGCAATAAATCTTATATCAGTACATTTTTGATTTACGAAGATTCTTGGGAAGTATAATTTTTTCAAAAATTAAATTTATTGTTCTATGAATATTTTTTAATATTATATAATATTAATGCTATTAACATCAAATAGTTACAGCTGATAGTTTAAAATAATTTTTTGCAATCCTAACTGCTGATGGACCGGGGAAATGAAAAAGAAGGAGCTGATTCTGTATTTTTCGGGCTTTGGTCCTCAAAAAGCTTATTTCAGCCTGAGTCCAAAGACCCCGGATTTGCGACCGCTGAGTTCCAGGGCGCGCAGGCGTTCCGGGGGGAGGCAGTCGCGGGAGAATTCCGCGTAGTGCATGCGGTCCCGGAAGTAGTGGACGGCGCTCTGGGAGAGGGCGAAGATGAATTCCATGCCCATTTCCTCCGCTTTTCTTCTGGCAAATTCGCATAGCGTCCGGCCATAGCCGCGGCCCTCATGGCGGTGCTTGATGTACAGGCAGCCCAGTTCCGCGCTGCGGTGCTTCGGGTAGGGATAAACTGCCACACAGCCCACGATGCTGTCATCCAGGGTCAGCACGTAGTAGTCATCCATTCTGGCGGCGATGTCCTCATAGTTCCTGTTCACCAGCTTGGAGTCCACCACGGAGCGGGCAATCATGGAGAGGAGTTCCGGAATGTCCTCTTCTTTCAAGGGGCGTATTTCCCGGTAGGAGTCCGTGTGGACCATGGTGCCCACGCCTTCTTCAGAGAAGAGTTCCTCCACCAGCACGCCGCGTATTTTTCCATCCAGCAGGTGCACGCGGGGGATTCCGGCGCGGCAGGCTTCCGCCGCCTGGTCCAGCAGTTTCCGGTGGGTTACTTCCCCTTTTATTCCCGCCACTTCCGATTCCAGAATGGCGGCAATCGGGTGGCCGTCACGGGAGGGAACCTTGTGGTCGTTGAGCAGGGCAATGTATTTGGAGGCTCCCAGGCTGAATGCCATATGCACGGATTCCGGATCAAAGGAGCCGGAATGGCCGGAGGCCACCACGGGGATTTGATGGCGCCCCAGGATTTCCCGTACTCTTTCCCGGACAAGCTGGCCGCCTTTCAATGGCGCTTCCACTAGGGCGGAACGCATTTCACAGACGCGCGTGTGTTCGTACAGTGCGGAGGCGTCCGTTCCCTCCACAATCAGCACGGGCCTGACGCCTATTTCCTGAAGAACGTCCAGGTCCAGCAGCGCGTCCACCAGTTCCCCTGAATCTACCAGGGGGCGTTCCACATGTACGGCAAAGATTTTATCCCGGAAGTACGGGACGTATTCCAGCACGGAACGGACGTTGGTGGATTTGTTGGGCGGGCGTGTGGTCAAGGGCGGACCGGAAGCTTGAAGACGGAGGAACCGGGTTTTCCCGTTTCCTCCGTCCGGAAGTGATACGTGGTGTTTTTAGAACGTGCGGGTCTCGGAGGAATCCCGGTTGTCCATGGTTTCCGCGAAGTCCTGCGAGTCAAGGGTGACGGCAATTTCCTCGTCATCACCCGCGGCAGGCGTTTCCGCCGGAGCCTCGGAGGTTTCTTCCTTGCGGAGAACGACGCTGACTTTGCGCTTGGGCATGACCAGTTTGGGTTCCGCCGTGGCGGGCTGGTAACCTTCACCGATAGTTGTGGCGTCAGAGATGACGGCCGGGGCCTGTTCCGGTTCCGGCTGTTGTGCGGACTGGTGTTCCCGTGCACGGGAAACTTGTTCCCGCAGGGCGGAAAGCAGGTCGGTAGGCATGCCGTCAAAGCCGATTTCCGGCAGGTTGGCGCCCTCTTCCTGGTTTTCATCGGAAGAGTCAAACTGGGGCAGGCTGGCCAGGAAGTCTTCAAAGGCGTCCAGGTTGGTGGTGCTCTTGAAGAGGTTGCCGATAGCTTCTCCCTTGATGCTTTCCATCAGGGTCACGAACAGGTCGTAGGCTTCAGACTTGTATTCCACCAGCGGGTCTTTTTGGCCCTGGGCGCGGAGGCGTACGCCTTCCCGCAGGGAGTCCATGTTGTACAGGTGCTCCTGCCACATTTTGTCAATGGCCCCCAGGATGATCTGGCGTTCCATGTGGTCCAGGTATTCCGGACGTTCGCGGGAGGCCTTGTCTTCATAAGTGGCCTTGACCTTGTCAATGAGGAAGGCGATGGTGTCATCCATCTGGCGTTCTTCCAGCTTGGCGGCATCCGCCGTCAGTCCCAGCGGGAAGGAGGAGTTCATCCAGGAGAGCAGTTCGTCCGGATGGGTGAGGCCTTCCGAGTCCGGATCCAGGAATTCGTGGGCGCGGGTGGCGATCACTTCTTCCAGAATGTCGTAAATCATTTCGCGCGGGTTTTCCGTGGAGAGCACTTCATTGCGGTAGCCGTAAACGATTTCGCGCTGCTTGTTCATCACGTCGTCGTAATCCAGCACGTGCTTGCGCCACATGTAGTTGCGCTGTTCCACGCGTTTCTGGGCGGATTCCACGGATTTGTTCAGGAAACTGTGTTCCAGGGCTTCGCCGTCGGCCACGCCCAGACGTTCCATCATCTTGGTCATACGTTCCGCCGCGCCGAAGTTGCGCATTAGGTCATCTTCAAAGGAGATGAAGAACTGGGAGGCGCCGGGGTCCCCCTGGCGGGAGCAGCGGCCGCGGAGCTGGCGGTCAATGCGGCGGGATTCGTGGCGTTCCGTGCCCAGCACGAAGAGGCCGCCGAGGTCGGCTACGCCTTCGCCCAGCTTGATGTCCGTACCGCGGCCCGCCATGTTGGTGGAGACGGTAACGGCTCCGCGCTTGCCGGCCAGGGATACGATTTCCGCTTCGCGCTGGTGGTTCTTGGCGTTCAGCACTTCATGGGGGATTTTGGCCCTCTTGAGCATGCGGGAGAGCGTTTCAGAGGCGTCCACGCTGGCCGTGCCGATCAGGATGGGCTGGCCCTTGCCGTGGAGCTCCTGGATTTTGTTGATCACCGCATTGAATTTTTCACGGCGGGATTTGAAGATAAGGTCGTTCTGGTCCTTGCGGATGCAGGGGCGGTTGGTCGGGATGGGCAGAACGTCCAGCTTGTAAATGTCATGGAATTCTGCGGCTTCCGTTTCAGCCGTACCGGTCATGCCCGCCAGTTTCTTGTACAGGCGGAAGTAGTTCTGGATGGTGATGGTGGCGTAGGTCTGGTTTTCACGTTCCACTTCCACGCCTTCCTTGGCTTCCACGGCCTGGTGCAGGCCGTCGCTCCAGCGGCGTCCCGGCATTTCACGGCCCGTGTTCTGGTCAATGATGATGACCTTGTCGTCCTTGACGACGTATTCCACATCTTTTTCGTAAATGCAGTAGGCCTTCAGGAGCTGGGAGGTGGTGTGCAGGCGGGCGCCCGTCTCGTCAAGTTGCTTGGTCAGTTCATTCTTGCGGCGCAGCTTGTCCTTTTCCGTCATGCGGGGGTCTTCATCCATTTCCGCAAAGGCGGTACCCAGGTCCGGCAGCACGAAGTCTTCCGGGTGGCCGGGGGAGATGACTTCACGGCCTTTTTCCATCAGGTCGGCATCGTGGGTTTTTTCATCCACGGTGAAGAACATTTCCTCCTTCAGCTTGTAGAGTTCCTTCTTGCGCGTATCCTGGTAAAGGGTCAGTTCATATTTTTCCACGATGCGGCGCAGCTCGGGATCCTGCATGGCGCGCAGGAAGGCGCGGTGGCGGGGCTGCCCCATCTTCACTTTGAACAGGCAGCGGCCCACTTCTTCCGTACGGCCTTTTTCCTGGGCTTCCAGCGCCTGGGCCATCAGCTCGTTGCAGAGGTCCGTCTGGGCCTTCACCACGCGTTCAATGGCAGGGCGCAGGGTGTCGTACTGCTGTTCCCGGGTGACGACCGCCGGGCCGGAAATAATGAGGGGCGTACGGGCTTCGTCAATGAGGATGGAGTCCACTTCGTCCACAATGGAGAAGTAATGGCCGCGCTGCACCTGTTCCGTTTTGGAGGTGGCCATGCCGTTGTCGCGCAGGTAGTCGAAGCCGAATTCGGCGTTCGTGCCGTACGTGATGTCGCAGGCGTATTGCTCACGGCGCAGCTGGGAGGGCATCATGCTCTGGATGCAGCCCACGGTCAGCCCCAGGAACTGGAAGAGCATGCCCATCCATTCGGAGTCGCGGCGCGCCAGGTAGTCGTTCACGGTTACCACGTGCACGCCCATGCCCGTCAGGGCGTTCAGGTACACGGGCAGGGTGGCGACGAGCGTCTTGCCTTCACCCGTGGCCATTTCCGCGATGTAGCCGCGGTGCAGGGCGATGCCGCCCAGCAGCTGCACGTCAAAGTGGACCATGTCCCACACCTGCTTTTGTCCGCAGATGTCGCGTTCTTCCCCGCAGAACAGGCGCGCGCCGTGTTTAACGGCGGCAAAGGCTTCCGGCAGAATCTGGTTCAGGTAGCGTTCGCGCAGCTTGTCAAACTGGGGCGTGATGTTGTTCCAGGCGGCTTTCCCCTCTTCAATGGAGGCGGGAGTGGCTTCCACAGTGGGAAGGGCGGCGAATTCGTCTTTCAGGGATTCAAACCGGGTGTTCAGTTTGGCAGCGATGGCTTCCAGTTCTTCCTGCGGCGCGGCTTCCACAATGCGCACGGGGGGAAGCTCCATGGGAAGGAAGCGGTGCAGGTAGCCCTGCCATTCACGGGTTTTTTCAAGCAGGAAGTCCTGCCCCTTGCCGTTCCATGATTCTTCAATGGAGACGATCTGTTCTACAATAGGGCGCAGGCGGCGCACTTCACGCTGGTTTTTGGTACCGACAATCTTGGTTAGAATCCACTTAATCATCTTTGTCTTGTTGAAAATTGACGAGAGATAGAGGCGCTTTCAGCGATCTAAGAATCGAAAAATACTAGCGGCTGCCTGTAGAAATGCAAGCACGGGCCGCCATTTGGTTTCATGATGACGTAATAGATTGGGTTTGGGCGGCATCGTTCTTTCTTTCTTCCGTTTTTCCTTGAACCTTCATTCATCCTGGAGGAATGTATAGGGGAAAGGAGAGAATGACAATGCATGGAGCATACCATTCCGTCGGCCTGGTTCTTTTTCTACCGACCATCTGCATCATGGCCGGATGCCAGGAAAACGGCGCCGTAAAACAGCAGGAAGTGGACTTGCTGTCGGAAGGAATTGATGAGGACGGCAACCTTTTCATGCATTTTGAGCTGGATTCCCGTTACCAGGGGGATTTGTATGCGGAAGTTTCCGTGCAGGGGGATGAAATAAGCATCGCCCTGTACACGCATTCCACTCCCGGAGCTTCCAGAAAAATACCCTATGCGGACGGGTACAGGCTTGTTGTGCCATGGCCTGAAGGAACGGATTCCGTAGACGTCAGCCTGTGCGGCATGAAATTGGGAGGGTGGGAGAAAAAGAGGGAGTAGCGAGGGCCATTTCCCTTTAAGGCCGGGTTGTTGTCTGATTGTTAACAGAAGCTTCTGTTTCTCCCTGTTTTCCTGTGACAGGAATGGGGAGTGAAGCCTTTCCTGTGGATGACATGCGCGTTGCTGGCCGCTTTGCGCCATTGGATTTTCAGCATACCGCATGCCAGTAGAAGATGTTTGAAAGGATTCTCGCCACGCGCCTGGTGATTGAACCTGACGCTTCCTGTTTGCCACCATGGGCATGGTATCGTTGGAAACCCCTTTCATTTTTAATGCGGCCCGTAGTCCGGTCTTTGATTTAAGGGAGGGGAAAGCCGTCTCACGCTGGCGGAATGCATTCTGGAGGCGCGGCAAAAGGATATTCTGGCCGGAGTGCTGGACAGGATAGATTCCCAGCGGACCCTGCGCCTTTACGTGGTTTGCCGCGTACCGGGCGAGATCAAGGCTCATGGCTGGATGACGGTGATAATGGGGAAGACACCGCCCTCTGAGGAGGGCCGTTGCCGTTCTGGGGTGTTATTGGCTTCTGCGCAATTTTTGTGATGGTGAAGAGCTGTTTTTCAGATGGATGCGGCTTTCCTTGAAAAGCAAGAAGGCGGAGATGCTGGATGCCTCCGTGGAGTATCTGTTTCCCTGGCTCAACCGGACCGGGAACAATTTGTTCATGGGCGGTGGATTTCAGACATTGAATCAGTAACCCATGGCTGCATTCCTCTGGATTGTAATGCAGGGGCCGCTGTTTCACGGTCCTGCCTGTTTACGGTGACCAGCCGGAAAAATGGTTCCTCCTGCTTATTCGAGATTCGGAGCGCGGTTCTGAACGGCGCATTCATTGCCGTGGAAATGCCACCGGACAACCGCACACTTCATCCCGGGGAATTGTTGCCGTTCCGGATTTGGGAAAGCTGTCACGGATGGCCTTGCCCGTGGAAATGCTGCCCGTGCGGGTGCCGCCCATGGAGATTCCTGAAAATGTGCCTTCATCATTCCTTCCCTTCGTCCCCGAAAATTTTCGTTCCTGTCCGGAGGAAGATATGCTGCCTGAATTGGAATCATGGTCAGGAGGCGGTAATGACAGTTTATGCAGGCGGTTACTCCATGAACAGAAGAGAGCCGCCGGGTGGAAGGCGAGAGCCATTCATGACAGGCGCTTCTCTTGGAATGATTCCAAATTGATGATATACTCACCCCATGAGTCATTGTGAGGATGGGCGCATCCGCATCCGCGGCGCCCGTGAGCATAATTTGCAGAATGTGGATGTGGATATTCCCCTGGGGCGCTTGACGGTGGTGACCGGACCTTCCGGCTCGGGAAAAACAAGTTTGGCGATGCATACGCTGTATGCGGAGGGGCAGAGGCGTTACATGGAAACCTTTTCCCCTTACGTGCGCCAGTTCATGGACCGCATGGACAAGCCGGACGTGGACGCCGTGGAGAACATTCTTCCGGCGATTGCCCTGCACCAGCGCAACTCCGTCCGGACTTCACGCTCCACGGTGGGGACCATGACGGGGCTGAATGATTACTGGAAATTCGTTTTCGCCCGGTTGGCCGTGGGCATGGACCCGGAAACCGGGCGGGAGATCAGGCCGGAGACGCCAGGCTCCATTGATGAAAAGCTGCATGCGGAATTTCCCGCCGGGACGGAATTGATGATTTGCCTGGAGGTGGCGCGGCCGGAGTCCGTGGACCTCCCCACGCTGAAAAGGAATCTGGTGGCCCAGGGCTACTTGCGCGCCTTTGCGCATGGGGAGTCTCTCCGGCTGGAAGATGAAGAATGGGCACTGGAAGAAGGCGAACCCTTGCTGGTCATCCAGGACCGCGTGAAACTGGCGGAAGACCAGCGGGAACGCAGGCTGGAAGCGCTGGAAACGGCCATGCGCCTGGGCGGCGGTGTGGCTCATGTGATTCCCCGCGTGGACGGAATCTGGCTGCCCGCCATGAAGTTCCGCGGTGACTGGTATCCGCTGATGGAGCCCAGGCCCGGACTGTTCTCCTTCAATTCTCCGCTGGGCGCGTGCCCGGAATGCCGCGGCTACGGCCGCGTCATCACCATTGACTACTCCCGGTGCATCAAGCCGGAACTCAGCGTCAATGACGGGGCCATCCATATTTTTGAAGGGGAGAGCAAAGTATTTTCCGAATGCAAGAAGGACCTGATGCGCGGCTGGCGAAATAATTCCCGGAAGGTCCGGCTGGACGTGCCGTGGAAGGACCTGAAGCAGTGGGAACGGGACTGGCTGATGCACGGGGACGGGGAAAACCCGGATGAAATGTATGAAAAGGGCTTGTGGTATGGCATTGTGGGCTTTTTCAAGTATCTGGAAAGCCGCACGCACAAGATGCATGTGCGCGTGTACCTGAGCCGTTTCCGCACGTACCAGGAATGCCCCTCCTGCCATGGCTTGCGCCTGAGGCCGGAGGCCCTCCAGTTCAAGGTGGGCGGCAAAAGCATGCCGGAGCTCTCCAGCATGCCCATGGATCAACTCCTGGCCTGGGTGGACAAGTATGTAATGCCGTGCGCGCATGAGGATGCCGGGTTGAAGCATGCCGTGGCGGAATTGAGAAGCCGTCTGGAATACCTCAATGAAGTGGGGCTGGGCTACCTGACGTCTGACCGTTCCACGCGCTCCCTTTCCGGCGGGGAAATTGAACGCGTAAGCCTGACGACCTGCCTGGGCGCTTCCCTGACGGATACCCTGTTTGTGCTGGACGAACCCACCGTAGGCCTTCATCCGCGCGATACCTCCCGCCTGATTTCCGCCATGAACCGCCTTAAAAAGCGCGGCAATACGCTGGTGGTGGTGGAGCATGAGGAAGCGGTGATGCGCGCGGCGGACAGCCTGGTGGACATGGGGCCCGGCTCCGGCCGGGAGGGCGGAAAACTGGTTTATTCCGGAGACCCGGCCCTGATAGGAGACGTGGCGGAATCCCTGACGGGGGCCTTCCTTTCCGGCAGGCGGCGCATCGCCGTGCCCGGAAAAAGGCGCAAGCCCAGCAAGTTCCTGAAAGTCTCCGGCGCCACGCGGCACAACATGAACAAGCTGGACGTGGACATTCCCCTGGGCGTGTTCACCTGCCTGACGGGCGTCAGCGGGTCCGGAAAGAGCACCCTGGCGCACGATGTCCTTTACCTGAACGCGCTGGTGGAAAAAGGCGGCGTGTGTGAGGAAGAGCCTGCCCGTGTCAAGTCCATCAAGGGCTGGGAACTGCTGGATGAAGTGGTGATGGTGGACCAGAGCCCCATTGTCCGCACCCCGCGCTCCACCCCTGCCGTGTACGCCGGGGTGTTTGAAGAAATACGCTCCCTCTTTGCGGAGACGGAGACGGCCCGCGCGCGCGGCATGAAGCCCGGCTTCTTCTCCTTCAACAGCGGGGACGGCCGCTGCCCCCGCTGCATGGGCATGGGGAGTGAAAAGGTGGAGATGCAGTTCCTTTCAGACATTTTTGTACAGTGCCCGCTGTGCCATGGCTCCCGTTACGGGAGCGAAGTGCTGAGCGTGCACCGGGACGGCAGGAACATTGCGGATATTCTCGGCATGACGGTGGCGTCCTCCCTGGAATACTTCAAGGGGGAAAAAGGGACCAAGGCCTCCCGCATTGCTGCCAAGCTGGGCGTGCTCCAGCGCGTAGGGCTGGGGCACCTGACTCTGGGCCAGCCCCTGAACACCCTCTCCGGCGGGGAAAACCAGCGCCTGAAGCTGGCCAAGATCCTGCTGGACCAGATAGGCTCCGGCGCGAACAGCCCCAAAATGCTCATTCTGGACGAACCGGGAACCGGTCTCCACTTTGCGGATATTGAAGTGTTGCTGGCCGTGTTCCGGGAACTGGTGGAGCAGGGGCACACCCTGCTGGTCATTGAGCACAATCCGGAATTCATCAAGTCCGCAGACTACGTGATCGACCTGGGGCCGGAGGGCGGCGCCGGAGGCGGCCATGTGGTAGCTGCCGGCACGCCGGAGGAAATCGTGGCCGCGGGGAAGGGATATACGGGCAAATACCTCAGGGACGTGCTGGAAGGCCGCCCCTCCGTTTACGACCCTGCGGACGCCTCCGCGCAGGAATCCGCAGACACGGACATACCGGAAGGCGTGATGGCCCTGCGCGGCGCGCGCCACCACAACCTGAAAAACGTGGACCTGGATGTGCCGCGCGGGGAAATGACCGTACTGACCGGACTTTCCGGGTCCGGGAAAAGCTCCCTGGCCTTTGACATCTTCTTTGCGGAAGGGCAGCGGCGGTTCATGGACGTCATGTCCCCGTACGCCCGGCAATTCACGGAACAACTGGAAAGCCCGGACATTGACCGCCTTACCGGCCTGCCCCCCACCGTAGCCATTGAACAGAACATGTCCCGCGGGGGGACCAAATCCACCGTGGGCACCGTCACGGAAATCTGGCAGTTCATGCGCCTGCTGTACGCCAAGCTGGGGCAGGCCTACTGCCCGCAGTGCGGCGTGCCGGTGGGTAAAAGGTCGGAATCCGAGGTGGTGGAACTGGTGGTGCGTGAATTGAAAAAACATGGCCGCGTAGCCCTGCTGGCTCCGCTGGTGCGTGGGCGCAAGGGGCACTACGCGGACCTGGCCCGCTGGGCGGAAGGAAAGGGATATGAAGAAATGTGGGTGGACGGGGCCCTGGTCCCCCTGAGCGGCTTTCAGCCGCTGGACCGTTATTCCAGCCATGACCTGGACCTGGTTGTCTCAAGGCCGGAGGCCTCCTGGACCCCGGAGAAACTTGCCGGAGCGGTACATGCCGCGCTGGAAATGGGTGAAGGATTTTTACAGGTGCTGCCGCCCGGTTCCAGCCGGCCGGAGCTGATGGGAACCAAACTGGCCTGCGCCTCCTGCGGGCAGTCCTTCCCGGAGCTGGAGCCGTACACCTTCTCCTTCAACTCCCCGCGCGGGTGGTGCCCCGTTTGCCGCGGGCACGGCATCGTGGGCAAGGGAAAGATGAAGGAAGACCAGGCGCAATCCCTGCTGGAGGCCGAACTGAAATATGACCGGGACCTGGCCCGCCAGGCGGATGACGACAAGGGAGTGAAAGTCTGCCCCGCCTGCCAGGGCGTGCGGTTGAACGAGTTTGCGCGTGCCGTGAGGCTTCAGGGGGTAACCCCCGGTGAAATCGCCTCCCTGCCTGCGGTGGCTGCGGCGGAACTGGTGAAGGGGTGGAAATTTGAGCGGGAAGAAGCCCTCATCGCCCGCGACGTGGTGGCGGAAATCACGCAGCGCCTGAACTTCCTCCATCGCGTGGGGCTGGGGTACCTGTCCCTGGACCGCAGCGCCACGACGCTCTCCGGCGGGGAAACCCAGCGCATCCGCCTGGCCTCCCAGCTGGGCTCCCACCTGCGCGGCGTGCTTTACGTGCTGGATGAACCCACCATCGGCCTTCATCCGAAGGACAATGAACTGCTGCTCGGCACGCTGGATGAACTCAAGCGCCGGGGCAACACCCTGCTGGTAGTGGAACATGATGAAGACACCATGAGGCGTGCGGACCACATTGTGGACATGGGGCCGGGCGCGGGTATTCACGGCGGCCAGGTGGTGGCCCGCGGAACCTTTGAGGAACTGGCCGCCATGCCGGACTCCGTGACGGGCGCGGCCCTGCATCACAAGCCGCAGCACCCCTACCGGGGCAAAAGGCGCAGGATTCCCGCCAAAAAGGAGAATTCCGCATGGCTGCGGGTGGGAGGCTGCTGCCTGAACAACCTGAAGGACGTGAACGTAGCCATTCCCAAGGCGAGGCTCACGGTGCTCACCGGCGTATCCGGCGCGGGAAAAACCTCCCTGATGACGGGAACCATCCGGCTGGTGGCGCGCCAGGCCATTGGCGACAAGCTCACGAGGGACCAGAAAAAGCTGTGGAAAACCTCCTCCGGCTTTGACTCCATTCGTATGGTGTACGGCGTGGACCAGAGCCCCATCGGCAAGACGCCCCGTTCCACTCCGGCAACGTACGTGGGCTTTCTGGACGACATCCGGACGCTGTTTGCGCAGACGGCTGACGCGCGCAGGCTGGGCTTTGACCGCGGCCGCTTCTCCTTCAACACGGGGCAGGGCAACTGCGAATCCTGCAAGGGAACGGGCATGCAAAAGCTGGAAATGGACTTCCTGCCGCCCTGCTACGTGCCGTGTGAAACCTGCCGGGGCAAGCGTTACAACGCCGCCACCCTGACCGTGAGGTACAAGGGGAAAACCATTGCGGACGTTCTCCAGATGGACTTTGCGGAAGCGGCAGAATTCTTTGAAAGCCAGCCCCGCATCTCGGACCCCCTCAAGCTGTTGGCGGAAACCGGCCTGGGCTACCTGACACTGGGGCAGGCGTCCAATACGCTCTCCGGCGGGGAAGCCCAGCGGCTCAAGCTGGTGACGGAACTCATCAAGGGACGGCGCGTCAGCCGGAACGCCCTGATGAAAGGCAAGGAACTTCCCGGCGACCTGTACCTCATTGAGGAACCCTCCATCGGCCTGCATCCGCGGGACGTGAGATTGCTCATTGACGTACTGCACCGCCTGGCGGACCAGGGGAACACGGTCATCGTCATTGAGCACAACACGGAAATCATGGCGGAGGCGGACTACGTCATTGACATGGGCCCCGGCCCGGGCGACGCCGGAGGAACCATCGTGGCGGAAGGAACGCCGGAACAGATAGCCAAAAAAGACTCCCCCACGGCGGAATACATCCGCCGGGAGCTGGAACCGGACGGCGTGTAATCTGTTCAACCAAAAACCTTATTCTTGTCAGGACCGTTCCGGGCTTTTCGGAACGGTCCTTTCTTATGAAGAAAAGGAACCGATGGCAGCAGACGGAGAGGCGTTTCCCTATCACTGGGGGCCGGAATGCTTTTAAAGGAAAAATCAGCTATTCTGGAAATGATGGAACGGAATTGTTGCTGGATATGTCTCAAAGCAAGTGCAAGGCTGTGTTCCGCATCAGCCCTGCTATTCCTGCGGCAGTGGCTGGCAAATACCGGAGAGGCAGTCAGGAATAGGTATAAAAGCATGAAACCCATTCTTTATAAAAGCTTTGTACTGTGGTGAAACAACAAGCAATGAATATGGTGGAAAAAATAGTATTTGAACCGTTGGCAGATTCCCATCGGGAGGCTGTCATCCGTATCTTCAACCATTACGTGATGAATGGAACGGCCGCTTTCTCGGATGCGGAACTGCCGGAATCCTTTTATCCCCATATTCTGGAACGCGTGAAAGGTTATCCGGCGTATGCCGTGGTGGACTGCCGGGCCGGTGAAGTAGTAGGCTTCTGCTTCCTGAGTGCGTATAAGCCCGTACCCACATTCCGGGAAACGGCCACCATCACTTACTTCATTGTTCCCTCCCATCTTGGCCGGGGCATTGGCCGGATGTGTCTGGGCCGTCTGGAAGAGGATGCCGTGAAGCAGGGCATCCGCCATATCATTGCGGAAATATCCTCTGAGAATGAACAAAGCATGTCCTTTCACGCCAGCCAGGGCTTTATCCATGCCGGGCGCCTGAAAAACATCGGCTTCAAACTGGGCCGATCCTTTGACATCGTTTACATGCAGAAGGAAATCAAGTGATCAGCGCCGATGATGTAACGTGCAATAAGAGGAAGAGAATTTCCGGAAATTCTCCTCCTCACGCTATTTTGATGATTCCTCTCTGAAAAGACAGGATGACAGAGCCCTTCTCGTGGGCATCGTAAAGATTTCTCTAGTTTCGTAGCCGTCTTACCGCCTCAGATGACCGCAGACTAATTTCCTTCCAGAGTGCTGCTACTGTGAAAGACTACGAGAAATTCGTTAGCCATTGCATTCACGGAGCTCAATGGAAACAGATTTGCCGGGAAATAGGAGTCGGCTCGTACGCTACCGTCAAACTGGACATTATCCGTGTTACAATGTACTGGCATTTCCTGCGTCTGAAAACGACAATCGCCAAGCTTGGCTTTTAAGTTGGTACGGCATTTGGGAATAGTCCAAAACAAAAACAGGAATATTTTTCAAATGATCATAGATTCGTTAAAGTCTTCCAGTATGTTTTCATATACATGTAGATCAGCTCGAATGAGTCCCTGATATCTATCATCCAACCCGGAACAGGATGTAAGTGTTTTAACCTTTTTTTCAACAATTGATGTTGCTGAACCGGAACTAACGCTACTCTCAATCCGGTACTGGCTCTTCTTGAATCAGCATGATATCTTTCACGAGGTATCTCTTTCTCATTATCGGGTATGAAAGAAAACACTCCTCCTCCCAGGGAGGTGACTGATAAACCAGTATCGGTGGATAAATTGCCGGTATCCGTTTTCCAGTTGACGGGATTGCCGCCATGCAAACGATGAGAATGATAAAAATCCGCACATAACTCCCATACATTGCCCAACATGTCATGAAATCCCCATGCATTGGGTTCTTTTTGTCCCACAGGATAGGCCCCTGTATTGGCATCGTGAGGATTCATCCATGCTACTTCCTCAAGATTATCGGGAAGAACGATTTCCTTGCCGCAGGAATAGGCTAATTCCCACTGTGCTTCCGTAGGCAGGGAAAAGCAATATCCTTCCGGAAGAATCCCCTGTTGTCGTGCAATCTCGGTTAATCGATCACAAAAATCCAGGCATTCATCATAGGAGACCTGGCACATGGGGTACTGTGCGCCCGTTGTGATGGTCCATCTTTCTTCCAATTCCGGAATCGGTATCCATCCCATCATCTTTTCCCATTCCTCCTGCGTGACTTCGTACTTCCCTAGCCAGTAGGGATAAGTAATTTCCGCACGATGGCCAGATTTTGTAATTGGGTAACTTCCTTTTGGAATGAAAATCAAGGTGAGCTTGCGTTCCGAATGGGGAATATCCATTTTTAACACATCTCCGGCCTGGGTAGATTGAATATTGGCTGTCGCAGGGGGTACTATGTCCAGGCATGTAATATCATTGCCGGGATAAAGGAAAAAGATGAGCAAGGCCAATAATGCTATAATAGAAAAACTGGTTTTCTTATTATTTTTTATCCATTTCATTATGTTTTCCTTCCGAAGAGAGAGGATAATTTTAAATTTAATAAGTTCTTTCTGAAATCTTTTCTTGGAAGACATTGTCCTGTATATATTCTTATCCTGTTACTGTGCGGCAGGCCTATACCTCCTTTTTCATCCTGTATGTCACTTTATAATATTAATTATTATATTTAAATTCTATATTAATACGTTTGTTTGATTATTATAAAAGTTTTTTTTGATTTTTAATTATTTTTTACTTCAGTCTCCAGTAATTGCTGGGCTGTTATTCCATCAGTATTTTTCAAATTCTGGTTAGCTCCTTGTTTAATCAAAAAATTGTAGGCACCTGTTTGTCCTGTACGAGCAGCATAATGTAAGGCAGTTTCTCTGTAGGGAAAGGTCATAGAGGGTAGCTTCATTTCATTTGAAGCAACATTGATATCAGCACCAAATTCGAGTAATTTCTTCATGGTATCAATATCCCCGATAGCTGCCGCTAACATAAGAGCTGTTTCGCTTCCATTCCATTTTTTATCATATGGATTAAGATTTGGTTGTGGAGTCATATTGGACGATAAATCCCAGTATGATTTTAATGAATTTCTAATCATATCTTTTCCTGCAATGTAGGCAGGAGTATTATAATGTAGGTAGTAAGGAGGAATATAGGAGTTCCTTGTTTCTTCTTTTTTTGAGGATATGAAGGTACAAGAATATAATAAATTTAACGTCAAAATAACCGAAGGTAATATAATATTAGTTTTCATGTTAAACAATTTAAAAAATTATAATTTCTCAGATTTTCTTAATTTTAAATATTAATAAATAGATAAATTTATTTTGTTGGCGTTAATATGCATAATTCCTGCCAAGAATAACAAAAATCATACATAGATTTTTTATTTTAAAAAGATAAATATTGATTTTATGATTTATAAATAGCTTTTACAGAAGAATCTTTCTTTAACTTACATTTAACAAAACAAGAAAATTTGGATAATTCGTCTGCCTTCAATAATGAATCATTGAGATCAAAAATATGTATCGGAATTGCATAACTTGGATGCATTTTATAAATATTAGGTATGGCTCTTCCCTCAAGATATTGGAACTTACTATCATGCATCCTCTACTTCATAATATTGAGTTGCCAATATGCCATCGCACGCCAGAAAAACCGCCCTTGGGATTAAGTCCGAAATTTTTCTCATAAACATCCTTGGCATCCAGTTGTATTAATTCTCCCTTTCCAGTTCTGTAGTGGGACAGCAGGAGTTGTTTGTTCAAAAATTGGTTAAAATTGTGGACTGCAGGTCCGAATTCGTCGTCTGTGAACTCGCAGGAGAAGTGGGATGCGTTTTTTTGAGCCATATCTCCTTCAGCAGTGAGCAGACTTTCGAAGGAGATATACTTTTGCTTTTATTATTTAAAAATCAAAATGTTAGTTAGGAAATCGGGATAACTAAGGTTCCTTTTACTCTTCTCCTTTTTATTTATAAGGGCAAATGACTTTTCGATATCATACGAGCTAATCCTGACGTGCGAAACTTGGGATAAATTTTTTCATAATTTTCTCCACCATTTTCGCATGGTCTTTAAATGTGGTACCATTTTTAAACAAAAACGTGAGTGTTTGGTAATTTGCATTACAGCCTTTATTTCGATTCAGGTAAAGTGCGAATACTTCTTTGTCTGTTTCGCTGTAGAACAGGTCGTAATACTGTGTTCTGATAATTTTGGTGGTCAATGCATTCCTGAAAAAGTCAGTCAGTATGACTTCCCTTGGAGACTCAAAACCACGCGGGGTATAAAACTCCTTGGTTAAAAAACCATAGGTTGAAGCCCTGACTTCTAATGATTTTTTTTCATTGTGTAATACAAGGGTATGCAAGTTTTCTTCCGAAATGGGAGCATCTCTCCCTATAGTACGACTAAACGAAATTCCACTGTTAGGATCAATAATAAAACTTTCTGGATAACTGATGACGAAGCAGTTGGAAAAACGTTCCCGTTCTTCGCCTTCACCAAAGGTTGTCCATTGACCAAGGGGAGTGGTATCGTCAGCTGCGATGAAACATCCCGGCCATAAAGCTAACGCTATGGGAATAAGGAGTAATTTGGTCGTATTCATGGCAATGAGGGGGTGGGATAATGATCACTGTCGATAATTAAAATACTCAATAATTTTTTAGCATCAAGTATTTTAAGTCAGTTTCCATTGTTGAAAACTATGATGAATATAGGATGAAAATATGTTCATCATAAATTTAGATAAAATAATTGAGTTTTATATTTGAGGATTTTGTCGGATAATTCCTACAATTGTTTATAGAAAATATGTGGAGGAATAGGATGTTGTGTTAAAATGTTTTCAGATACTTTTTTGATATTGTCGTTTATCATATCAACTTCGTACCATCCATTGTCTATACACACAGAAATGGCATGAATCTCATATTATTTCATAGGTATAATTACTTTTTCTCTATTAAAAAAACTTCGTTTTCCAAAATTTTTTCAAATTTTGTTTCAGCTATATCTTTTTCATCAATAACAGGTGGGACTTCTTTAGGAACAAAATTCTTATAAAAAGAAAAAATTAATTTACTGAAAGGAGTAGATAGCAACTGGCTTCCTGAGCTTATTTTTAATTCAGATTTCTTCTTGCATAGAGAAATATAATGATATGAGCCTAAAGGCGCTTTTTTTCTATATACATATATATCTTCAGCTAAATGTCCAGCAATTCCCTGTGTTTTCGTCTTCCCAATAAACGAAAATCCTTCTTGAGTGAGTTGATGATCATGATATTTTAATGTATCTCCAAAATATTTTTTTGGGAAATGTCCAAAGTTGTTTAATTGGTCAATAAAGTATGAAGTACATAGTATTCCTATAATGATAAATAAAATAATTGAAATAATTATAGTTGACATAATCCTTATCGTTATAATTGCGGTTTTTTTATCTATAATTTTTTGTTGCATTTTATTATTATAACGGAGGTTCTTTTGGAATCCACTTTGGAGGGGCATTTGTCGGCACTTTAGATAGATGAGGATTTTTAGGATCCGTATAATCCGTTTTACCTTTTACCCCATACATAACGCTTCCAAAAAAACCTTCCCATACTTTCGCAAATGAGGGTTTATCAATACCCGGAGAAGTAGCTGTATTACATCCATAGCTAATTACCACTGCCGTCGGCGTCGTAGATGGGTTTAAAATGTTCTTCTCCCCCGGCAATATCCGTATACTGGTTGAGCGAGTTGGATTTGTAGGTTGCTTCTTCTTCGAGTTCCTGTGCGGTCTTGCGGTTGCCAATGTTGTCGTATTGGTAGCAGAAGCTTCCCCCCCGGCTGATCCGGTTTTCCAGCAGTTCGCTGCGGCTATTGTAGGTAAAATCTCTTAGCGTGGCAGGAGTGGCGACATCCCAGGAGTCTCGTCGATGAATGGGACGCAGCAGACCATCATAGTCGTATTCATGGCAGGCCGCCGATTCTCCATCCGCTCCCTTCCTGTAACTGATGGCGGTTACGAGGTTGAGCTTGGGATGGTAGATATTGCTATGGCCCCGCCCAAAGGAAGCGTCCTGGGTCATGTTGCCGCAAGCGTCATAGGAGAATTCCCTGATACCAGAGCGTCCCTGACGGAGGTCATCTGCCCCAGATGGTTGTAGGTAAACTCCCATCCGTCGTATCGTCATTGTGAGAGACAAAGACGAGTTCTCCGATAAGGGATGCATAGGCATATATTGTCGCAATGCCGCGTGCTCATTGAATCCTCGGGCCCTGTCACATACAAGCTTACAAGAGGGAGCAGGTCAGATAGCACGCTAAATGCTGATAAATTATATCAGTTTCTGTTTTTATAAACTTAAAAGTAAAAATTTTATCAAATGATTTTAATGTCCGTATTCTTTAAATCCTGCCAGTTTAAGGCTGGAGGAGAATACTTCACCAACGGAAGAAACATTTTCTCCTTCTTTAAATCCGTCTTCCTGGTAGAGTTTTAATTTTTCCTTCATGGTGCCACGTGAAGTAGATTTAAGTCTAGAGCCGGTATATATTTTTATGCCGGAAATGCTGCTTTTCATGACAATTAGATCATGATAGAAAATATTGGGTAGTAATTGTTTTTGTTGGTAGATGAGCAACTGTTCTGCAGGTGGTCCTTCAACTTGGTAATAGTATTTTGCATATTCATTTTTTAATTGCTCAAAGCTTGATTGTTCTAGTACATTTTTCCAATGATGGATACTCCATGTTGTGTATCCATAATTAATACAAGTAAGGATAATTAACCCAGCGATGACAAAAATAAAAATTCTTATTAATTTTTTCATTTTTAAATTTAAATTAAAGAAATGGGAAAAATGCTTTAACTTGACCTTCGTATAAAGTAACTTCACATCCTGTATTTTGTTCAAGCCGTTTTTTTAAATACGGAGATGAGCCCAAATAACATGCTCGTATTTCAAGTTTGCAAGATGAACAAAAATTAATTTTTTTAAACATGTCGGATATTTCTGTCTTATTTGCATTTTCAGTTAAGAACCTTTCTCCCCAATGCGCCCTTACATTTGTATCATTTTTTCTAATCCAGGGTTCTTCCCCATGCATAATAATAATTAAACTACGGATGCATTGGCAGGATTCTTCACATTCTGAATTCGGTTTAAAATCTGAAGGAACATGTGTAACTTTTCCTGCTAAAAGTGCCTTAATAGCTTTATCTCCTAATTTATCTAACTTTCTTTTACAAGCAAAATACGAAAGTTTAATGCCTCTGCTCTGGCCAACTCTATCTGGTATGGGAGGAGGAGTAAAAGCTGGATCTAAAGGAGAGGAGCTCACCATTCCTAAAAAATCAACATTTTTCTGAATATGATTTTTTATAAACCCGTACAAATTCCATCCACCCTGTTCGACGATAGGATCGCGATTGATCCACCTGCCGTCTGCGGGATTGAGGTGGCGGTAGTTGTAGTAAACCAGCCCTAGTTCGTCGTCCGAGAACTCGCAGGAGAAGCGGAACTTGTTTTCCTGCGCCATGTCTCCTTCTGCGGTGAGAAGGCTACCAAAAGGCGCATACTCGTAGCGAGCTCTTCTCGTGTGTTGTCCATCAAAGATGGAAGTAACATTCTTCATGACATCGTGCATGAAGTAGAGATGCCCTTTTACTTTCATTCCGTTCTCTTGCCAGCATGTCATCATCAAGATGCGCGTGGTCATGGATTCCGTCGGATCCCACAAATAACTCTTTACAAGCACAGGTTCAGGATGATTCAAATCCAGTTGGGCTACCTGCAGATAGTCCCGGTACAGGAACCAGGAGTGGCTATATACTGCTCCATTGACGGAAACCTTCTTTTCAAAGCGCCGTCCCCGGTAGTCGTAGCCGCAGGTGATGGTTGTTCTGCCATCCTGGCTGGTGAAGACGATGGGGCGGTCATTGGCGTCGTAGGAAACTTTCCAGATGCCCGTTGAGGTCCTGATCGTGGCCTGGTTGCCGTCGGCGTCGTAGACGGGTTTAAAATGTTCTTCTCCCCCGGCAATATCCACGTACTGGTTAAGGCCGTTGGCATCGTAGGAAACTTCCTCCTCCAGTTCCCGGGCAGTCCTGCGGTTGCCGATATTGTCGTAGGAATAGATAAAGCTTCCTCCCGGGCTGACCCGGTCTTCGACCAGCTCGCTGCGGCTGTTGCAGGTGAAGTTTCTGGTGGTTGCAGGAGTGGTTCCATCCCAGGAGTCCCGGCGTTGAACGGGACGCATCAGCGCGTCGTAGCCGTATTCATGGCTGGCCGCCGATTCTCCATCCGCTCCTTTCCTGTAACCGATGGCGGTTACGAGGTTGAGCCTGGGATGATAGGTATTTTGGCGGACCATGCCGTTGGGGTAAGTGAGATGGTTGAGGAGGCCGCTGGTTGAATCGTATTCCCAAGTAAAGGGAGATTTTAGACCTTCCAGATTCATCCTGAATATGCCACCTTTCCGGTCATAGTCAAGATGGGAGTGTTGCACGGTGCGTGTGCCGGTCATCAGGCGGCAGCCGGCCGAACGACCAAAGGCATCGTATTCTTCCAGAAGGCTGCTTTCCACGGTTCCAAAGGAAGTGTCCTGTTGCGTTCTTCCATAGGCATCATAGGAAAATTCCCTGATGCCGGAGGCGTCCCGGACGTAGGTCATCTGTCCAAGCTGGTTGTAGGTGAACTCCCATCCTGGCGTATCATCACTGTGGAAGACGGAGACAAGTTCTCCGGTGAGGGAAGCATACGTATATTTTGTCACAACGCCTCGTGCTTTGGTCAATGTCTTCAGACGATTGAGATCGTCATAGGTTTTGGAGATACAGGACCCGTCGGCATAGGTTTTTTTCAGTTCCAGACCGGTGGCTGGATCGTAGAGCCAAGTGGTGGTGTCTCCGTCGGTTCGGCCGGAAGGATCGGTGGTGATGTCTCCTTCGCTAGCCCGGAAGGTAGTCAAGGTAACCATACGGTCGGCTTCATCATAGGAAAAACAGGCCGGCTGGACGGCGGTGCCGTACTCGGCCGTCTTTCTGCCGCGGATATCATAGGAGTAGTAGGTCGTGCCTCCCAAAGCATCGGTGATGCAAGCCACGGCGTCACAGCAGGACAAGTAGCTGGTGGTGGTCACGTTGCCTGCAGGATCGGTGACTTTGACAGTACGTCCGGCAAGGTCAGTTTCTGTAGTAGCGACATTGCCGCGACCATCGGTTTTTTCCAGAATCATCCGTGTAGAGGTACAGCAGAACTGTTGTGAGGAACGGATTCCGGCGTGATCAGTCTGGTTTGTTGTAAATCCATCTACGATGACTGATTGGGCTGTGATCTCCGAAGTTGGAATCCGGCTGAACTGGGTGCGCTTGGTTGGAGCAGTATACTCCGTCCATTGTACGCTCTGCTGACCGTAGATGTCCGTGGAAATGGACTTGCTTTCCAGAAGGGAATCAAGCTGAGAAACCATATTCTCCGTGGTTTGAATGAGAGGAAGGCCATCGGCATTATAGGTCGTGGAAGCCTGCACCTGGTAGACGCCGTCCTCCCGGAGCTGGTAGCAGGTGGAGTTCTCCGACATCCTGTTTCTCGTAGTGTCATTGGGATGAAGTTCATCCAGCAGGACGGTTTGCCTCACGGTCTGCCCCAGTTTGTTGTAGTCTGTGACAGTGGGAGGAAAGTCCTCCGTCTCGGAACGCACGAGCAGCCCTTTCTCATTGTAGGTATTCCTGGTTGTTATGAGTCCCCCCTTCGTATTAGGCTGTTCCTGTTGGATGATTTGACCGAAGCCGTTTTTCAGCGTCCGCGACAACACGACTCCCCCGGAGAGGGTAGTGGCAAGGATTCCTTCTTCTGTCAATTCAAGTTGAGTTTCTTTTTCCCGCTGTCCGGTTCCTCCCTTCAGAACGACGGTGCCGTCGTAATGGGTTTGAGTGACCAGAGTGGCTCCCGAAGGAGTAGTGATGGTTGTTGTAAGGCGGTCCTCGCTGCATTCCGTTCGTGTCACTCTGCCAAGTATATCCGTAGAGGAAACTACTCGTCCCAGATCGTCGTACTCTGTACTCTCCACCGTGGTCATGGCCCCTATGTCGCGGCGCGTGGCAATCGTCCTTCCCGCCGCATCATAGCTGTAGGAAGTAATTGTTTCTGGCGTAGTCTCGGTAGCTGAGCGGATGGTTTCCATCAGCTGCTTGGCTGAATTGTAGCCGTAGCTGGTTGTGATGCCGTCTTCGTCAGTTTCCCTCAACGGCCCGCAGCACATCCATTCCGTCGTACTGGTTCTGCCGTTGCCCCTGGTTGTCTTGACGAGCCTCTGCTCATCGTCGTATTCATAGTCCTCCGAGGCAATCAGCGACCAGCCTTCTCCGGTGTGAACGTATTGTTCTTTCCTGGCGGTGGTGCCGTTTTCAGCAATGTACTCTACGTTCCTGGTGCTTTGTCCGGGAACGATGCTTCCGTTGGCCTGCACGGTCTCCGTCACCTTGTGGACGGCCCCGTATTCCGCGGCTGCTTCATAGGTGTAAACCCTCTGGACGCCATTGATGCCCTGGCTCATCTTCCACCTGCCCCGGGCGTAGGGATATTCGGCAGCTTCCCCATAAGTCTCTTCTACACTCGTATGGACCTGGTCGGAGCCCAGTGCGGTTTCCGTCACGGCCGTGCGGCTGACTTGCGGGCTGTCCTCATACGTGTAAGTGCGCTTGCCAAGTTCCGTTTCCTTCCCATCCTCAGCAATAATTAATTCGGTTTCCGTGGCGGGTCTGAAGTCATTGAAGCGCAGGTCGGCGTAAGTGGTGCGCGTCCCTCTCTCCCCGCCTCCGGCCCAGGGAGCAGCGGAGAGCACCACCCGGCCCCGGTCATCATATTCGTAGCGCGTGTACCCGCCGTCGGGCTTGATCTCCAGGGACACCCGGAACTGGTCGTTATAGGTATAGAGGGTGGTCCGGGCCAGAGGCGTGTTGTATCCCTCGGTGTTGCTGATGGTCAGCCAGCCGCCGTCGGTATACTTCTTCACTGTCCGGGTACAGGAGGCGGGCGTTTCATCATTGATGCCCTGAAGGGTTTCAAGACGCTCCCACTTGGAGCCGGGCAATGCATTGCGTTCAATGGTTCGGACAATCCGCTCGTCTCCCTCCCCCTTGATGACGGTCACCTTGTTGCCTTCCTCGCGGCGTTCGATGAAATGCGGCTCCTGGCCGGCGCGCCGGTTGGTGATATGGGTGACCTTAATTCCATTTTCAAGGGAGGTTTCATAGACGGCCGTCTTGTAGGGCTCTCCGGTAACGGTGAACTCTCCTTCCCCGTCCGGGGCGGCGTTATTGGGAGCAAACCACTCCAGGGTAAGCCTGTCGCCTTCAAGAATGCTTCTCATCAACCCCTGGGCCCGGGAATAAACACTGGCAAGAGAGCCATTTTCGTTGCAAGCCACCTGGACTTTACTGAAGTACTCCTCGGCGGATATGACGTTGCCCGAGGAGCTAGTGACCGACACGACTTCTCCGGTGGAGGAAGAGAAGCGCAGGACCATGCCGCCGGGAAGGGCCATGTCCATGAAAGCAGGAGTGCCCTGCGTGCTGGGAGTGAGATCTTCATGGAGAAGTCTCACGCGGTAGTTGACCTTCCTGGAAGAGCCGATGGGAGAAGCCTCGCTGCTCCCCTCTTTGGCCTTGAAGTAAAGATGGCTTCCAGAGGGGCGCCTGACGGTGACGCGGCGCTCGTCAGCCGAGAAGGAAGCGCTCCATGCCATGGGGTGGTTGTAGCGCATGGAGAAGCTGGCATGTGCTTGCGTGTTGGCAGAGCCGGCAACGCGGGCTGCCCTCATGAACCTGGCGGGAGCCGGAGGAGTGGGCCCTCCCGGAGAAGGTGGGGTGATGCAGGCGTTGCCCTGGCAGTCCTGTTCACCCTCGGGGTCCCCCGGAGTGGGCTGTGTCTGGACACAGTTTTCGTCTCCTTCTTCATTGCATTCACATTCACACGGACAGGGTTCCTCTTCCAAGTCCGGTTCGCTGGAGGAAGAGGAGAGGGAACTGGAACTGCTGCTGGAAGAGGAGGTGGAGCTCGAAGAACTCGATGAACTTGACGAGGACCAGGAAGAACTGCTTGACGAGGAAGAGCTGGAGCTACTGGAGGAACTCGAACTGCTGGAGGACGACGAACTGGAAGAAGAACTGCTGGAGCTGCTCGAGGAAGAGCTGGAAGACGGAGCGCTGCTGGAGGACGTTGGAGTCTCGGGCACCAAGGAACTGCTGTGGAAACTGGAAGACGACCAGCTGCTGGAGGAAGATGAGGAAGAACTGGAGCTGCTGGATAAAGGCGAGCTGGAACTGGATGAAGACGAATCTGTAGAGGGACTGCTGCCGGAAAAACTGGATGAACTCGACGAGGAGGAAGACGAACTGCTGCTGGAAGAAGAACTCGAACTGCTGCTTGACTTGGGGTCAAACTCAAAGGAATCTCCCCCCCCTGCCGAGGAACTGCTAGACGAGTCCCCTTCCTCCTCTTCCTGGTACAGGTTGACCAGCGTCAGCACCGTCTCTCCTTGCTTGCCGGGAGGCATCGTCTCCTCTGAAAGGTAATAATCCAGGTCGGGCTCTCCTTGCTTGTCGCACATTAAGGCAATGCAGAACTCCTCTTCCGACCCCAAGGAAGGCTGGTATTGATGGACGATGTGGCACCAGTAATAGCCCTGTTCGAAATGAAGCTGGCGGCAGAGAGGCGTGGAAGAGCCGGCCTCCGTGGCAAGTTCCAGCTCCTTGGCGGGGATGGAAAGGGAAATGGATGAGCGGGCATGAAGGTGGAGAAAACAGGTGGAGGGAGCCATGACCTTGAGGTATCCGAACCATTCGTGGCGGGTGGGGGAGGAAGCGGTCCGTTTGGGGACGAGCACGGGAGCGGTGAGGCCGTTGACCAGGAAGTTGCCCTGGGGCTGTCCGTTGGGGTACATGGGAATGAAGGGGTAGACGGTGTCCATGGCACCGATGTTGAAAGTGTTGTTCATGGTAATGAAATGGTGTTGGTTCAATGGTTGCCCCTACCATGAAACAAAAACTACCAGTGTAAACACGCCGCGAACGTTATGATGTTTGATGCGTTTTGGAGGCGGATGGCAACGTGGAAAAAGAGGGGATATTGCTCTCCGGTGGCACGTATTTCTTTGCCATATTTTCAAAATTTACCCATTGCCAGCTTAAAAGGCAGCGTGCTAGCGTCCATCAATGAATTCGTTCAACCTTTAACTCCATTATTCCATGAGTACCACCTTGAAAAAGATCTATGTCAACGGGTTCCCCAGCCTTTACGGAGGAGCGGGAACCGAACTCCACCACCAGATCATGGTCTGGCTCCACATGGGCATTGACGTCCACATCATCCCCACCAACGGCGGATTTGAAAATGAAGCCCTTTATCTGGAAATGATCCGTCTGGGCGTCCATATCCACGCCCCCAACGACTGGACCGTTCTGCAGGAAGGGGATGCTATCATCGGGTTCTGTAACGGGGAATTCCTGGAAAACATGCCCGCCATTCGCCGGCGCACCAAACGCACCATCTTTGTCAACTGCATGACCTGGCTCTTTAACAAGGAAAAGGAACTCATGAAGCAGGGGCTCATTGCCATGTTCCTTTACCAGAATGAGGAAGTCAGGCAGAAAAACATGCCCCTGCTCAAGCGCTGCAATGACGATCCTTCCATCGTTTTTATGACTTTCAAGCCCTATTTTCATAACGAATCCTTCCCCTTTATTGAGGAGAGGACGCAGGAATACTTCGGCTGCGGGCGTATCTCGCGCCAGGATGCGGACAAATTTGCGGCCAATACGCTCCACATCTATGAGTATTTCGTAGCCCCCGTCTTTAAGCGCGGCCTCTTTCTGGGTTTTGACCAGAGAAGCCGGGAGAAGATCGGAGAGCCCTACGGCTGGATACGCACGGCCCGCGATCAGAGAGAGGTAAGCCAGCAGGACTTCTACAAGCATTGCCAGATCGTACTTCAGCCGACGGACACGACGGAAAACTGGCCGCGTGTAGGCTTTGAATCCATGGCCAGCGGAAGCGTACTGGTGGTGGATAACCGTGGAGGCTGGAGGCAGATGGTGGAGCACGGCAAAACCGGGTGGCTGTGCGACCATGAAAGGGACTTCATCTACTACGCCAGTAAAATGGCCTACGAGCCCGGCCTGAGGTCGGACATGGCCCATGCCGCTCGGGAACGGGGGCTGGAGCTTGGTGGCCTGGAAGCGTCTGTCGCCAGCTGGGAGGAAGTCTTTGAAGCGGTGGAAAAATTGCCGGGCTAGAAATGGAGGGAAAAACCATGAAAAAGAAAACAAACATAATCGTAGGCATCTGCTCGTGCCATGGAATGGTTGATAAGCGTGAGGCAGTGCGCACTACGTGGCTCTCCCATCCTGCGGACGGCATCGAATGCGTGTTCTTTGTGGGTGATAACCGGGCCCCGGAGGGGGAGGAAGGGGACACGGTGGGGCTTGACGCGGCTGATGGCTACAACGAACTGCCCGGAAAGGTGAAATCCTTCTTTCGTCATGCGCTGGAGCACTACGAATTCGACTGGCTCTTCAAATGTGATGACGACACATATTTGGAACTGAGCCGGTTGGCATCGTTAATCGATGAAGACTACGATCTGATCGGGGATGCTCTGGTTTCCTTTCGCAACTCGCCCAGCGGAGGGGCTGGTTACCTGCTGAAGCGCAGCATGGTGGAAAAGCTGGTGGATGCGCCGGGTTTTGCGGAATGCGGGGCGGAGGATGTGATTGTAGGTGAACTGGTAGGCAAGCTGGGGGGCAGGCTGAAGTCCACCAAACGGCTTTACATGTCCAATGTTTATTATCCGGAAATGAATAACGACATGGTAACGGCTCACTGGTGCTCTCCCACCATCATGCAAGCCATTTATTCTTTCAATTACAGAATTCCCTCCACCGTGTGTGATGTTGCACATCTTCACTGGAAAGGGGAGATGCTGTTTTACTCCAATGGGGCATTCAGAAGGAGGGATACTTCCTGCTATGGCTGGTGGAGCATCGGCTCCAAAGGGGAACTGACGCTGAAATGGCAGATGTGGCCTATGGAGCAGCTCCTTTTGGAAGGAGAGCGGTACATCGGATCGGAAACGGAGATATGCCAGAGGCCGGACATGCCGTCCCTGGCCCGGTTATGGGCTGAACGCCGTCTTTCTTCCGGCAATGTGGAAATCATGGACCAGTCCCCCCTCCTGTACATTCACTTGGGATGCGGCACCCGGAGATTGAATGGCTGGTTGAATCTGGACGCCCCCAATTATGACATCACCAGGCCGCTCCCGTGGAAGGACGGTTCCGTGGATGCCTTTTATCTGGAACACGTCATTGGCTCGGTAACGGCTGCACAGGCCTGCCGGTTTTTCACGGAGGCCTTCCGTTCTCTGAAACCCGGGGGAATTTTACGTCTGAGTTTTCGGGACGTGCGCCTGATGTGCGGGATGATGACGCCCGCGTTCAGGCAGTACATGAAGGACCGGGGGAAGGGAAATCCGGTTCCGGGGAATGATTTATGTACATTTATGGAAGTTTACAGGCAACAATCCCTGTGGTCTGCCGATTTTCTGAGTTATGTTCTGGAGGAGTTGGGATTCCAGGTTTCCCAGCACGCTCCGGGTATTTCCCGCCATTTGCATCTTCAATGCCTGGAAAGACGTGCTGACAGGGATGAACATCCCTTTGACCTGCTGGGCACCGTCTGCCTGGATGCCGTAAAACCGGAAGGAGCCGCTTCCGGTGCGCTTTTATCCATGCGTCGTACCTCTGTGCCCGTATCTCCTGATTACGTCACTACGCAGTTCATGCCCGGATCGCGTACGGGCAACCATCTGTTCCAGATAGCTGCCGCTTATGCGCATGCCCTCCGGACAGGGGTGGAATGCCGTATCCCCTGGAGGCACGGTTCTGAAACCTGGGAATTGATGGCTTATTTGGGGGAGGCTTGCTCCCTGTGTCCGGACGGCGGGTATACTGATCCCGTGACATACAGGGAACCCGCATTTTCCTATCGCCCCATTCCGCACACGGTTCGCCGTGGCGCCCTGAGAGGATATTTCCAGAGCGAGCGGTATTTTAATGATGTTGCGGAAGAAGTCCGTTCTCTGTTTGCTCCTCTCATTTCTCCTGTTCAGGAGGGCTCCGCGGGCGTCCATATAAGGATGGGGGACTATCTTGGCCATGCAGACATGTACCGCACGCCGGATGTTCCTTTCCTTGATGAAGCCTTACGCAGGCTTTCCGGCAACATCAGGAAGCTGGTCATCTTTTCGGATTCTCCGGATTTGGCCCGGAAATTAATGGAGAGGGTTCCGGAAGCAAAACGTTTTGAAATAATCATGGATGCGCATGGGACGCTGGACGCCCTCCGGGAGTTGACGTCCATGCAGGAACTCATCCTTTCCTGTTCCTCCTTTTCCTGGTGGGGGGCCTGGCTGGGAGGGCAGCAGAGGGTTTTTATTCAAAAACAATGGTTTGCCGGAAAAATTGAGGATGAGCAGGACATCTTCTGCCCGCAATGGATTAAACTTTAACAGGCGCATCTTATGAAATGTGTTTTGATTGTATCGCCCGGAGAAAAGGCGGAGGGTGCTTCCGAATTGCACCGGCTGGGGTATGAGCTGGAGCTCTATCCCTCCACCTGGGATCTTTCCGCCCTCAGGGACAGCCGGGAAGAGGAAAGCTCCTCCTACTTGGGAAGGTCCCCTGCATCTGCGGAACGTTCGCACGTCCGTTCACTGAGGGCATCTTTCATACGCCTTCTGGAGGACAGGAGGTATGCCGGAAACGATCTCATTATTTTCGGTGAAAGTGATGCCGTGCCGATGGTAGCTTCTTCCCGTTTGGAAACAGCTCTCGGAAAGGAAATGATGGAACATCCGGAGACGGATATTTTCCGGCTGTTCCATCATGCGGCCTGGTCCCCGGAAGGAGCCCCCGCTGACTCTGATGAAATCTTGTTTGAAGATTTCAAAACGGGAGAGACGGATTCCAATACCTCCTACGTATGGGGAACGCATGCCCTTGTCATTCCTGCCGCGCGGCGTTCCAGGGTAGCCCGGGTTTTTGCAGATTACCGGTTGCCTACTGATATAGCTCTGGAGGCTGCCAACAGCCATGGAGACCTCAAGATCCGGGTGGCGCGCCACAATTTGTTCTACCAGCATGAGCGCACCAAACAGAGACCGGACTGCAAGATTGCGGCCTGCATCTCCTCCTATAAGCGGTTGACGGATTTGCAGAGGCAAATTTGGTGCATGATGGATCAGAGCTATCCGAATCTGCATGTTTTTGCAGCTGTCAAAGGAATACCGGAAGGTACGTACCGCAGGACTGTGCTGCCCCTGTTTGAACATTTCATTCACGAAGGACGTTTGACGATGCGGCTGTTCCCCAACAAGAACCAGCTTTCCAATTTTCTGGATACGGTAAGGGATTTGGACGTTTCCGGGTACGATCTTTTCGCCAAAGTTGATGATGATGACTTGTACGGCAGGGACTATTTCAAGTCAGTCAATAACTTCCATCTGCATCTTCCTCCGGAATTCAGCAGCTTCTACTGTGGACCGGGAGAATACCTGGGCGCCAGGGGTGGCTATCCCTTCTCCGGAAATGGATTTTTCGGCTGCTTTGGCCCCACTCTGGTCTTTAGTCGTGATGTCCTGGAAAAATTAATGATTTGTGAGCAGGAGCCGCACCGGATATCCAAAATGTCGCCCAGGCTCCGTCATGCCGGATACGGCTTTACGGAAGACAACTTCATGCACATGATCATGCTGGATACCGGGAGCTGCAACCGTACCCGGTATGTACAGGAAATGTCTCTCCCGATGCATCTGGTGATCCAGACCGGCAATACCTCCGTAATGCGCGGAGGACTGGTGCCGGGAGATTTTCAGGGTAGGAACTGGAACATTTCCATTAACCGGGACAATGAGGAGCATCTCATGGAAGTGCATCATCCCCAATGGCATGATGTTATCCGTATCCTTGGGAACCGGGCGCGCCGTTTTGAACGTGATGACGGAGCGGATGTTGTTTCCGCCACTGACAAGGCAATAACCCTTAAGTGGGATTGCTGGGGAGTAGAGACGTTTAAAAAAAGGGAAGACGGCATCTTCCTTTTGTCAGGTAGCGGCAAGCGTGAAGAACCTTCTCCTCCATCCGGAAAAAAAGTGGCTGTCCTGTTTGTGGCCACGGGGCGTTACATTACATTCTGGGAGGAGTTCTATGCGGCTTCCAGACAGTATTTTTTGACAGGGCACGATGTGCATTATTTTCTATTCACGGATCATATGGAAGCGGAAACGGGAGAAGACGTTACCCTTGTCAGCAAACCGTTTTATCCATGGCCCATGGAAACCTTGAGAAGGTTTGAAACTTTTTTAAAGGTTCAGGAGGAACTACAGCAGTACGACTACATTTATTTCATGAACGGCACTCTGCTTCCCATAGCGCCTATCGGGCGGGAAATTTTCCCGACGAGCCGGCAAGGCCTTACGGTAACGATGCATCCGGGGTACTACAAATGCCATCGGTCCGCTTACCCCTATGAAAAAAATGGAATGTCCCGGGCACGTGTTCTCCCTTCCGAGGGAGAATATTATTTCGCCGGAGGCTTCAATGGGGGAAGGGCTGAAGATTATCTCTGCATGTGCCGGGAATTGGCCGGTGCCGTCAGACGGGATCTTGAGGATGGCGTCATTGCCGTCTGGCATGATGAAAGCCATCTCAACAAATATATGATCGGCAGGCATCCGCTTGTTTTATCCCCGGAATATTTGTTTCCTGAAACATTGGACTTTAATCAAAAAAATCTTATGGCGATCAAGCCGAAAGCCAAAATGATCGTGAAGGATAAATCTCTTCAAAAACGTGGAGGACACACATGGCTGAGGCAGCAGATATAAAATTCCAGGAGGCCAAACCTGTTGCTTTTGCGGATTTGCGGGCGGGATTTGACCCACAGGATCGCATTCTGCCCTCTTTTGTCCCCAAACTGGCCATCATTCCTGCTAAAAAACATTCGGCGCGCTGTCCTAATAAAAACAGGCGCTTGTTGAACGGAAGGCCCTTGTTTTTATATTCCGTTTCCTACGCCCTGCAGGAGGGATTTGTCCCCGTTGTCAGTACGGACAGTGAAAAAATAATGGAACGCTGCCGCCGGGAAGGCATCCATTTCTTCCGGGAGACGGTGGACGACCGCCGGATGGAAAATTGCATACGCCAGGTGCTGGCCCGCTTCTCCTGTGAGATGTTCGCCGTACTGCAGCCAACTTCTCCCTTCCGTCGTCCGGGGCTTCTTCGTCAAATGGCGGAAGATGTGGAAAAGGGAAAAATCCAATCCGCTTATACGGCTCGCAAGACTAAAATGATTGGCCATTTTGAGGGGCATTTCCATCTGGCTTATCGTGAACAGGATGCCAAAAAATTTTTCTATTTTTTTGATGGAAACATCAATATCGTAACCCGGAAGAAATTTCTGGAAACGGGCACGATGTTTGAGGATAACTCGTGCCCCTATCCAAACGACTTTCCCTGTTGCCTGCAAATTGATACGGAAGAAGAGTGGCATGCCTTGTCGCGATTAAGTGAAATCAAAAACTATCAATATTTTCTGGCTTCAGAAGGATGCAGGCAACGTATTTGCATCGTTTCCAATAAACGTGATTTGACACGCAACTATTCAGCGTTTGTAGACTCTTGTGACAAAGTGATCAGAGTAAGCAAAATGGATAATTTGAATTCCGGCCTGGCAGGAGTGAAGACGGATATAGTTCTGATTTCCTGCTGCGCCATATACTTGGCTTTTTCTCCTGGGGAAAGGCATATGGAAGTCTTGCGCGGAGTTCCGGAAATTTACTTTAATAATGAAGAATTGGACTCTTCCAATGAATTTGCCTGCCGGGAAGGACTGGAAAACTGGAAATTCATGCCGGGAGCAGTTCACCGGAGCACGGGTAACTTCACCACGTTAAGCAAGGCTCTTTGTCTCGCGGACTATTTATTCCCTGAAGCCCAGCTTTATTATTTGGGAGATACGGATATGAACCTGAGGGCCGCAGGTTCATGGAAGCATCATGCGCCAACGGAAAATGCCTACATGCAATCCCTCATTGACAGTGGAAGAGTCATCCCCATTCTGGAAGATGCCGCCAGTGAATTCCATTACTCCTGCCCGGCATCTCCGGTTCCTTCCGTTGTGGACGTTCCTGCCATGGACATGACTTCAGCGGAGACCATTATCCTCAGCCATCCTCAGTGGACAGACCAATTCCAGATGGATGAAAAACGTGGTCACAGGCTTCACCGCAATGACCATGCAACCATACTTCAACATGATGAAAGCAATCTCGTTCTTAAATGGGATAACTGGGGAACTGAACAATTCTTCAAGACGGAAGAGGGGAAATATAAATACCTGGACTATCATTTCTTCTCTACCCTCAATGAAGTGAACAAATACGCCACGGAATTGATCGTCAACCCGTACGATGGCAGCAACTCCGTATTCCGGCACTCCTGCCGTCCTTTTATCGGCATGAGATATCACCAATGGGAGGGGCTGATGCTTCTGGAACGCATGTATCTTGATATGGAACGGGGGATACGGAAAATGCCCCAGTTGAAATCCGTGCTGCTGATGGGGATTTGCAAGGATGCTCTTGCGGGCCTTGTTCTGGCGCAGCGGTTGAAAAAGGATTTCCCCCATCTTCATATTGGCGTGTGGGGATGCGCATGGCCGGTGGACTTCAGTGGGCAGTCCCCTGTACACCGGGGGGTGAAGGTTTCTCCGTTCCATGCGCAGATTAGAGAAAAAAAGCCGTTTAAAAACCTTTTGCAGCGTTATGGAGACCCCCTCAGGCTGATTCGGCAGCCGGAAACATCCGGCCTTCAATTGTTTGCATTTTACAGCGCCAATCAACATTGGACCCTTGATGAAGAAGCAACGGAAAGACTGGCACCCTATCTTCTGAAAACATATGTCCATCAGGCTGGCAGCAAGGAACATCATACTGATGTCCATGGAAAAATCATACACTTGGTAAAAGAAAAACCGGAATTGGTTCAATCCTGGATGGAAGAAATGTTCCGGATGATGGAAACGGAAAGCGGGAATCATGCAGACGGGAAAAATCTGCTTATACCGGCCTGAGCTTGCCGGAAAATGCCCCGAAAATGAAAAACACTTAATTAAAACTATATGGAACGTCAATCACAGGAAACAAAATCACCGGGAAACATGAAACGGATAGGTTTTCTCCGTGTTCTCAATGAAGAAAATGCCGTTATTCCATGCCTGTTGAGCGTAGCTCCCGTTCTGGACCACGTTGTTGTGCTCTGGGCGGATATGGATGACCGCAGTATTGACCTGATCAGGGAATGGGAGCAGCGCCTCTGCAGCGCTTATCAGTGCTGTTTCAGCTTTCTCCATTATCCCCACCACATCGTCCCTCCTCATTCCGTGGATGACTTGAGAAGCCTGCCGCCTGAAAACAGAATAGACACCTACTTGAATTTCGGGATGGAATTCATTCGTCGTCTTGGTGAAGGGCAGTCGTTTTGTATGTCTAAAATAGACGCTGACCAAATTTATTTCACCCGGGAACTGGAAGCAGCCTTTCAAATGATATCCGGCCCGGAGGACTGCGTCTCTGTCCAGGGGCACAATACCCTCGTCCATCAGCAAAGATTGATGATCTACGGTCCTCGGCCCGTAAATGGAGGGGGAGACTACCTCATCTGCGGCATGAACAACTTGCCCCGTTTTGGAATTACGGCGCCTTATGAAGTGGATATAACTGCTCATCCGCAGGTAAAACCTTATCCCAATCCCTGCTGGATGCACTTCATGAAAACGGCTAAGTACAAGAATATCATCCGGGAATTTCATGATGATGAAACTATCCCCTTTGCCCGCAATCCGGCACTGCGGGAGTGTTTCCTCTCCCGGATTCTACCGTTATTGCAGGAGGCAAAAAGCCCGTATGCCCATCTCCGTTTGGATTAAGTGCTGGTGATGTCGGTTCGCTGGGCAATCACTTGTTTTCCTGGAAAACTCTTATCCACGCTTCCCTGATCGCACGGTCACGCGGCCCTCATCCTGCATAACGTGTACGGGTCTTCTGTCTGGTTCCTTCATTCCCAAAATTTGCTCAATTCCGGGATACCTCCGATGATGTCGCTTTCCTTCTGGCTGCATGAAACAAGCCCTGGCCCGGCAGGGATGATAATGAACTCCCCCTGCCGGGCCAGGTGTTCCCAAATGCGGTCTGTTTCTCCTCCCCATGGCAGGAGGGCTTTGGACATGGACCTGGCAAACGGAGGGCGCAGCACAAAAGCCGTCATGCTGCGCACATCGCCCGTGACGCGCGTCCAGCCCTCAACTTCCTTCACGCCGCTTCCTGCGTGGTGCAGCATCACGCATCCGGTTTCGTAGGGAACGCGATGGAGCAGTTCCTTCAGTTTGGAGTCAAAGGAATCCGCCAGCACCGCATCATCCTGAAGGATGAGTACCCAGTCTTCCGCGCAGGTGGCGGCATGGTCAATGGCGCGGCGCATGGCCCGCTTGCACCCGATGGCCCGGCAAACGTATTCCGGAGCCTGCTTGAGACGGGGAATGCCGTAAGCCTCCAAATCGTTCCTTTCCTCCCAGGGGATGTCCTCCATGGAAGCGACGCGCACCCCGTCCACCCATTCCCAGGAAAGCCCCTGGGCGGAGAGGCGCTGGGTCATGATTTCTCGTTTGGGTGAACCGGGCAGACTGACGATGAGTATTCTGTAAAACATGCCCTACCGTATCAGGAAACAGGGGGCCAAAAAGAAGGAATCAGCGGGCCTTGTCTCTTCGGGAATCGGGAATGTCTCGGGAAAACGCCGGGAAGAATATCCGGGGTCGGAAAAGCAAAACATTGATAAACCAACGATTTGGGATGACTTAAAATAGGCAAGGGTGGCGGAGAGAGTGGGATTCGAACCCACGGTGGGTTGCCCCACGGCGGTTTTCAAGACCGCTGCATTAAACCGCTCTGCCATCTCTCCATGCAACAAGCGCGGGCATAAGCTACCTTGAAGAAGGCGGTTCTGTAAAGCCCTATTCACGTCTGTCCGCAGGTTTGCGGAGGTGGCATGGGTGCCTGTGCTTCATGAAATTTTGTGCTGCCGGAGGAAGATGCTTCCGCCATGAACAAAAGTGGAATGCGGAGATTGGCAGTGCATTTCACGCCGGGAATCAATGGGAGTTTGGGCTGGGTATTGCCGCTGGTAAACTGTATCATGCCGGGCATGAAAGATTCCCGCATTCTCGTTCTGACCGGCCCCGGCAAGGGAAAGACCACTTCCGCCTTCGGCATGGCCCTGCGCGCGCTGGGGCATGGCGGCAAGGTGGTCGTGGTTCAGTTTATCAAGCACGACGGTTCCTATGGGGAGGTGGTGGCCCTCCGGCAGTTTCCGAATGCGGAGGTAGTGTGTTCCGGACAAGGATTTACGGGGCGCGCCAGGGATGAAGAGTCCCGTGAACGCCATGCTTCCGCCGCCCGGGATGGCTGGCGGGTGGCCCGGCAGAGACTGGAGGACGATTCCGTGGGCATCGTGATTCTGGACGAGATTTTTTACCCCCTGAATTACGGCTTCATCCCCGTTGCGGAAGTCGTGGATGCCTTGAAGAAAATTGCCGCCGGAAAGGTCGTCGTCCTGACGGGCCGGGATGCGCCGGAGGAAATTGTCGCCGTGGCTGATACCGTAAGCCGGATTGAATGCGTGAAGCATGCCTTTCAGCAGGGAATCAAGGCTCAGAGGAATGTTGAGTTTTAAAACATTCTTTTCTGAAAGCTCTCGGATAAAGCTCTTCCCGCCGCCGGTTCCTTCTCTTCATTTCTGCGCCATCCTGAATTCCGGCGGCAGCTGTCCCATGAGCTCCAGGGCGCATTTCCGGGGCGTGGCTTCCGAGGTGTCTATGGAGAAATCATGCGGAAAGTGCCGGTGGATGCTTCCGTGCTGGCGCTCCGCATGGGCCGGGTCCGGAGTACGGTCGGTACGGTTCCGCTCGCGTTCCTGCAGGATGTCTTCCCGGCAGTCCACCTTGACAAGGGCGCAGGGAATGCCGTTCAGGCGGTTCAGCAGGTCCCGGATCCAGCGGGCGGATTCGCCGATGACGTGGTCCACAATGACCAGGGCGCCTTTCCGCGCGGCTTCCGCAATGGCGGCATGGAAGGACTCGATGAAGGGGAGTCCGGATTTCCGGACGGCGTCCAGGGCGTTTTCATGCCTTCCCCGGCTCATGGCCAGGTAGTCGTCCATGGAAAAGATCATGGAATCTTCCCCCATCAGGCGGCGCAGGGTCCGGGCCAGCGTGCTTTTTCCCGCGCTGGAGGCCCCGTTGAGCAGGATGACGCGCCCCTGCCGTGGCTGGGGCGGCTGCGGGGCGTCCGGGTTTTCCTGCCCCCAGTACAGGTGAATGTAGCCGGCCTTCACATTGCCGTCCGCCACGCCTTCCGCGTTCAGGCGTCCATCCTTTCCCCTGACCGTGTAAAGGGGCGGGTAGGGGCGGTTCAGTTCAATGAAAGACCAGTGGAATTCATGGCCGCGGATGCGGGTGAAATGCTGGCCGAACGGGGCTTCCGTTTCCATCACGGCTTCCCGGTACCCCAGGGAACGGAGCTTTTCTCCCATCCGCGCCGTCCCGTCAATGACTCCGCACATCTTCCTGATTGTCCCGTCCGGAAGCACCAGCTCGTGGCACAGGTACATGTACCCGCCGCATTCGGCAAAGATTTCTCCGCCGCTCCGGGCAAAATCCAGGATGGCGTTCCGCATGGCCTCATTACGTTCCAGGCGGCTTGCGAAGGTTTCCGGATAGCCGCCCCCCAGATAAATGGCCCCGGTTCCTTCCGGCAGGGCGGTGTCTTCCAGCGGAGAAAAGCAGGTAATTTCCCAGCCCATCTGCCTCAGCCGTTCCAGATTGTCCTCATAGTAAAAGCAGAAGGCGTTGTCCCGCGCCACGGCCAGGCGCCCGCGGGCAGGGGCGGACGGCACGGAGGCTTTCAGGGGAGCGGGGCGGGGAATTTCCGTGATGTCCATTAGCAGTTCCCAGTTGACATGCTTTTCCACTGCTTCCGCCAGCCGGCGGAACCAGGATTGCTGCCGGGCCTCCTCTTCCGCGGGAACAAGGCCCAGTTGCCGTTCCGGGAGCGTCCATTCCGCGTTTCTGGGCAGCGCCGCCACCAGCGGCGGCAGGCCGTAATGGGCCAGCGCCCGGCGCAGAAGGTCCGCGTGCGTGGCGCTTCCCACGCCGTTGGCAATAACTCCCGCGATGTTCAGGCCGGGATGGTGCTGGGAAAAACCGCGGACGACGGCGGCAATGGAGCCCGCCATGCCGCGCGCCTGAACCACCAGCAGGACGGGCAGGCCAAGCGTGAGGGCGCAGTCCGCCGTGCTTCCTTCCAGGCTTTCCGGCGTCCGGGCGTCAAAGAGGCCCATGACCCCCTCGCAGATGGCGATGTCCGCGCAGGAGGCGTGCCGCGCCCACTGGGACCGCACCCCGGTTTTCCCCATCATCCACGTGTCCAGGTTAAAGGAGGGCTGGCCCGTAGCCTGGCGGTGGAAGGACGGGTCAATGTAATCCGGTCCGCATTTGAAGGCCTGCACGCGGAAGCCCCGGCCGCAGAGGGCCGCCATCAGGGCCAGGGACACCGTTGTTTTGCCGCCGCCGGACTGGGTGGAGGCAATGCAGAAGGCGTGAAAGGGCTTGTTCATGGGGGATATGGAAAATTCTCTGCGGCGGCTGTCTTCCGGACAAGGTCAGGATATTCCGTATTTGTCGGCGTAGCCCCTCCGTTCAAAGAGCACGCCGCCGTCCCTGATGGTCCGGGGGCCTCCCAGGAGCACCAGTGTGGACATGTCCACGTCCTCCAGCGGGAATTCCGCCAGCGTGCCCACCCATTTCTGCTGGGCGGGGCGTCCCGCGTGCTTCACATAGGCGCACAGGGTTTGGCCGCCGCGTTTGTTCCGGAAAATATCCAGGGCCTCTTCCAGCAGATGGCGGCGCTTGCGCCCGGCGGGGTTGTACAGCACCACGGGCAGGGCCGTTCCGGCGCTTTGTTCCAGGTTGGCCCGGATTTCCTCCGCAGGCACCAGCAGGTCTGACAGGCTCAGCAGGCAGAAGCCGTTCTGGAGGGGAGCCCCCAGGGCGGAGGCGGAGATATTGGCCGCCGTAATTCCTGGCAGCACGTCAATGCCGACGGTGGAAAAGCGTTCATTTTCCTTCCGCAATTCATAGAGCAGCCCCGCCATGGCCAGGATGCCGGGATCTCCGGAGCACACCATGCAGACGTTTTCCCCCGCCAGCGCTGCTTCCAGCGCGGCCATGCAGCGCGGCACTTCCCCCATCATTCCGGTCTGGATCATTCTTTTCCCGTGAATGCGTTCCCGGATGAAATCCAGGTACCTGGTGTAGCCGGCAATGCAGCCGCAACGGTCAATGGCCGCCGCCGCTTCCGGCGTGAGCTGGCCCGGCGCACCGGACCCCAGCCCGATGACGATGACATTTCCCGTTCCCTGGCGTTCCGTGTTCCGGCTGCCGTGCGGGCACGCCGCCAGAGCCAGCGTAATGCTTCCGTTGCAAACGGTTTTGGGCGTTTTCAGAGTTCCTCCGGAGGCCAGGATGGCGGAGGCTTCGGAAACGGAGTGCGTGCCCGTTTTTTCAAAGACGGCGTCTGACGGCGTGGGGATGTCCACCTGGTTCAGCTCGTCGGGCGTAAAGACTTGGAACGGCGCTCCCCATTGCTCGGCCAGGGCCAGGATGGCCGGTTCCTGCTCCTTCAGGGTACAGGAGGCCAGGGCTTTCAGCCGGGACCGGGAAAGTCCCTGCCGGTGCAGGAATTCCTCCGCGCTTTGCTTCAGCAATTCAGGGTCCGTCCCTTTTTTACAGCCTATTCCGAGCACGAAGGAGGCGGACCGGATGGACAGGGCGGGAGCTTTCCCCACGGTCTCCGGCGCGGTCACGTCCCAGTACACGGCGGGAACATCCGGCGTTTCCGTGGCCTCCTTTCCTTCCATTTCCGCCGGGATGACCTGGGGGCATTCCTTCCAGTACCGTTCATAAATTTCCTGCGGACCATGGAAGAGGATGGAGTCTCCGGCCAGCAGGGCGGCGTTCAGGGTTTTAATGGCGTCCGGATTCAGAACGCAGGCTTGTTCCCTGGCCGCCGCTTCGTCAAAGGCGGTTATTCCCCGCGTATCCGTGGCGGTAGTGATGACGGCTTCCCCTCCGCTGATGCGGGCCAGCCTGCGCGCCAGTCGGTTGCCGCCGCCCAGGTGCCCGGAGAGCAGGGGAATGAGGTGGGAGCCGGATTCCGAGCAGGAAACCACCGCCGGGTCCGTGGCCTTGTCCCGGAGCAGGGGGGCGGTTTTCCTGACGGCGATGCCCGCGGCCCCCACAAAGACATGGGCGTCAAACTGGTTCCACAGCCAGGCCAGAAGCTGGTCAAAATCTTCCGGCGCCACCCGGTTCACGCCTTCTTCCTCCCCACTCCTGCCTACGGAGTAAATGACGGTTTTCCCCAGGGACTGGGATATTTCCACTGCCTTCCGGGCGCCCTTGGCCGTGAAGGCGTAAAAGGCGCAGCTTCCGTTGAACCGTTCATCTTCCTTCTCATTCCGGTAGCCGTGGCTGAACTGGCCGTGGTAGAGCAGGGACTGCCCGCAGTCATGCGCGCCGATGGCGTCACCCACCAGAATCAGGGCCTGCCTGCCGATGCCCGCGCGTGCCGTTTCAGCCGCAATGGTGGACAGCGTGCCGCGGATGATTTTTTCATCCGGCCAGGTGGCGCGGTACACCACTGCCGCCGCCGTGTCGGGAGACTTCCCGGCGGAGATAAGCCGTGCGGCCAGTTCGTCCAGCTTCCCCGCGCTGAGGAAGAACGCCAGCGTGGCGCCCGTTTTGGCAAAGGCCTCGCAGGCTTCCCCGGAGGGCATGGGCGTTCTGCCCGGGGTGCGCGTCAGCACCAGGCTCTGGGCAATTCCCGGATAAGTCAGTTCCGTGCGCAGGGCCGCGGCGGCGGCAAAAACGCTGCTGACCCCCGGCACCACGATGGATTCAATGCCCTTTTTGTCAAGCAGGTCGAATTGCTCCGCGATGGCTCCGTACATGGACGGGTCCCCCGTGTGGAGGCGCACCACCTTCTTTCCTTCCAATACCCCCCGTGCCATGACCTCCACCTGTTCCTCCAGGTTCATTTTGGCGCTGTCGTGCAGTTCCGCTTCCGAGCGGCAGCGTTTGAGATGGCCCGGATTGACCAGGGACCCGGCGTAGACGACCACGTCCGCCTCCTTCAGGAGGGCGGCCCCTCGTTCGGTAATCAGGTCTTCGGCCCCGGGGCCGGCTCCTATGAAATGGATGGGAAAACGGGTGGTGTTCATGCGCGGGAATAAGTGAAAAGAGTGATGCGGTTGCCGTGCCGCAGATGGTGGTAGGTTCCGGCAATGGAAGATTCGGAGGCGATGTCCAGGGAGAACATGCCGGTGCGTGCGGCGGCGTTCCAGCCGTAAAGAAGGTGCTCGCTTTCCGTGGTCACGGCGGAGGCCGCCAGAAGGCCGCCGGGGTTCAGGGCGTTAAAACACGCCTGGAGGATGGATTCAAGCGCGCCTCCCCCGCCTCCTATGAAAACGCGGTCCGGCGCGGGCAGGGCAGCCAGGGCTTCCGGTGCTTCTCCCTGCATGCAGGCGTAATTCACACAACCCAGTTTCCGGCTGTTCCGGCGGATCAGTTCCAGGCGGGAATTCTGCCGTTCCAGCCCGTACACGGAAAGTCCGGGGCGCAGGGCGGCGGCTTCCAGGCCAATGGAGCCGCTTCCGGCGCCCACGTCCCACAGCACGCCCCAGGCGGGAAGGCGCAGTTTGGACAGGATGACCGCCCGCACTTCCTCCGCCGTAATCAGGTTGTTCTCCTTTTCATAAAAATCCGCAGGCAGGCCCAGCGGCAGAATGGGCGCGGCTCCGGAACGTTCGTCCGGCAGCAGCAGGAGCACGGAAGTGGGGGCGCATTCCTCCCGTGCCAGTTCCGCCAGGGTTCCTTTCAGGATGCGTTCCCCGGGAGTTCCCAGGCATTCCGCCGCCACGGCGGAACGTTCGGCCGCCGGGGGGTGGAATTGGACGGCCTCACCGGCCAGGCGGCACGCGGTAAGTGGATGCCCGCCGTAAAGGACGGGGAGCGGCTGGGCCAGAATGTCCCCCCACGGGACCTCTTCCGTGCTGTGCGCGCTGAAGCACCGTGCGCGGTCCCACGGCATGCCCAGGCGGTGGAACAGGGCCTGGAACGCGGTGGGGGCCGGGATGAATTCCAGCCGGTCTTCATCACAGGCCAGGGATTGGAGCGTGCCTCCCATTCCGTGGAACAGGGCGTCTCCGGAAGCCAGTACCACTACGTTTCCTCCCTGCCGGGCCTCTTCCAGCGCTTCCCGCGCCTGTTCCCGCGCATTCTTGCCGATGGGGATGCGCCGTGCGTTGCAGGGCGGGCACTCCTTCAGCAGGGCGGCGGAAGCGTACAGGCTCTGCGCCTCTGCCAGTTTGTCCAGCAGGGCCGGGGAGGGGTGAAGCGGGCCTATGCCGCAGGAAAAAACGGTCAGGGGAGGCATGGAGGTAGATCAAGAAGAAGGTTGCCGGAAAAACCGGAGATCAGGAAACGGACGGGAAGGCCGGGCGCGTGGCGCTGGAACTGCCGGCGGGCTTCCGCGGCCAGGTCCCGGTACAGGGAAAGGCGGGCCTCTTCCGGAACCAGCGCCAGCGCCTGGCGTACGGAGGAACAGGCCGGAATGCTCCGCCGCGCTTCTTCCGTCAGCGCGGCATGGCGTTCCGCCGTGCGGAGAAAGAGCTGCATGTCTTGCGCTACCTTGTGGGCGTGCGTGTTGGAGAACCCGGCGGCGTACTTGCAGAGCTTGCCCGGCATGCAGGCCACCACGGCCTCCGCCATGCCCTGTTCTACTGCGCTTTGAAGGCTTTCCGCAATGAAATCGCCAATGCAGATGAAGGAAATGGAGGGGTACTCCGGCAGAAGGGACTTGGCCAGCGCGGCTGTCCTTCCCCCCGTGCAGAACACCGCCTTGTCAAAGCCGGAGAGCCGGGTGGAGCGCACGCAAATGCGGATGGTGGCGATGTAGGCTTCATGGCTGTACGGGCGTACGATGCCGCTGGTGCCTAAAATGGAGATTCCCCCCACCACGCCCAGCAGGGGGTTGAGCGTTTTCCCGGCAAGCTTTTCCCCGTCCCGGACGGAGATTTCCGCCAGCCAGCAGCCTTCCCGCATGCCGGAGCGGGCCAGGTTGTCCGCAATCATGCGCCGCGGCCCCTCGTTGATGGCCCATTTGTGCTGCTCGCAATCCAGGCCCGGCAGCGTGCACAGGCCTATGCCCCCGGCGGAGCGCAGGATAAGGGTTGCCCCGCGGACGGACAGGAGGTAATCCTCCGGGGCGGCTTCTTCCGGAACGACCGCCCGGACGCGCGCCTCCATCACGGCTCCGTGGGTGCAGTCCGGGTCATCCCCTCCGTCCTTGATAATTCGGGAAAATCCCGGCTCACTGGCCGCCAGCGGCAGCGTTCTCGTCTCCCCGTCCGGGAAAAGCAGGGGAATGGCTTCCCTGGTGTTCTCTCCGTTCAGCGTCCTCCACGCGGCCGTGATGGCGGCGGCGGCATTGGCCCCGGTGGAAAATCCTTTCCGGAGCGGCTGGCGGAGGGGGGTGGACATGGAACGGAACTCGGCGGATGGGGATGAATGCGGAAAAATCAGGCGGCAGGCAGGTTTTCCAGAATGGCGTGCAGGGTGGTGACGGCCAGGGCACTGCCGCCGCGCCGCCCGTCCAGAACGATCTGGGGAACAGGGCAGGTCCCCGCCAGCAATTTGGATTCCACCACGTTGACGAACCCCACCGGCATGCCTACGATCAGGGCGGGCCTGATGCCCTCCTCCAGCACATACCGGGAGATGCGGGCCAGGGAAAGGGGGGCGTTCCCGATGAGGACGACGGCTCCGTCCAGGATGGGGCGCGCCTTTTCCGCGGCGCAGATGGCGCGCGTCCTTCCAGTGACCCTGGCCTGCGCGGCGATGTCCGCGTCCGCAATGTAGCAATGGATATCCTCCTTGCCGTAACCGGGGTGGGCGCGCCTCAGGCGTTCCACGGAAAGCCCGGCCCGGATCATGTTGGAATCACAGAAAATGGGGCAGTGGCTGCGGAGGGCCGCCAGGGCGGAGGGAATGGGGTCATGGCGGAAAGCCAGGCCCGCGGCAATGGAGAGGTCCGCCGTGGTGTGGATGAGCCTGCGCATGACCTTCCATTCCGCGGGCGGCAGCTCTTCCCAGCCCTGGAACTCCCGTTCAATGGCGGCAAAGCTTTCCGCCTCAATGGCGGCGGGGGACATGTCCCAGCGGATTTCAGGTGCGGCGGTCATGAGGCGTCAATGGGTATAATGGATGAAAAGGCCCGTCAGGGCAATCAGAAGAATGGCACCGATCATGCGGGAAAGCTGCATGACGAGCACGATCGTCAAGGCGTCCCGCGCGGGGAAAATGCCCATGGCGGAGGGAAGGTTGCGCCGCAGGGCGCGGATGGGGTTGCCGATGGCGCTGGCTACCAGCATGGCCAGCAAAATCTGGGAGGAGGTAACCATGCCGTGGCTGCGGAGGTTGGCGGCCACCCCTGCGGCCTGGACCAGGCCGCCCATCTGCGCAGCCACAATGCTCATGAGCTCCGCGGGAAAAATGCGGTTGACCCAGTCCGGCACGTGTTCCTCCCACCAGGAAAACAGGCCGTTTTTCATCAGCCACTCCACGCCGATCATCAGGGGAACCGTCAGGCAGAGCATGCGGAAAACGAGCGCGAGCACCCGCAGGCACGTCTGGCGCAGGGATTGGCGCCATTCCGGGGAGGGGCGCCCGGCGGCGGGGGCCTCACCGGAAGCCGCGGCCTCCGGAACGGCGGCGGGGCTTTTCCTGCGGTGGAGGAACAGCACGCCCGCAATGAACAGGAAGCCGAAGCCCATCTGCCAGCCGAAGTAGCAGATGGCGGGCAGCCCCACCGCGCCGATGACGGGGTATGCCACCCGCAGGGAATGGGAGACGAAGGACAGATAGCTGTTCATCATGCCGCCTGCAATCAGGTTGGAATGGGTGATTTTGCCTTCCGCATGGCTGCTCACCAGCATGCCGTTGGCCGCGGCGTTGGAATAAAGGGCCGTGGGGATGGACAGGCTGATGATTTCCGGCAGGTGGGCCCAGCGGGCCAGCCCGCCGAACAGCTTGCCCAGGGCAAAATGAAAGCGGAAGATTTCTGCAATCCCGCCGATGAAGGCCGCCAGGGCCACCAGGCCGATCAGGCTGCCTATCTGGGGCAGGCGCGCCAGGATTTTCTCCGCGCCTGTTTCCGGAGCCTGCGCGCTCCGGGAATGATGGCGCTTTTTGGGAGCCGGGGACGGGCTGGCAGCAGAGCCTTCTTCCTGTCCCTTTCCTTCCCCGCGCGTTTCCGCGGGAGCCTCCGCGGCAGGCTTCATGGTCATGCGGGACTTTCCGGGCGCGGAGGCGCCCATGCCCGCGGGCATCTTCACCACCATGACTCCGGAGGCCGCCAGCGCCAGCGCCAGCCAGAGCCAGCGGAGAGGCTGGCGCCAGGGATAGGTGCGGGAGTGCCTGGTGCCGTTCATGCCTTCTTGACGAACATCAGGGAAAGGTATTCTTCCGGCCTGGCGGCGATGACGTCAATATCGTCCGTAATAAACTCGTCGGGCATGCCCAGTCTTTCCCCGTAAATAACGCGGATATCCTTCTCCCGCCGGATGCGCTCCATCAGGCGCGCGCGGCTGCGGTAGGTCTTCATGAGAACGGTGGTGGTTCCGGGAGGGAACTCCAGGGAATCCGCCATCTCCGGCCTGAAGGCGGGAATAACCCGGAGCCGTTCCCCGTTCTCCACCAGGATCCGGCGGCTGTGGGCCGCCAGGGTGCAATAGGAGGTGATCCCCGGAACCACTTCCGTGCGCAGGTCCGGATTACGGCTGATCAGGAGGCTCAGAATATAGCCCAGGGTGCTGTACGTCATGGCGTCCCCCAGCGTGGCAAAGGCGCAGTCCTGGCCGCGGGAAAGGGACTCCTCAATAATGGCCGTATTCTTTTCAATCTGCTCCTGCCGGGTTCTGGCGTCGCGGGACATACTGAAAACCAGCTTGTGGAATTGGGCCTTCACGCCGCCCACGGACCGCACCACCGCTTCGGAAATGCTGAAATCGCTGTTGGGGCCCGTCACGGTAAACACCACGTCCACGGACCGGAACACGTTGACGGCCCTCAGCGTCAGGTATTCCAGATTGCCGGGGCCTATGCCCACGCCGTAAAATTTTCCGGGGGTGGACATGTCAGTGCGCTTTCTTGGGAGCCATGAGGTCGTCCGCCGTGGTCCGGGCATGGCGGGAGAAAACGGCGCGGATGCCCGGGTTTTCCCCCAGGCCCTTCAGGTGCGTTTTAACGGTGAACCCCTCCCTCCTGAGCATGGAGGCCCAGGAATCCTCCTCGTCCCCGCCCAGGTCGTTTTTGGCATGATCTCCGGCCACCAGCATGAAAGGGGCCAGCCAGACCGTTTTTGCGCCGGATTTCTTGAGCTGTTCCAGAATGGGGGCCACGCCGCGCGTACCTTCCACGGTGGCGAAAAACGCCAGGCTGTCGCGGTCATTCAACTCGCGGGCAAAATCGGAAAGCACCATGTCGCAGCGGCCTTCCTGCTGGCCGTGCCCCATGAGCAGGATGGCTTCACCCTTCTTCCGTTCCGCGGGGAAATGCTGTAACAAGGCCGTGACCGCCTCGTCCCTGTCCCGCTCGCTTTCCAGCAGGGGGCGGCCGATGAACACGTGGTCAAAGCTATCCGGATGGCGCGCCAGGAAACTGACGATCTGCCTTTCCATCCGGGAAAATTCCTCTCCGGGGGCGATGTGGAGGGACTGGACGCGCAGCGTGCGTATGCCCGCGCGGGCCATGCGGTCCAGATTCTCCTCCACGGAGGGGACCGGGGTTCCGCGTCCGGCAAGCTTCCTGCGGATGATGCTTGAAGTATAGCTCCACTTCAGGCGGTCTGGGGAAAAATGGGGCAGCATGTCCTTTTCCAGCTCCTTATAGGAGACGGTGGCATCCTGGTGGCTGGTCCCGAAGGCGACGAGAAGAAGCCCTTCCTGCTGTGACGGAGCCGCCTGTTCCGCCGGGGCGGGAGAGGCTTCCGTCCCGCATGGGGCGGCGGAAAGCACGGGCAGGGAAAACAGGGTGAGGCCTGCAAGAAAAACGGAGGAAAGGGGCAGGAACGCCCCCGGCACGTAAGAGGATGTTTCAATCATGCGTTGATAAGGTATGGTGAACCGGAGCAAGGATATTCGGACTCCGGGTCTCCAACCTCCCCCTCGCCTTCACCCTCCGGAATGGGAGGACTGGCTGATGAAACGCCCGGTGAAAAGCGTCCCTTGAGGGTTTGTAACCCGATACCGCAGCGCGACTGTTTCCGGTTCTCACGGAATTCCCCGTTGCTTCGGCGTGTTTAATGGCGTTTTTAGCCGTCAGTGTCAATGATTATTAGAACCGCCGCCGGATTTCCGGGCATCCGGAAAAAAGACGCGTGAACGGGTAAAAGCCGCCTTTCCTCCCGCTCCTGCGCCTGCCCCGGAAAAAGGCGCGCGGCTCCGGCTGCGGGACCGCGGATTTCCAGTCCGGCAGTCCGGCGTTTGCGGCTTGCCGCAGGCGGGGATGGTATGAGAACATGGGGCATGGCCTCTTCCCCTGATGTAGTAGAATATATTTGTTTCCAGCTCCGCCATGCCGGGGATATTTCCTTCAAAAAAATGTTTGGGGAATACGGCCTGTACTGTGACCGGAAGTTTTTCGGTTTGGTCTGTGACAACCAATTGTTCGTCAAGATCACGGAGCCTGGGCTGAACAGGCTGCCGCAGCAGGAGCAGGGCTCTCCCTATCCCGGAGCCAGGCCTCATTTCCTGATGACGGAGCTGGATGATGACCGGGCCCTCTCCTCTTTTGTCCGGGAAACGTGTTCCGTCCTCTCCGCTCCGGACGTCTTGTCCGGGAAGAAGAAAAAAACTTCCGGGGAAAAAAGAAACAGGCGTCCGTAAACGCCTGCTGGTGCCTTATAAAAACGTTTGGCGGAAAAACTTACTTATCTTCCGGGGACTCCGGCACGGCCAGGGAGGAAAGGCTCTTTTTCAGGTTGCCCGCGACGGTCTGCGTGGCTTCATTGTCGGACTCCGCGAACTTGTCCACGGCCTGCGTCAGGGATTTAAGGTCGGACTCCGAGATCTTGCGGCCTTTCGCCTTCCGCTGTTCCAGCGCGGAAATCTTCTTGTTGAGGTCCGCCAGTTTCGGCAGGTCCTTGTTCGCTTTCAGGACCGCCAGCGGTTCGTCAAACTCCTTGACGGAGGGAACCGCCGTCTTCAGGCGCGTGATGGCCGTCACCGCTTCCAGCGGGTTGGACTGGATCTGGGCCTGGACCATCTCCTTGGCGTCCCCGAGCCATTCGTCAAAAGCGTTGCACACGGCCTGCGCCTCCTCGTCGTCCGTCTTCTTCCGGAGGGGAGTGATCTTGGACTCAATGTTGCTGCCGTTGGAAACGACCGTCTTGGCGAGGGACTTGTACTTGTCCAGCTCCACGCCTTCCAGAATGGGAAGGCCGCGTTCCACCTTCATCACCTCCCTCTTCACCAGGTCGTAAAGCTGGGTGGGATGGCCCTTGGCCACCACTTTGCCGTTGGCCCCGATCAGTACGGCATGCGGCAGTCCGCCCGGACAGGAGGCCGCCGGAATATCCAGCCCCTGGTAAACGGGAAAGGTAATCTTCTTTTCCTCCAGAAACTGCTTGATCCTGGGGCTGGGCCCCTGGCGGTGGCTGCCTACCACGGTAAAGCCCTTGGACTGGAACTTATCCTGCAATTCCTGCAAATGCGGCATGCTGGCGATGCAGGGCGGGCAGTTGATGCCCCAGTACTCAAAAAACACCACCTTCCCCTTCAGGTCGGAAGCCTTGATCTTGGGCCCGTGGAGGTGGCTGCTGTCGTCAAAGGAAGGGTAGGTAACCTTCGCTCCGTTGCCGTTGTCCGCCGCCTGGATGAAAGCCGGGGCCGTCATGGCGGCGATGGTTCCGGACAAAAGGAAGGCAGTAAAGGTTTTCATAGGATGGATGATGCAGAATGCCGCATTGAGTGTCAAGAAGGAAGCGCGCTCCCCGCGCCTGCCTCTCCGGCGCCCCGTTCCTGTGGGAAAGGCGTTTCAGGCAATGTCCAGCCCCATGATGTAATCCGTCATGTAATAGCCGTGGCCGATGTGGAAATCCCCGCGTTCCAGTTCCCGCATGCCCATGCGCTGGTAAAACTCCACCGCCCGGGTATTGTAGCGGTTGACGTTCAGGCGCATCAGGCACGGCTCCGGGTGAATGCTCCTGATGTAGCTGATGGCCTGGCGGAACAGGTAGCTGCCGATGTGGAGGCCCTGGAAACCGGGCAGCACGTAAATCTTCTGCAAATGGAAAACGCCGTGGCCTTCCGGCTGGACGGACAGGTAGCCGCAGTGCTCCCCGTCATGGGAGGCGATGAAATACACGTGCCCCTCCTCCATCTGCTTCTTCAGATTGGCCGGGGAATACATCCAGTCCATCATGAACTCCATCTGCTCCGGGGAAAGGAGGTCCCGGTAAGTGGCGGGGAAAGCCTGCCCGGCCAGTTCATGAATAAGCATGATGTCGTCTTTGGTGGCTTGGCGGAGTGTCGGCATGGCGGGAATACTACACGGAAAAACGCCGGATGAAAAGGGCCTCTTCCCGGTTCCCGGGGGAATTTCCCGGCATGGCCTACTTTCACCTCCCTATTCCGGCAAGAGAGTTTTATGCTGGATGGCACAGGCTTTTTTAACGGAAACCGGGGTGAATCCTGTCTGTATGGTGTACCCTGCATGCATGCCAGACCATGAGAGAACCCATCCCCATACAACAATGGATCCCTGCGGGGCCGCTCAGGGACATGGGTGAAAAATACGTAAGCCAGCTTCCGGATGTGGCGCAGAATCCCATCGGCCCGGAATCCTTCATCCATCATTCCGACCATTCCTGGACGGAATACCTGGTGGCCTACTGCCTGTTGTATCCGTGGGTGGTGATCGCCCTGGGCCTGCTGGGCGGCCTGGCCCTGGGGGCCTACTACCTTTTTTGCCGCCGCCGGGAATACGACCACCGCATCTTCTGCTCCAAGTGCGGCACCATGATGTACCCGTGCGGCCTGCACTGTCCCAAGTGCGGCACGCCCAATCCAAAGCCCCGCGCCCTGAACTGGATCGGTTACTCCAGGCTGCGCACCGTCATTCCGTCCACCGGGCGGAAAAGGCATGAGGAAGTGCTCCGCAGCTACCGGCGGTGCTTCTACTGCGGGCAGCCGCTCCATGAACCTACGCTGGAACAGAACTGCCCGGCCTGCGGAAAAGCGGTGCTCCAGGGGGAGCAATCCGTGGACCGTTATGATGATTACATTGCCCGGCGCAGGGGATGGACCTTTGCGGCTGTGGTGGTGCTGGGCGTCATTCCCATTCTCGGCCCCCTGCTGGCCTCCTCCCTGTACAAAAGAACGCTCGTCAACCCGTACTCCCTGTACATGACCGTATTCAGGGAAAGCTTCCTGATGGTGGTGCTCTACCTGTGCCGCCATCTCTTCCGCCTTCTGCCCTTCATCGGAACCATCGGCATGCCCATCCTCTGCGTGACGGAATACCACCTCTACCGCCGCATGTTCCTCTGGAAAACGGAAAAATATGACTTTGGGGAGAAAGGGAAGGCCTGAGGAAGGCATCTCCTCTGCGCGGATATTTCCGGCGCATGCGGGAAATGGTGGGCTGCGGGATTGACTTGAAGCCCCGCCAACGTACCTTTCCGCCATGCAGATGCGTTACGTCCTGTTCCCCTTCATGGGCGCCCTTTGTCTGGCGCTCTCCGCCTGTTCCGTCACCTACGGCAACAAATCCGTGGCGTCCCCGGCGGCATACGGCGCCCTGGTTCCGGGAAAATCCTCCAAGGCGGACGTTTACGACGTCCTGGGCCAGCCCTCCGACGCAGTCACCATGAAAAACGGGACGCTGTGGACCTACCGCTACCGCAAGGCTAAAAACAACTTCCTGGGGAACATCCCCCTCTTTGGCGTCAATCTGATTGCCGGAGGCAAAAACGGAGACGTCTATACGGTGCTGGCCCTGTTTGACCGGCAGGGCGTCCTGGCCTCCCGCTCGGCGGCGCGGCAAAAGCTTTACACGTCCAACCTGGCTTCCCTGAAACGCTCCCTGGACGGCATGCTGGAGGACAATTCGTCACACCAGCGGGTGGAAATGGAAATGAAGAAGGTAGGCCGTCCCTTTGACCCGTCTGCGGCCAAGGATGCGGACCTGCTGGAAAAGTCTCTTGATTAAAGGCCTGCGCGTCCTGCTTTACTTATTGTAATTAGTATGACAAGGAAGCGTTTTTTTCTAGTGGACTAAACTTCCTGCATACAGTAAGTAGGCGGCGTTCCCCGAAGGGGAGGGAGGATTCTCCCTGAATGCCTCCCGCTCCGGAGGGAGCAAACCCTATAGAAAAAATAGAATGAAAATGAAAAGAAAACTGGCATTGGTTCTGGCGAAGGCTTTCTCCGGAAAGTCCGTGCCGGAAAAGAAACGTGAAAAAGAGGCAAAGGCCTCCAGGAAACTGGAAGACTGGTTGAAGTCTTCCAGAATGCGCTCCTTCTAGCAAAGGCACGCTGACGGAAAAGGCGGATTCGGGCGCTGGACGCCCGGCTCGCCTGGGAGGCGGGGGAAAAAGTTGAGCCCTCCCTTTGTTCATCGTATGATGGAACGATGAAGCGTTTGAATGGGACGATGGGGCTGGAGCGGGAAGGGGGGACGAATGGATGACGGGCGTTTATTGCCGAAAGGAGGCGGATACAGGCAGCTTCTTTCATTCCGCAAAGCTCAGGTCATTTACGATTTGACGGTAGCTTTTTGCAGACGCTACTTGAGCCGCGATGCGCGTACCACTGACCAGATGGTGCAGGCGGCGCGTTCCGGCAAGCAGAATATTGCGGAGGGAAGCATGGCTTCCGTCACCTCCCGTGAAACGGAAATCAAGCTGACCAATGTTGCCCGGGCCAGTCTGGAAGAACTTCTGCTGGACTATGAAGATTATTTGCGTACGCGCAATCTGAGGCTATGGGAAAAGGATTCTCCGGAATCCCTCTTTATGCGGAAGGCTTCCCGGCGGTATGAGCATTCGGAATGGTTTTTGAACCTGGCTCTTTCCAGAAACGATGAAGTGTTTGCCAATATGGCGGTTTGTCTGATTCATCAAGCTGGTTTTTTATTGAAAAAACAACTGGATGTACTGTAAGAGCGGTTTTGCAGGAGGGCGGCTTAAGGGAAAGGATGACCCGGCTGCGGAAACAGAGAAGGAAGACGGGCAGCGCGTAAAAGCAATTGTCTCCCCGGTCTCATTCGTCCCAATGGTCATCCCGGGCAATTTACGGGCTGAGTAGTTGGTTAAAAGGTATGTCTTCATGACAGTTGCGCCTTGACTACGGCGGTGGAATGTCCGTTCATCTGAGCAGACATGACCATACCCGGAATTCTTGAAGAAAAGTTGTCCGCCGCGTTGAAAGCGGTGTTGGGGGAGGAGCTTCCCGCTGATTTTTGCGCCAGTGTGACGCCGTCCGCGGATTTGCGGTTTGGGGACTACCAGAGCAACGCCGCCATGGTGCTTGCCAAGCGGTGCCGCACGAACCCCCGCGCTCTGGCCCAGCAGGTGGTGGACCGGATGGGGCAGGACGACGTCTGTTCCCTGGAAATCGCCGGACCCGGGTTCATCAACTTCCGCATCAGGCCGGAATTTTACGCCGCGCGCCTGCTGGCCATGCTGGCGGATGACCGGCTGGGGGTGGAGAAGGTGCAGGACCCCAAAACGATCGTCATTGACTTCTCCGCGCCCAACGTCGCCAAGCCGATGCACGTGGGCCACATCCGTTCCACCATCATCGGGGACGCCCTTTCCCGCGTGGCTCGCTTTGTGGGGCACAACGTAATCACGGACAACCACATCGGTGACTGGGGCACCCAGTTCGGCATGATCCTGTGGGGCTGGAAGAACATTCTGGATGAACAGGCCCTGGCCGCCAACCCCATTGACGAGTTGCTGCGGGTGTACAAGGACGTGAACCTGATGTGCAAGGAAAAGCCGGAACTGCTGGATACCTGCAAGGCGGAGCTGGTGAAGCTCCAGGCCGGGGACGGCGAAAACCTGGCGATCTGGAAGCGCTGCGTGGAAGTCTCCAAATCCGGCCTTTCCAAAATCTACGACCAGCTTGACATCCACTTTGACTACTGGCTGGGGGAAAGCTTTTACAACGACGCCCTGGCACCGCTGGTGGACGGCATGATCGCCGCCGGAATGGCCAGGGAGAGCGACGGCGCCATCTGCGTGTTTTCCGACGGCTCCGTACCGCCCAGTGAAGACCCCTTCCTGGTGCAGGACAAGGGGGAATGGCGCGCCAACCCCTGCATCATCCGCAAGGCGGACGGCGGCTTCCTGTACGCCACCACGGACCTCGCGACGCTGGACCACCGCATCAAAACGTGGGGGGCGGATTCCATCTGGTATGTGGTGGGCGCCCCGCAGGCCCTGCATTTCCGCCAGATATTCTCCACGCAGCGCCGCCGCGGCATGGACGGGGACTACCGCCACATCGCGTTCGGCTCCATCCTGGGGGATGACCGCAAGCCGTTCAAGACACGCTCCGGGGATACCGTTTCCCTTCAGGACGTGCTGGATGAAGCCATTGAACGCGCCGCCCGCGTGGTGGAGGAAAAGAGCCCGGACATGCCGGAGGAGGAAAAAAAGCGCGTGGCGGAAGTCGTGGGCATAGGCGCCGTGAAGTTCGCGGAGCTCTCCCAGAACCGCATGACGGACTACGTCTTCAACTGGGACAAAATGCTGGCCCTCCAGGGGGACACGGCCCCGTACCTCCAGAACTCCTACGTGCGCGTCCGTTCCATCTTCCGCAAGCTGGACGGCAGCCCGCTGGACTGGTCCGCTCCCATTCAGCTTTCAGAAGATGCGGAAATCCACCTGGCGCGGCTCCTGGCCCGCTACGGGGAGGTGGTGCCCCAGGTGCTGGACGACTGCCGCCCGAACGTGCTGGCCGCCTACCTCTTTGACCTGGCCCGCGCCTTCCATTCCTTCTATGAAGCGTGCCCGGTCCTGAAATCGGAAGGGGCCGTGCGGCACTCCCGCCTGGCCCTCTGCGAGCTGACGGCCCGCACCCTCAAGCACGGGCTGGGCCTGCTGGGCATCCAGCTTCCGGACAGAATGTAACCCGCTCCTGACATGAAAGCCTCCTTCCGCCATGCTCTCCTGTCCGCCACCCTGGCGGGCTGCTGTTCTGCCGCTCCGGGCGGGGAACACGGGTACTGGATGAGCAGTCCGTCCCTGAACGGCTGGCGGGAGGCCGTCTTCCGCGCCGGCGTTCCGGCCCAGCCTGCCGTGCTCCCGCCCGGCGTGGAGATGATGATGGTAGGCTCCTCCTCTCCCGCCGTTCAGATTCTGGTGCTGGAGGGGATGACGCACCTGCTCACTTTCGGTGACATGCGCGCCACCCTGAAATTTGACGGCGCCCTCCGGCTGGACCCGGACTGCCTGATGGCCCACTGGGGGCGGTGCATGAGCCTGATGGGCGCAGGCCCGGAATTCCAGTCCCGGCGCGTCCAGTCCATGAAGCGCATGAAGGAGCTGGCGCTGCGCCCGGACTGCCCGGAACAGGAACGCGCCTATGCGGACGCCCTGGCCGTGCTGCTGATGGACGGCCCGGAGAAAGCGCGGGAATCATGGAAAAACATCTGCTCCACCTGGAAGCGCGATCCTTACGCCCCCCTCTTTTACGCCATGCTCCTGCGCGACGGCTTTGACGGAGACGGCAACCCCGGAGAAGGGCAGAAGGAGGCCGTCCGCGTGGTGGACGCCGTCCTGAAAGAACGCCCGGACTCCCAGGCGGCCCTGTTCATGCGTGTCCTGCTGGAGGAGGTGGCCCCGGTCATCTCTCCGGAGACGGTGGAAACCGCCCGCAAGGCCGCCGCGGCCAACCCCCTCTCCGCTTCCGCCCAGCATCTGCTGGGGCACTGCCTGTTCCGCACGGGGGACTATGAAGGAGCTTCCGCCGCCTTCCAGGCCTCTGAAAACCTGTGCCTGGCGTGGGAAAAAACGGAAAACGTGCCCCGTGCGCTGAATGACGCCTATTTCCGTTCCATTCTTTACCGTGCCGTCTCTGAATTCTGCGCGGGCCATTACAAAAAGGCGGAGGCCATCGCCTCCAGGGCGGCCGCCATGCCGCTGGACAGGGAACACCCCCTGGCTCCCGGCACGCTCCTTCAAATTTGGGAGGCCAGGACATTGCCCGTCCGGCTCATGCTGGCCAGGCCCTCCCTCCCCGCGCAGGCGCACCTGCTGAAGGCGTCTCCGGGGCCACTCCCCAAGGGATTTCCGGACTTGAGCAACGGCATGACGGCGGTGGTCACCCAGTACATGGGCGCCTGCTGCGCGGCCAAACAGGGCAGGCCGGGCGCCGTAGCGGCCGGCTTTGACAAACTGTCCGGCATCCTGCGCCTGTTCATGGAAGGCGCGGAAGCGGCCCGGCGCCAGATGAGCCTCTCCTACTGGGCGCGATGTCTTCAAATGGGAAGCCTTTACTCCTCGGAAATCCGTGCCCTCATGTTCCCGGACTCCGCCAACGTCTGGATGTCGGAATCCATTCGGAGCCAGCGTTACTCCTCCCTGCTGCTGCCCCCCGTGGTGCCGTACCCCGCGGAATGGAAGCTGGCCCAGGCCTACCTCCAGGGCGGCAAATACCGGGAATGCGCGGACATGTGCGGACAGGCGCTGAAGCGCTTCCCCAACCACGCCGGGGTACTGGCCACCATGAGCCAGGCGCGCGGCAAAGAAAAGGCCGCGCCCGTAACGCAGGCGCGGAAAAAGAACCGGACCAAATAAAATGGATACCTGTGAACGGCCGTATTTCCCTGGCGGGCGCCCTGGCTCCCTGGCGCGGCAACATTCCGGCAACCATTCATTTTCAATAACCACATACATCAATCAAATATGAACCATCCCTATCTGGACCCCTCCTTCCTGGTCTCCTGGTCACGGCTCACGCCGGACGCCATCAAGCCGGACATCACGGAGGCCATCTCCCGCGCCAAAGCCAACATCCAGGCCATCTGCGACCAGCTCCTGGACTCCCTCACTTATGAAAGCACCTTCGGCGCTCTGGAAAAAGCCTCGGAGGACCTGCACCTCGGCTGGGGCCGGGCCATGCATCTGGACTCCGTGAATGATGAACCCTCCCAGCGTGAAGCCATCGGTGAAATGCTGCCGGAGGTGGTGGCCTTCTCCTCCTCCGTGCCGCTGAACCCGTGCCTGTGGACGGTCCTGAAAGCCGCCGCGGCCTGTGACTGGGTGAAAGACCTCTCCCCCGTCAGGCAGCGCTTCATTCAGGAAACCCTGGCGGACTTCCGTGAAAGCGGGGCGGACCTGCCGGACGGCGTGAAGCCGGAATATGCGGAAATAGAAGCCCGGCTCTCCCTGAAGACCAAGAAATTCGCGGAAAACGTGCTGGACTCCACCAACGCCTGGGAACTCATCGTGGAAAATGAAGCGGAACTCTCCGGCCTGCCGGACTCCGCGAAGGAGGCCGCCCGGCTGGACGCCCTGGCCAATGGCCACGGCACGGAAGAAGCCCCCCGCTGGCGTTTTACGCAGAAATTCACCTCCCTCCAGCCCGTCATGCAGTTCGCGGACTCGGACGGCCTGCGCCGTCAAATGTGGGAAGGCTCCTGCTCCATCGGGAAGGACGGGGAATACGACAACGAGGCCCTTATTGCGGAAATCCTGGAACTGCGGGATAAAAAGGCCCGCCTGCTGGGATACGGGTGCTTTGCGGACTACGCCACCTCCCGCCGCATGGCCGGGAGCGGCGCCAACGCCCTGGACTTCATCAACGACCTGCACGACAAGGTGAAGCCCTCCTTCCTGAAAGACATGGAAGCCGTACGCCTCTACAAGGAGGAAAAAACCGGAAAACCCGTGGAAAAACTCTCACCGTGGGAAACCGGCTACTGGTCTGAAAAACGCCGCCGCGAGCTGTACGCCTTTGATGAGGAAGACCTGCGGCCGTACTACTCCGTGGAAAAGGTGATGGACGGCCTCTTCTCCATTTACTCCGGCCTGTACGGCATCACGGTAACGCCGCGCCCCACAGTGGCCTTCAAGCCGGGAGAACCCGGAGAAGTGCCGGAAGGCGCGGTGGAAGTATGGCACCCGGACGTGCTGTTCTATGAACTGCATGATGCGGAAAGCGGGGAGCACCTGGGCTCCTTTTATGCGGACTGGCATCCGCGGGACTCCAAGCGCGCCGGGGCGTGGATGAACTACCTGAGCGTGGGGGAACCCCCGCACGGCGGCAAGCCCCGCGTTCCGCACGTGGGGCTGATGGTCGGCAACATGACCAAGCCCGTGGGGGACAAGCCCGCGCTGCTCTCCCACCGGGAGGTGGAAACCATCTTCCATGAATTCGGCCACCTGCTGCACCAGCTCCTTTCCGATGTGGAGGTCAAATCCCTGGCGGGCACCAACGTGGCCTGGGACTTTGTGGAACTGCCCTCCCAGATCAATGAAAACTGGTGCTGGGAGCGGGAATCCGTGGACCTCTTTGCCGCGCACTATGAGACGGGTGAAAAAATCCCGGATGAACTCTTCTCCAAAATGCGCGCCGCCCGCAACTACATGAGCGGCACGGACTTCATGCGCCAGCTCTGCTTCGGCAAGCTGGACCTGGAGCTTCACGTGAACTGGCCGCAGTACAAGGGCGTTCCGCTGGAAGAAACGGATGAGCGCATCCTGGCGGACTACCGGGTGCCCATGACCCACCGCGGCCCCTCCGTGGCGCGCCGCCTGACCCACATCTTCGCGGACCCCACGGGCTATGCCTCCGGCTACTACTCCTACAAATGGGCGGAAGTGCTGGAAGCGGACGCCTTCAGCCGCTTCCTGAAAGAAGGGGTGCTGAACCCGCAGACCGGACGCGACTTCCGCCGCTGCATCCTCAGCAAGGGCAACAGCAAGCCTGCCGCGGAACTCTACCGCGACTTCATGGGCCGTGATCCGGACGCGGAAGCGTTGCTCGTCAAATCCGGAGTTCTTTAAATCAATTGATCATATAATCCTCATGCCTGAACAAAAAAGACTCTCTCTCGCCGGCATCGGGTGCGGCTCCCGTACGCGCACCTACATGAAGCTGGCCATGGAACAAAAAGACCGCTACCGCATTGCCGCCGCGGCGGACCCCGTCAAGCAGCGCACGGAAGCCGTGCGTGACTTTGCCCCGGAGGAGGAACGGGACTCCATCCGCCTGTTCAAGGACGCCGCCTCCCTGCTGGAGGAACCGCGCCTGGCGGACGTAGCCATCATCGGCACGCAGGACGACTACCACTACGGCCCGTGCAAAAAAGCCATGGAGCTGGGCTACCACGTCCTGCTGGAAAAACCCATCGCCAAGACGCTGAGGGAAGCGCTGGAACTGCGTGACATGGCGCGCCAGCTGAAGCGCCGCGTGGCCGTGTGCCACGTGCTGCGCTACACCCAGTTCTACCGCACCCTGAAAAAAATCATCGCCAGCGGGGAAATAGGGGACGTCATCACCTTCAATGCCAATGAAGGCGTGGGGGCGTGGCACTTCGCCCACTCCTTCGTGCGCGGTCACTGGGGCAACAGCAAAACCTCCACTCCCATGATCGTGGCCAAATGCTGCCATGACATGGACATCCTCTACTGGCTCATGGGGCGGCGCAAATGCCTCTCCGTAGCCAGCTTCGGGGAGCTCACCTTCTTCACGAAAAAAACGCTCTCCTCCCCCCGGCCGGAACGCTGTACGGACTGGACCTCCCCGGTGGGGGAAGACCCCTGGGACGCCCGCAAATACGCCACGGATGACGAATGCAAGCGCTGGCTGGGCATGGTCTACGACCGCGCGCAGGAAGCCACGGCGGAGGAAATCTGCGAGTGGCTCAAAACCTCGCCGTGGGGCAGGGACTACCTCCAGTGCGACAACGACCAGCCGGACCACCAGGTCTCCATCATGCGCTTTGAAGGTGGCCTGACCGGCACCTTCACGATGACGGCCTTTGAACAGGGACGCCATATCGAGGTATACGGCACCAAGGGCAAAATCCGCGCCGGAGCCTTCTACAAGGAAAACGGCCCCGGTGAAATCACCGTCACGCCCCACTTTGGCGGAAAAACCCGCGTGGTGGAGCTGGAAGAACTGGCCGGAGGCTACCAGGGCCACGGCGGCGGCGACTGGGGACTGGTGGACGCCCTTTATGACGACATGCTGACGGTGCCCACCCCGGCGGACATGACCACTTCCATTGAAGAATCCGCCCACTCCCATGTGATGGCCTTCGCCACGGAACACGCCCGGCTGACCGGCCAGGTAGTGGACGTGGCCGAATTCGAGCGCCGGGTCATGAGGGGTGAACTGGACTATTGATCCGGTAATTCAACGCCTCAATTTCCAGAAAACGGACGGGAAACCGTCCGTTTTTTGTTGATTCCGGGGCTGGAACCGTTGATGGTTGAAAACTTATTCCACCATGAAAAGGCAGAATAATTGGCCAAGTTTATAAATCATGATTCTTCCGGTTTTAAATGATAAAAAATAACTTATTGGTCAGGATGAAGTTATAAATCGGACGGATTTGGAATCCGGTATGAGTTCCCCAATCACGAAAAGCCGTCCTTCGCGATGCGCCGGGATGGCTTGCAGGAATGACAAGTTAACGCTCCATCAACATTTCCTTCATTACCTTTCACAGTTGCCTATCGCCTGGGAGTCAGCGTTCCGGCCCTGATGGCGAACCGCCGCCAGAATGCAAAGACGGTTATTAACTATTACTGGAACGCAAAGGAAGCCCATGCCTCAACAATACCTCCGGCAAATCACGGAGTATTGACGACTCAATTTCCTGGAACCATTTTTCTTTCAATTTTGTAGGCTTGACTTCGGATTCCAAATCCGGCATATATCTTGTGAATTGGTTAAAACCATGAAGAAATCATTCATTCTGCTATTATTGGCAGGGGCCGTCTCCGCGGCTTCTGCGGCTTCCTTGAAAATCAATCTGGGGTCTTCCTCCGCCGGGGATTCGGATTGGATCAGTGTGGCTACTCAAACGACTTCCATCACGGGAGGAAAAGCCACCTCCTACACTCCCATTGCTTCCTTGAGCAAAAACGGGGGCGCTGTTTCCTCTTCCCTCGTTCTAGGCAATCTGGATGGCCGGGACATCACGCTCAGCATGGCTTATAAAAGCACCGCCGCCATGAATGCGGGGTATCTGGACGCGGCGGGAACGGCTCCCTCCCTGAACTCCCTGTTCCCGGACACCGTAACGTACTCTTCCATCAACGGAAAGTGCAACGGGGTGAAAACTCAGGCCGTCGGCTTGCAATTCACATTGAGCGGCCTGGCGGCCAATACCACCTATTATCTCTACGTTCTGGGCAACAGCGGCTTCTCCACTAATAAAACCAGCATGACTCTTTCAGGCGGCGTCAGTGACGTCACCGGCAGCCTGATGGACGGTTATGAAGGTGCGGGAACGGTGGCCGGTTCAACCTTTCAGGGAACGACGGATTCCTCCGGCGTGGGGATGGAATGGACCTTCACTACGGACGGCTCCGGCCAGGTGACGCTCACATATGAACGCGCCGCGGGCGTGGCCGCGGATGTTTTAAGCGGGGATGTTGTTTTAAACGGGTTCATGCTGGCGACCGAGCCCATTCCTGAACCGTCTACGGCGTCTCTGGGGCTGGTCGCCCTGGCCGCATTGATGCTGCGGCGGCGCAAAAGATAGGAACATTCAGTTTTTTGACGAGATAACCGGAAAGGAGGGATGAAAGAGCATGGCAGCTGCCATCCCCCTTTCCGGCATTTTTTATTTGCAGAGCTTGATTTGTTAGATTATGTAGTAACTTTATATCTATGAAAAGGAAATCTCTCTTCTTTCTTTTTGGAGTCATGGTTGTTTCCGCTCTTTGCGCTCTGGGGAATTTGGCGCAGGGTGGGGGAACGGTGGAATCCTTCGGCGTGGATTTCGGCAATGCCTCCTCTGCGGCGCAGCCGGGATGGACGAATATGGGGGTAGTGACCACCGCCCCGTCCGCCACGCTGAAAAGCGTGCCCCTGCGGAGAAATAATCTGGAAGCCTCTTCCTCCCCCGTTCTGGCCGGAACATTGTTCGGGCGTTCCGTGTATCTGGCTGTGGCGGCCAAGTCGGAGGCAAGCGTGGGAAACATGTGTTACAACAACGCCAATTCCACGTGGCGGGAAAAGGGGGAAACCCGGGGAACGCAGGCGGGCGGCGTGCTGGAGGCGGAAAGCGTTTTCGCCTTCCCGAATCATGGGGAGGCGCTTAATACAAGTTTGATGCTCTTCACCAACGGCATGGCGGCCCGGGCCGGTACGGTACGGGTCTCCCTTTCCGGACTGGCTCCGGGCAAGGAATATGCCGTTTCCTTTTTCCTGGGCAGCGGAAGGCCTGCGTACCAGTCCGTTTCCCTGGTATCCGGAGGGCATGTGGACGTGAAGGCCCTCCAGACCTCCACCGGTTCCCGGACGGACGGCAAATGGAAGGGGGGCGTCAACACGGCGGATGCGGATACTTACATGGCGGTGGAATGGACTGCGGAAGCGGATGAGGCAGGGACGCTCGTTTTTGACGTGGTGAAGGAAGGAAGCTCCGCCGGAACAGGCTCCATGAATTTGAATGCGCTGACTGTCCGTACGGATGATACTGCGGCCCCTCCCGCTCCGGAGCCGCGGCCCGTCAGCGTGCTGCATAACAAGGCGCTGACCGTTCTTTCCTCCCCGGTGGCGCTTCCCGTTCCTGCGGACGCCTGGACCGGAAACGGGGAAATGACCTGTGAGCTGTGGATCAGGCCGGATGAGGACGCCGCCTCCGGCGCCATACTTTCCCTGGGGTCTTCCATGCTCTCCCTGAACGGGGGCCGTTTGCGCCTGGAAGCGGGGAATGCGGAAACTCCCGCTTCCCTGGAGGCTTCCGGCCAGTCCTTTGCCGCCGGAACCTGGCGCCATGTGGCGGTATCCCTGGGGGCGGAAAACGTCAGCCTGTATGTGGACGGAATACTGGCGGGGACCGCTCCCGCCGCGCCTTACCTCGCTGCCATGAAAAACGGCTGGACCGGGCTGGAGCTGGCGGCGCAGTTCAAGGGCGCCCGGGATGAACTGCGGCTTTGGAATGCGGAGCTGGGGGCGGAGGCGGATGACTTTTTCCTGACGGGGCCGTTGCCCATGGCACACCCCAGGTATGGCCGCCTGATAGGATTATGGAGGCTGGACGGCGACTTCCGGGACGCCAAATGGACGGAATTTGCGGGCAAAACGGGCAGTTCCTTCACCCGGCCTTACCAAGCGGTGACGCCGCCCGGAGCGGAATTCTCCATCGTCACGGACAACAACACCTTCCGGTACATGCTGGTGACCGGATACGTCCGTGAAAGCCATATCATGTGGAACTGGCCCTCCCGCCCCCACATGATCAATAACTCCGACCTCATTTACATCGGCGCCGCTTCCGCCGCCGCCAATGGGGACATCATCTTTTCCTACCCGGACAACGACGTGACGGAAAGCCGGGGCGTGCAGCTTCTCCCCGCTGACGGCACGCGGACGAACGTTCTGGAATTCACCGGAGAAAACGCTTATATGAACGTGGGCAACGGGCTGCTGGCGGGCAGCAATGCCAACGCGTTCACTATTGAAGTGAATCTGGCTCTATCCGCCGGGGAGCAGAATGTCACCCTGTTTGAAAACGACAGCGTGTCCATGACGCTGGCGTGGGCGGACGGCCATTACAAGGCGCGCCTGCAAGCGGGCTCCACCGCCGCCTGGGAGGCGGACCTGCCCGCAGTAGCCCTGCATGAATACTTCTGGCTGGCCTTCATCCGCAACTCCACGGCGGGAACGGGCGTCTTTTACCTGAACGGTTCCCCCCTGCAAACGGCGGCGGTTGCCGCCGGGGAGATGAACGGCACGCCGAATGCCGTCGTGGGCCGGAACCTGAAGGGGAAAATAGACGACATGCGCGTGTGGCATCTGGCCCGGCCCGTCAACCGCCTGGGCACGGAAGTGCAGCCCAACTGGAATGACCGCCTCATCGTGGCCCGCTGGGGGAACAGCGATGTCTTTGGCCGTGATACCGCCTCCTGGGCGGAACATGTGCGCACGCTGCGCGGCATGACGGAAGGGGTGGGAGGCATGCGCATCCGCCTGGGCATTGCCGGAGGAGCGTGGAGCGCCATGCTGCCTAATGCCGCCGCCCGCCAGAGATTTGCGGACGGCATCAGGGACCTGTTGAAAAAATATCCGCTGGACGGCGTGGACCTGGACTTTGAATGGCTGTACCAGGGAGACGGGAAATGGACCAGCTACGGCCAGCTGGCCCAAGCCATCCGGGAGACCAATCCGGACATGTTCTTTTCCATCTCCCTGCATACCGTCGCCTACTGGTTCCCCGCCGCGTACATGCAGTATGTGGACTACTTCACCTTTCAGAACTACGGGCCGTCCATTGACGTGAATACTTATAACAGCATGGTTTCCGCCTGCGGAAAATTCCGGAGCCAGGGCTTCCCGGACAACAAGATCATTTTAAGCGCCCCTTTCCAGGGAACGCCCGGAACCTCCGGACTGCCTGACGGCAAAAAGCCGGGGGACTACATCAAGGGATACAGGGAGATTGCCGCCAATTGCCCGGAAGCGGACAACCCCGACAATGACACGGCCGTTTATTCCTATTCCGGCCTGAACCTGACGCTGCATTACAACGGCGTCACCACCGTCAAAAAGAAAGCCAAATACATCAGCGGCCAGAAGCTGGCGGGCTTCATGTACTGGGACATGGGGCTGGACGTGGCGGACGCCACCGGAAGCAACAACTACTTTGACCGGCGCTCCCTGCTGCGCGCCGCCAACCGCTACGTGTCTTCCACGTCGTTCCCCGTGACGGCCTCCCCGTTCAGCCTGTCCCGGGTGGGGGCGTCCGTTCCCGCCGCCGGAGGCGCGGTGGATGTGGAAGTGCAGATGGAAGAGGAAGCCCTGGGCTGGGTGGTGGCGGAATCTCCGGAATGGATTTCCGTTTCCGCCGCCTCCGGCATTGGCCGCACCACGGTCATCCTGACGGCGGCGGAAAACAAATCCGCCGCCGCACGGTCCGGAACGGTGGTATTCCGCGCTTCCGACAAGCAGGAATGCGCCGTCACCGTCACGCAGGCCGGGGCCGACCTGGCGGGCTACGACAAATGGGTGCAGGACACCTTCCCGCCGGACGCCGCGGCGGACCGGACGGCTGCGGATGCCTCCCCCTCCGGGGACGGCATCACCAACCTGATGAAATACGCCACGGGCCTGGACCCGCTGAAACCCTGCGGAAGCGTCACGAAGGTGACGGCGGAAGAGGGCGCTGACGGAAAAATGCACATGGTCCTGCGCTGGCCCGTGAACCCGCAGGCGGCGGAAGTAAGGCATGAAGTGGAAGTCTCCCCGGACCTGGTCAACTGGACGTCCCTGGGGGAAGTGGAAACCGCCGGAAAGACGTCCGCCGAATTCCGGGATACGGAACCCGTGCAGGAGAGTGGAATGAGACGCCGCTTCCTCCGCCTGAAAGTGACGCGGGAATAGCTTTTTTACTCTCCCTTTGTGAAATAGAAAGGGCCGCAGAGGTCTGCGGCCCACCCCGTTCTGCGGTATTCCCGGGACAGGGGAGGAAACTATTTCCCCTTCTTCTTGATCTTTTCCTTCACCCGCTCCACATTGGCGCGGGCGTCCTCATTCCCCAGTTCCGCTGCCTGTTCGTACCACTTCTGCGCCTCGGCCAGGTCCTTGGCCACGCCCGTTCCGCGTTCATACATGGAACCCAGGTTATTCATGGACTTGGCGTCATCCTGTTCCGCGCCCTTAATGTAAAACTGGTAGGCCAGCGCCGTATCCTGCGGTATTCCCAGGCCTTCCTCATGCAGGTAGCCCAGCAGGAAATACATGCCCGGCACGGCATGGGTCTGGTTCTGCTCCAGCCTGGTCAGAATATCAAGCGCCGCCTTGGGGTCCGGCTCCATGTCCTCTCCCTTGATGAGCAGGCGCGCCTTCTCCACCAGGGCCTCCGGGTCCCTCGTCTCCGCGGCCTTCAGCACGTAATCCTTGTGCAGCTCCTTGTTCGGCTGCACGCCGATTCCCTGCTCGTAATACCGGGCCAGCCTCTTGAGGCCGCGCACATCCTCCTTTTTCACCAGCGCGGTGGCTGCCGTCATGGCGGAAGCCAGGAGCTGCTGCCGTTCCGCAGGGTCCTTTATGTTCCCGGCCACGGTTTCATAATAATTGGCCAGCTCGTCCAGGGCGGTCAGGCTGCCCAGTTCCACGGCCTGTTCCCACAGCTTCACGGCCTCCGGGTTAATGGCCTGTGGGGCGGGGGCCTGGCGTTCCTTGCCGGATGGCGTCATCCAGGGCGGAACGGCTCCGGCGTCCGTCAGGGTATCTTCCGCCTTATTCTTCGCGCCCGGCTTTTTGAGCCACGGGGGAGTATTTTCATCCGTCCCGTTCAGAGTCAGCTTCACCTGCTGGTAAGGGGAACTGGAGGAATCCTGCGCCGCCGCTTCCTCCATATTCTGGGGATAGGCGGCCTGGTTGGCCAGGAAGAGCAGGGAGGGAATGTGCCCCCGCGCCGCCAGGCCGTGCATCATGGCGCTGTAAGGCTGGAGGTTTTCATTATTGGAACTCCACATGTCCGCCGCATCCACATGGCCTTTCAGGGCTCCCCGGAACATCCAGGAATCCCCCTCCGCCATACGCTTTTCCAGACCGAATTCATAGATGAGGGCGCGACCCAGCACGTACATGCCGCAGGGGTCCCCCTGTCCGGCGGAAAGCCGGGCCCAGGCCAGGGCTTCCGGGTAGCCGGACTCCTCGCTCCTGTAGCTGAACAGCATCAGGTAGGCCAGGTCCGCCTGGCTGCGGGCGTCCCCTTCCTGCGCTTTTTTGCGGAGAACGGCGGTCAGGTCTTCCCACTGTTCCGGAGTGACGTACTCGGAAATGCCTCTCAGCGTGATGAAATCCCCTGTGGCGGCTTTCGCCAGGCAGTCATTCAGCAGGGTTTTGGCCGGTTCCATGGCAGGCCTGTCCATCAACTCCGGGTCCTCCATCTGGGCCAGGCGCAGTTTGGCCAGGGGGTGGCCTTCCTCCGCCGCCTGCTTGTACCACGTGCGCATGTTTTCCCGCGCTTCATGGGCCTTCCCCACGGAATCCATGGTGTTGGCAAGCTCCTCCTTCCACAGCTCGCCCAGCTGGACGCTGGAATCCGCGTCTCCCAGCTGGGAGGCAAGTTCCAGCTCCTTGTGCGTTTTGGCGTAGGGCGGGAGCTGGTTAAGCTTTTTCTGGGGCAGGGTAAGCGGTTCCTTCAGGAAGGGCATGCCCCGCTCGTCATGAAGGGCCAGCAGGTCCAGAGCGGCTTTGCGCAGCTCCTGTTCCTGCGGCGGCTTCTGTTCGGAAATCCACTGCGCGTACCAGGCATAGGCATTATTGCTCCCCAGTTTCCGGGCTTTGTCACAGATGCGCTTTACCTGCCCGCTCTCCAGCTTGAGGGTTCCGCTGGCGCCCCGGGAAATCAGGGCCAGCATGGTGGGAAGGTCCCCCCTCTCCAGAAGCTCCGTGAGGTATTCATGCTTGAGCCCGCCGCGGATTTCTTCAGGCAGGGTGGGAAGCATGGCGATGGCCGCGGCGTGCCCCGCTTCTGCCGCTTTGGAAAGAGTCTCAAAGGCCAGCTCCTGCCACTCCTTCCGGCGCGGATGGTCAGGGGAAGCTGTCTTTCCCAGAAAATGGGCCAGTTCCCCCATCCGGGCCAGAAGAACCGGTTTGGCGTTTTTCCGGTGCTTCATCAGGGAATCCAAAACGGCGGCCGGGTCCTCCTTCAGCCAGTCCACCTTGATGAAAGCGAGCTGGGCCAGCGCGTCCTGGTCGCCGGAGGCGGCTTTCTTCTCCAGGGGAGCCAGGTAGCGCCTCAACTCTGCCTCCGGCAGGTCTGTAACGGTGTACAGCGCGGTGACGGCGTCCATGTCCCCTTTCCCGGCCAGCTTGCGGCAGGCCTCCAGCCATTCCGCATGCTCCGGCTGCATGGTTTGCGCCTTGAAAATGCCGAAAATCCCGTAGGGGTCCGTCATCATGAGCCTGGGCGCCGGATGCCCGGATGCGGTCGCCGCGTCACGGAAAAAATGCTGCATGTGTTCCAGGCAGGCCAGCGGCAGGTCCCCGCGGTTCAGGTAATAAAGTCCCATCCAGTACTCCCCGGCCAGCATGTTGGCCCGGAAATCTCCCGTGGCGGCCTTGTCAAGCAGTTCCCCATACGTCCAGCCGCCGTCCATGGGCAGTTGGGAAAGGTCCCGGACCGGGGCGGACTCCGCCTGTCCGGGCGGATTTGCGGGCGCCTGGGACGGAGCGTCCTGGGCGTGGGCCGGGAGGGAAAAAATAAAGGGAATAAGCAGAAGACGGGCACGCATGGGTCAGCTCTTTTCTAGCAGGAAAAACCTCTGCCCTACAAGCGTTTTTCACGTGACTGAATGTTTAACTATTTATTATGTCACGTTCTTTAATTTAAAGCAGGCTCCTGAAACGGCTCCGGGGGTACGGACAGGGGCCATGGGAGCGGGCTTCACGGGCGGGAGGGGCGGAAGGAACCGGGGATTTCAAGCCCGCAGCGTCCCTCCGGTCCGCGCCATTTTAAATAAAAACTTCCGGCGGGCGGCGCACTAAACCTCCCGGCGTTTTTCCGGCTGTTCCCGCAGCAGGGCGCGCAGCCGGCTGCGGTCCAGTTTCCCCATCACCGTCAGGGGAAGAGGCGTCTCCATGACGGAACGGATGCGCTGGGGGCCGGGAGCCGCCGCATTCCATTCACGGCAGGCCTGTTCCAGCAATGCCGCGGAAGGCCCGCAGGCGACCAGTTCGGTTCCCGCGCGCGGATGCGGGACGGCCTCCACCACGGCCTCCGGAACGCTGCGGCGCAGGGCATCCTGAACGGCATCCGGGTCCACCAGTTCCCCCAGAACCTTGACGAGCCTGTCAGCCCGGCGCAGGAAGGTCAGCAGGCGCCCTTCCAGGCGCGCCAGGTCACGGGTGCGCCACCACTCCTGCGGGGCCACCCGTTCCAGCAGAAAACCTCCATCGGCCTGCGTCAGCAGGCGTCCGCACAACTTGCCTTCCCCCTGGAAGCGCAGGAGCCCTCCTTCATCCGTTGCCGCCTCCCAGTGCGGCAGAAGGGAAAGGCGGTCCGTGTGGTAGGGATCGCCGGGGAGGGCGGTAGCCAGCTGGGAGCCGGACTCCGTCATGCCGTAGCTCTGCACCACGGGCCAGCCCAGGGCGCGTGCCTTCCGCCCCATTTCCAAGTCCAGCGCCCCCCCGCCCACAATAATGCATCCGGCGGTGGCCGGAGCCTGGAGGCGATGGCTGACCAGGTCAATAACCTGCGTGGGGACCAGGGAGGACCAGCGGGCCCCGGAACTTTTCATCAGGTCCGCATAAGCATGCGGATTCCACTTGCCGTGAAGCGTATGGACGGCGGTCCCGGCCAGGGCGGCGCGCAGGTGGATCATGGCGCCTCCCACGTGCCAGACGGGCAGCGGGCAGCACCAGTCCCCGCGTTCCGCGTGCAGGTGGTCCAGCGCGCCGCGCGCGCAGGCGTCCAAGGCGCGGCGGGTGAATAAAATGGCTTTGGGCGGGGAACCGGAAGAACCGGACGTGGTAAAGGCAACGGCCTTGTCCATCCCCTGGCGGGAAAGAAAGGCCGCGGCACGTTCCCCCCAGTCCTTCAAATGGGGTGGCGCCATCACGCAGGGGCCGTTGTCCCGGTCCCAGGGCAGGGATGTTCCGGTGGCGGACATGGCGGCGGTTTACCGGGAGGCGTTCCTGCGCAGGGTATGCCAGCGCTCCTCCATGCGGGGTTTCAGATGGTGCTCAATCCACGCATAAGCCGCTTCCAGGCCGCCTGTCTTGAACGTGCGGCCTATTTCCGCCTCCACGCCTGTGGCGTTGCCGGTGCGGCGCAGGAAATCATTGCTGGTGAACTCAATGAAAAGCTTTCCGTTGATCGCTCCTTCTTCCGCCAGAATCCATTCCCTGACGTACAGCGCCAGAATGGCGTCCCCTACCCATGCCTCCACGCGGAGGCGTTCTTCTGTGGCCTTGTCCATATGATGGTTCATGAAAGTCTTGCCATGGAGGTCTTGCCGCCCAGCGGGTCCTTGATGGGGGGAGGGGCAATTCCCGGAGCCTTGTCTCCGGCAGGGGAGGACGGCTGGCCGTTTTCCCGGGGCAGCTCCGGCAGGTTATCCGTGGGGGCGGCAGGCGTTCCCGGCGTCTGGGGGCCTGCCTTGGGAGCTTGCGTCGCGGGCGCGGGGGCCGCTCCCGGAGCAAGGGGGACGTCCAGCACCGTGTCCTGTGCCGCGCGGCGGTTGGCCGCGTCCTTGGCCTCCAGGGACTTGCGCAGGGCCGTCTCCGATTCCGAATTCCAGTACCCGGAATCCAGTTCAATGTAAATATTGGAATAGGGCAGGGACGTCCTGGTCTTGATGACCAGCACGTTGAACTGCTTGGCGGCGTCTTCGATCAGGGAATTGATCGTGCGGCTCATCAACTCAAAATGCTGGCGTCCCGGAAGCATCTTGTTGATATTATTGCGGTAACGCTTGACGCCAGGAGCGTAATCCTCCGTGACGCTGCGCAGTTCAGAGCTGACCATGATGCGGGGAACCACATGGGCCTCCTCCTCCAGCATATTCAGCACGTCCATGAGCACTTCATCTGACGTCTTGTCGGAAACCATGGTCTTGATGCCCGCGCCCGTATAGGCGGGGAAGGAGGACTCCGCAATGACAATCCAGTTTCTGGCTCCCACGATCGCCAGATTTTTATACAACTGGTCCCTCCATTCCTGCTCTGCCGGATTTGCGTCCTGGCAGCCGCTGAGCAGGCTGATGATACACACGGGCAGAATGAGGGGGAGTCGGGTCATGGGATGGGCCCCGCCTTGCGGGGCTGGAAAATGGGCTAGAATTTATGGGACCGGGGTTCGCGGCATGCACTGGGGCAGCGGCCCTGTTCCGTGGCGAATGGCGCGCCCTGCGTGGGGGCTGCCTCCGTGAAGGCGACGCCGGGCAACTCAGTAGGTACGCCCTGAACCGGGAAATCCTTTCGCAAAGGAAAATAAGGATAGCCTTCCCACATCAGAATCCGGCGTAAATCCGGGTGGCCGGAGAATTTAATGCCCATCAGGTCCCACACTTCGCGTTCGTGCCAGTTGGCGGACTGGAAGAGTCCAGAGACGGAGGGCACTTCCTCACCGTCGTCCACCTTCGTCTTGAGGCTCAGGTTCACGCCCGTTTCCGCCTGCGTCAGCGTGTAGTTGACTTCAAAGCGGGGGCTCTCTCCCATATTGTCCACGGAGCAAAGGTTCACGATCATGTCAAATCCGGCGGAATCCCGCAGCCAGCGCACGACGTCCGCCACGGCGTGGCGTGCGACGGTCAGCGTAACGTCTCCGCGGAACTCATAGCGGTCCGTGATGACGTCTTTCCCAAAGCGTTTCTGGGCGTTGTCTGCGGCGGTCTTGATCTGTGATTCTAGAGAAGGCATGAAAAAGGAATGGTAAAAGGTGGAACGGTAGGAAAACAGTCGGGGGTCTGGCGTGTTATTCGAGGGGCATTTCCGTATCGACCGGAACGGGGGCGTTGGCTTCGCGCGGCTCTTCCTTCTTGAAGAAGGTGCGCGCGGGCTGCTGGGTATCCAGCTTCTTGCGCAGGGTGAGCAGCGCTTCCAGAATGGCTTCCGGGCGGGGGGGGCAGCCGGAAATATAAACGTCCACAGGAATAATCTTGTCCACGCCCTGGAGCACGGAATAAGAGCGGAACATGCCGCCGGTGGAGGCGCAGGCGCCCATGGCGATGCACCACTTGGGCTCCGGCATCTGGTCCCAGATGCGGCGGACGGCCAGGGCCATCTTGTAGGTAACGGTGCCGGCCACGATCATCACGTCAGCCTGGCGGGGGGAAAAGCGCGTCACTTCAGAACCGAAGCGGGAAAGGTCATACCGGGAGCACGCCACGGCCATGAACTCAATGGCGCAGCAGGAAAGCCCCATCGGCATGGGCCAGAGGGAATTTTTACGAATCCAGTTGATGGCGGCGTCCAGGGTGGTATAGACAAAACTGCCTTCCGCGTTGGAGTCCAGTACTCCTGTTTCGTAAATATTCGTTTCGTTCGTGGTGGCCATGATAACAGATGATTCTTGCTGAAGCCAGATTAGCGAGATGCCTTCAACTCTCAAGCCTTAATTTGGTTCAGCCATGATTTTCTGCGGCCTGTTCCGGCCTTGTTTTCCGGGCGGTCCGGAGCAGGGATGAATAAACCCGCACGGGGTTTCCCCCGTGCGGGTTTTTATCCAACTATATTACCTATGAAACTCAGAACTCCCCATTGTGGGTGGCGGTCTCTCTACCTCCCGCCGCCCGGTTTGTTACTGATGCAGGTTAGAGTCCCGGTGACGGCATGATGTTCAAAAAGTGGAGAAATTTATGACAGAAGCGCTGAAAAGGATTTGTTATGTATTGACGATGAAATGTTAATGTATGACCCCTCTTGGAGGGGATGAAGGCAGACCTTCCATGAATCCGTTCATTTTTCAGACTCAACCGCCCTGCGGGCTTCATGCTTCGCATCCCATCCGACCGGGTACGCCCGGGTTCCGGCGTTCGTACCTGTCTTAAAGCCGTTCCTGAATCAGCACGTGGAAATGGCCGCCCGCGCCATCCTCATCCGTCAGGAAGGCGTCCTGCGGCGTGTTCTCCGCGTAGGGGAGCAGGTAATCCCGCTGGGTCATCAGGGTGACCGTATCCCCCAGGCAATTGCGGGAAAGCTCCAGCAGGTCCGTAAAGTTCACGTCGCACGTCAGGTCCGTGAGGCCGGGGTGCCGGTACAGTTCCTCCCCGCTCAGCACCTGGTGGCTTTTATACCCGCGCAGGGAACCCTTGGGGCGGCGGTAATAAAGGCGCTCCATTTCATCCCCGTAATCCACGATGGTCATGACTCCCTTGCTCCACAGGGGCAGCCAGCCGGTGAACCAGCGCGCGTAGGAATCATGAATCTCCAGACGCTGCCCCGGCTGGGAATCGTACTCCAGCATATGGGAAAAAAGCGGCTTCTGGCGGACGGGGCGCAGTTCCTCCCGCACGGCTCCGTCCTTCACGGCAAGGCCTACCTCCTGCCACCCCTGTTCCGTATACTCAAACACGCGGGCCGGGAAGGCGTCCACCAGCTCGTTGGAAAAAATAAAGGCCCTGCCGTCGCAGTGCTTCAGCGCCTTCTCCATGGTGGCATAAATTCTGGCCTGGCTCCCGAGCAGCAGATGCTGGAATTCCCGCAGCCGGGGGGAGGACTCCACAATCACGTAATCCGTATTCAGGCGGTTCCAGAACCCCAGCTGCTCCAGGACCTTGACGGCCAGCGCGCCGGAACCGGCGCCTATCTCCAGCAGGGGCAGCCGCTTGCCGCAGCGGGCGCAGGCCTCCTTCCAGCGGGCGGCGATGGCTTTTGCCAGAATGGGGGACAGCGTGGGAGTGGTGGAAAAATCCCCGCGGCGCCCGATGTTCTCAATGGATGAAGAATAATACCCCTCCTGCGGGTGGTGCAGGGCCAGCTGCATGAAGGCTTCCAGGGAAAGCCAGCCGCCGGCGGCCGCGATGTGGTCGGAAAGGCGTATCATGCTCAGGGAAAACGGGTCAGGATTTGGACTGCTCCAGCATGCGCAGCAGCGGGGCTTCCGCTCTCTTGCGCAAGTCTTCCGGCAGTTCCACGGCGGGGGAAAGGTCCCGCAGGGCCAGGTACAGTTTTTCCAGCGTGTTCATCTTCATGTACGGGCAGGTGCTGCAGGAGCACTGCTCCGTGGGGGCCGGGATGAACTCCTTGCCCGGCACCAGCTTGCGCAGGCGGTGCAGGATGCCGGATTCCGTAACGATGATGAAGGACCTGGCAGGGCTTTCCGTGCAGTAGGGAATCATCTTCTCCGTGGAGCAGATGTGGTCCGCCAGCAGGCGCACGGCCTCCGTGCACTCCGGGTGGGCCACCACCGGCGCGCCGGGGTGCTTCTCCTTCAGGGCCAGAATCTGGTCCCGCGTAAACTCCATGTGCACGTGGCACGCGCCGTTCCACAGCTCCATGGGGCGGTTCAGCTGACGGCCTACCCAGGCGCCCAGGTTCTGGTCCGGCACGAACAGGATGGGGCGGTCCTCCGGAGCCTGGGACACGATCTTCACGGCATTCCCGGAGGTGACGATCACGTCCGCCAGCGCCTTCACGCCGATGGAGCAGTTCACGTACGCCACCACGTAATAATTCTTATGGGCGTTCTCTTTTAGAAAAGCTTCCAGTTCCCCGGCGTCGCAGGAGGCCTCCAGGGAGCACCCGGCGTCCGCGTCCGGCAGGATGACGGTTTTGTCCGGATTGAGGATTTTGGCGGTCTCCGCCATGAAATGGACGCCGCAGAAGGCGATCACGCCGCAGTCCGTATGCTGGGCCTTGTAGGCCAGCCCCAGGGAATCGCCCACGTAATCGGCCATGTCCTGGATATCCCCAGTCTGGTAGCTGTGCGCCAGAATAATGGCGTTGCGTTCTTGTTTCAGGCGTAAAATTTCCTCTTTCAGGTCAAAAGGTGCCATGCGGGAAAAGATGGGGGGAAGCCCCCGGCAAGTCAAGCATCATGTCCCATGCAGGGCGCACTTGTTGACGGGGGCGGGGAATTGTGGCACAGTCTGGCGCATCATACGATTATGTTTTCACTTTTAGCAGATAAACTGGATAACACGTTCCGGAGGCTGCGCGGCCTGGGCAAGATTTCAGAGAAGAACATTGCGGACGCCCTGCGCGACATCCGGCTGGCGTTGCTGGAAGCGGACGTGGAGTTTGGCGTGGCCCGGGAATTCATTGGCCGCGTGAAGGAGCGCGCCATGGGGCAGGAAGTCCTTAAATCCATCAAGCCCGGGGAACAGATCGTCAAAATCTTCCGGGATGAAATCGCCGCCCTGCTGGGCGGGGACGCCGTGGGGCTGGACCTGACGGACCCCGCCAGAATCATGGTGGTGGGCCTGAACGGCGCGGGCAAAACCACCACCAGCGCGAAGCTGGCCCTGCGTCTGAAAAACGAGGGGCGCCGTCCCCTGCTGGTGGCCTGTGACCTGGTGCGCCCCGCCGCCGTGGACCAGCTGGCCACGCTGGCGGCACAGATAGAAGTGCCCGTGTACAAGCCCGCCCCCGGCAGCCGGGACGTGGTGGCCGTGGCGCGTGAGGCCCTGGAATGGGCCCGGACCCAGAACGGGACCGTGATGATTTTTGACACGGCGGGCCGCCAGGAAGTGGACGAAGCCCTGATTGACGAGCTGCACCACCTGCACGCCTTCCTCTCCCCGCGGGAAACCCTGCTGGTGGTGGACGCCGCTACGGGCCAGCAGGCCGTGAACGTGGCCCAGACCTTTGACCGGGCCGTGAACGTCACGGGCATCGTCCTGACCAAGCTGGACGGGGACGCCCGCGGGGGCGCGGCCCTCTCCATGCGCTCCGTGACGGGCAAGCCCATCAAATTTTCCGGTGAAGGGGAAAAGCTGGACCAGTTCGGCCCCTTTGTCCCCGGCCGCATGGCGGACCGCATCCTGGGCATGGGCGACATCGTGGGGCTGGTGGAGCATGCCGCCGCCCGCATTGACGAGGAGCAGGCGGCCAAATCCATGGACCGCATGATGTCCGGCAAATTTGACTTCAACGACTTCCTGGACCAGATGAAGATGATGCAGAACCTGGGACCGCTGGAAGGCCTGCTGGGCCTGCTCCCCGGCTTCGGCAAAATCAAGAAGCAGCTTCCGGACGGCGCGCTGGACCCCAAAAGGATGAAGCACATGGAAGCCATCGTGCTCTCCATGACGGCCAAGGAAAGGAGCAATCCCAACCTGCTGAACCCGTCCCGCCGCCGCCGCATTGCCGCCGGCTGCGGCCGCTCCCTGATGGAGGTGAACAAGCTCATCAAGAACTTTTCCGAGATGCGCAAGATGATGTCCGGCAAGGGCAAAATGGGCGCCATGATGAAGCAGATGACGGCCATGAAGGGGAAGGGCGGCAAGATGCCCGGCCTTCCCGGCATGGGCGGCGGACTGGGTTCCCTGAAAGGTCTTGGTGGACTCGGCGGAGGATTAGGCGGCCTCTTCGGCGGCCGCAAATAACGGTTGTGACCAGAGGCGCGGCTGTGCAATCAGCCGCGCCTTTTTATTTGCGTGCACGGAGCGCGGCCCTCTTGGCGGCGCCCTTTGCGTGAAAGAACGGCTGGGGCGTTCCCGTACTCCGGGAATGACGGATCAAAGGCGGTTTTACCGGGTAGCGGCTGTGCTGGTTCTGGCCGGCTTGCTGAATGCGGAAAAAGGTAATGCCGTCCCGGCGGAGGAGGTGCTGCTCCCCGCGCCCTCCGCATGCAGGTCTGACCGCTCCGCCGTGGCGCGTCTCCCGCTGCGGCTGGCGGTCTATGCGCCGGAAAAGGATGCTCCCGTGGTGGAAGCTCTCCTGAATGTGCTCAACGCCCAGGGCGTCCTGTCCGGCCTCTCCATGACCGGGGACAGGGAATCCGCAGACGTGGTGTGCTCCGTGGAAGGAACCCCCGCGGGAACGGGAGAAGGATATGAGGCGCGCCTGGACGCCGGGAAGGAGGGCCGGGGCGTGCTGCATTTGAAAGCGGCGGCTCCCTCCGGGCTCTTTTACGCCTGGCAGAGCACGGTGCAGATACTGAACGCCAACCGGACCGCGGAAGGCTTCTCCGTGCCCGTTTTTTCCATCAGGGACGTTCCCCGCTTTGAATGGCGCGGCATCATGCTGGACGTCTCCCGCCACTTCTTCACCATGGCGGAGGTCAAGCGCATGATTGACACCATGTCCCTGTTCAAGCTCAACCGGCTTCACCTGCACCTGACGGACGGGCCCGGCTGGCGCATGGAAATCAAAAAATACCCCCTCCTCACCTCCATGAGCGCGTGGCGCGTGCCGCTGGCCAACGGGGAATGGAACTGGCAGGAAGTGAAGCTGGCCATCCAGGAGAATGACCCGGAGGCCACCTACGGCGGTTTTTACACCCAGGATCAAATGCGGGAAATCATCTCTTATGCCCGCAGCCGCCAGGTCACCATTGTGCCGGAAATAGACCTTCCCGGCCATTCCTACGCGGCCATGCATGCTTACGGGGATTTGATCTGCGACGGGGTGGACTTTCCCGTGGAAGGCAAAAAAGGCCGGGACGCCGTCTGCATGGGGCGTCCGGAAACGCTCCGCTTCGTGAAAGACGTGGTGGATGAACTCAAGGCCGTCTTCCCGCCCGGCTCCCCCATCCATCTGGGCCATGACGAGGTATCCGCGGAAGCATGGAAAAACTGCAAATATTGCCAGAGCCGTCTGAAAGACCTGAAGGAGACGGACCTCAGGGCCCTGAGCCGGGACTTTCTGCGGCAGATTGCGGACTACGTTCGCCAGGGCGGTTATGACGCCATCGTCTGGGATGAAGCCGGGGAGCTGGAGGCGGACAAGCACATCTTCGTCATGGCGTGGCGTGGCAATGACTTTGCCGCGGCGGCGGCCAGAAAAGGGCACCCGGTCATTCTGGCCCCGTGCTCCCACTTCTACTTTGACTACTACCAGTCCGCCGCTCCCACGGAGCCGAAGGCCATCGGGGGCCTGATACCGCTCAGGCAGGTCTACGGCTATGAACTGCCGGAACTCTCCCCGGAGGAGGCCGCCAAGGTGCGCGGCCTCCAGGCCAACATCTGGACGGAATACCTGTACAATATGGGACTGGTGGAATACATGGCGTGGCCCCGCGCCCTGGCGCTGGCCGAACGCGCCTGGAGCGACTGCGACCCGCGGGATTACAAATCCTTCCGCAGCCGCGCGGCCCTGGCCCTGAAACTCCTGGAAAAACTGGCCGTGAAATACCGCCCCATGGATGATGAAGAGTAACCCTCCCCGGAACGGGGACTCTTTAAATTCGTTCGTGAACGTTTCATTTCCTTTCGGCTGCCCCAGAGGCCTGCGGCGCTCCCTGAAGGCTCCCGGCTCCGCATGGTGAAAAGCTCCTACGCCGCTCTTCGGAAAAAGCTTGCGTCCGCAGAAGGGGTTTCCGGGGTTTTATTGACAGGAGAAGCCGGGTCATGTATGAAATGACTCTAGCTGATTGCCTGTTTATGAAAAAATACCGGTTTCTGTTTCTGGCTTCTCTGATGGCCCTCGTGGTGCTTGGCGGCATGGCGGTAATGTCTTGTTCCAACAACTTCAAGCATGTTCCCAAAACGGGATTTGTGACCCATCAGATAAAAAATGGCGACTCCCATATTCCCTTTGACGCATACTGGAATGCTGAGGATAAAAAAGCCTGGAATGACAAGGTGAATGGCGTGGATGGCAAAAAAGTCCTGATGGCCGTCGTTCCGGTGGATACGGTGCACATGGATGTGAGGCCGGATACGGCGGAAGGGTTTGATGCCCTGCGCGGTCTGGCGGAATACTTCCAGAAGAGCGTCACGACCAGCATGGAAAAGGAGGTTGCCGAAAATCCGCATTTTGAAATGGTGCCTCCGGGAACCAGGGGTGCCTATACGCTGGAACTCGCCATCATCTCCATCACGCCCACGAACGCCAAAGCGGGCATCTTTGTCACGGCGTTGAGCGGCATCAAGGGGGGAGGCCTGGTCAAAAAATTCATCAAAAAAGGCCATATCGCCATGGCGGGGCGCCTGCGGGACGAAGAAGGCCGCATCGTCTCCGAATTTGCGGATTATGAGGAAGACCACAGCGCCCTGTTGGGCGTGGATATCAAGGATTTTAAAAAATACGCCCACCATCAGCGCACCATTGACGAATGGTCCCGGGAAATTACGGATGTGTACTCCTCCACCTTCGGACACTGGACGCAGAAGCGCATGATTTCCTTAAATCCCTTTTAGGGGATGAGCTTCCGGAAACCCCGTCCGGGGAGATTGCCTTGCAGCCGGGAGCCCGCAAGCTGAATGGAGTGGTGCCTGCCCGTTCCAGGGACGGCGGAAACCGGGCTTGTCCCTTCTATTCCCCGTATTCCGCCCAGGAACTGCTGGTTTCCCACACGCGCACGCGTTCCAGTGTAACGCAGTCCCGCACGGGGTACTCCCCGCAGCTTTCCTTGGCTTTTTCCAGCGCATGCCGGGCAAAGTTGAAAATGGTGCGCGCCATCACCTCGCTGGTGGGGTCTTCCCGGTCAAACGGGATGATGCGTTCCCCGTACGCGGCCACAAAGGCGGCGTAATTGGGGTCTTCCGTATTCACGCACAGGGAATGGTCAAACTGCTGGAGAAAATCCCCCATCATCTGCTTGACGGCCTTGAAATCCAGCACCATGTCATTGGCGTCCAGCGTATCCGCCCGGAACACCATCTCCACGGAGCGCGTATGGCCATGGGGGAATTTGCAATTGCCGGGGTGCTTGGACAAAAGGTGCCCGCTTTCCAGTTCAATGGATTTGCAGATTCGGTAGGCCATGAGGGCAGGATAGCGTGGGAAGGGGCGGCGGGCAATCCCAATCAGAGTCTGTCTGCGTCCCCCTTTCCTGCGTGAGGAAGGGGCCGTGACGGCTCCGGCTGGCGGTGGGCAGGCTTTTCCTTGCATGCGGCTGTGGTTTCTGTCAACATCCGGAAAACCAGCCTTTTACCCTATGGCCTACCTTTCATGGTCCTTCCTGAAAATGGGAGAAAAATCGGATCGCAGGACAAGCCTCCTTTTCCTGCTCATGGCGGGCATCCCCATCATTTTTACCGCCTTCTTCGTCTTCATGCTGGGGGCGGCTGCGATCTTGTACGCCTGGGCCGCCCTGCTGCCCATGCTTCTTCTCTTCTATCTTCCCTTCGCCCTGCGGAAGGAAAAAGTGCAGGACATCCATGCCCGGAATATCCTGTTTGGCAGGGACCCGCTGACGGTCACTTTCAGGCCGGTGGCGAGGAACTGGGTATATGCCGTTTATGCCGTGCTTCCGGCGTTTCCCCTCCTGTTTTACGGTTGGAAGATGCCCCTGGACAATCTCGGGAACGGAAGGAATCTGGCGGAATTCTTCCTGATGTGGACGTCCCTGTATGCCGTCTTCACGGTGCTGGCGGTTTTCCTGGGAAAGGCGCGGTACTTGAAGCCGGGCAGACTGTTGCTGGCCGCTGGCGCCAATCTGGCGCTGATGCTGCTTTATTCCCTGCTTGGGTGAAGTGGGCGACGCACAGGTTCCGGAGGTTTTCCTGTGAGCGGATTGCGGCACGTGCGGAAAACAGGGCTGAAAGACAGTATTCGGCCGCTTGTGGGCATAACTTCTCAAATGAGAAAATCTTGAAATAAATGTTATTTTATGCACAATCTCCGTGCCGGGTTGGTCCCGGATTGAAAAAGGAGGTGTACCATGTGAATTACTGTATCATACTAACTAGGCTGATTGAATTACTCATTGTAATGTTCAGCTAACGAAAAGCCCCGTCCTGCTGACACAGGACGGGGCGATTTATTAGAGGTGATGTGATTTGTATGATACTAACTGGAGCTACTATAAAAAAATTCCATAAATAGTCAAGAGGGAAAGTCTCCAGGAAATGTCTTGCAAGGTTTTCTGGCGGCTGTGGATTTCCTCATGGAATGCTTGAACGGCGGACCGTGGGATGCTCGGGAGAGTTCACCCAAAAGCCCAAAAGGGATAAAAGAGTGCAGGGATGAAACGATTTTTGTCCCGCTTCCCGTAAGGAAGGATGAGGGATGGCCGCGGCTCTTCCTGTAAAAGCCCCGTAAAAAATCCCCTGTTCCGCGCGGCATGGCGGAACAGGGGGTAAAAATCCGGCGCTCTGTCCGGGCGGCTTAATGTCCGCAGCCGGCGCAGGCCCAGCCTTCGCGGATCTTCGCGAAGAAATCGTTGCCCTTGTCATCCACCAGGATGAAGGCGGGGAAGTCCTCCACCTCAATCTTCCAGATGGCTTCCATGCCCAGTTCCGGATATTCCAGCAATTCCACCTTCTTGATGTTGTCCTTGGCCAGGATGGCGGCGGGACCGCCGATGGAGCCCAGGTAAAAGCCGCCGTGCTTCTGGCAGGCGTCCGTCACCTGCTGGCTGCGGTTGCCCTTGGCGATCATGATCATGGAGCCGCCGTTTTCCTGGAACAGGTCCACGTAGGAATCCATGCGGCCCGCGGTGGTGGGGCCGAAGGAGCCGGAGGGGTACCCTTCCGGGGTCTTGGCCGGACCGGCGTAGTACACGGGGTGGTCCTTCATGTACTGGGGCATGCCTTCACCCTTTTCCAGGCGTTCCTTCAGCTTGGCGTGGGCGATGTCGCGCGCCACGATGATGGTGCCGTTCAGGCTCAGGCGCGTGGTGACGGGGTACTTGCTCAGTTCCGCCAGCACTTCCTTCATCGGGCGGTTCAGGTCAATGGAGACGGACTCGCTGGAGGTCATGCGCAGGGCTTCCGGAATATACTGTCCGGGATTGGTTTCCAGCTGTTCAATGAAGATGCCTTCCGGCGTGATCTTGGCCTTCGCGTTGCGGTCCGCGGAGCAGGAGACGCCCAGGCCTACCGGGCAGGAGGCTCCGTGGCGGGGCAGGCGGATGACGCGCACGTCCAGCGCATACCACTTGCCGCCGAACTGGGCGCCCAGCCCCAGCTTGCAGGCTTCCTCATGCAGTTCCTTTTCCAGCTCCAGGTCGCGGAAGGCGCGGCCGTACTCGTTGCCCGTGGTGGGCAGGTTGTCGTAATACTTGGTGGAGGCCATCTTCACCGTCTTCAGGCACTTTTCCGCGGATGTGCCGCCGATGACGAAGGCGATGTGGTACGGCGGGCAGGCCGCCGTGCCCAGCGTGCTCATCTTCTCCACCAGGAACTTCTTCAGCGTGGCCGGGTTCAGCAGGGCCTTCGTTTCCTGGTAAAGGTAGGTCTTGTTGGCGGAGCCGCCGCCCTTGGCGACGAAGAGGAAGGAGTACTTCATGCCTTCCACGGCTTCAATGTCAATCTGGGCGGGCAGGTTGGTGCCGGTATTCTTCTCCGTGTACATGTCCAGCGCCACCGTCTGGGAATAGCGCAGGTTGTTCTGGGTGTAGGCATCGTAAACGCCGTGGGAAAGCTGTTCGCAGTCATCGCAGCCGGTCCAGACCTGCTGGCCCTTCTTGCCCACGATGGTGGCGGTGCCCGTATCCTGGCAGAAGGGCAGGATGCCGGCGGAGGCTACCTCCGCGTTGCGGAGCATCGTCAGGGCCACGCTCTTGTCATTGGCGCTGGCTTCCGGATCGTCCAGAATGGCGGCCACCTGCTTCAGGTGGGCCGGGCGCAGGAAAAAGGCCACGTCATGGAAGGCTTCCGCGGCCAGCAGGCGCAGGCCCTCCGGCTGTACCTTGAGCATGGGGTGCCCTTCAAAGTCCCCCACGCTCACGTAGTCGGACGTGATGAGGCGGTACTGGGTGTCATCCTTTTCAATGGGAAAAGGGTCCTGGTAATGAAAATCCGGTGTTGCCATAACGGGAGGCAATATAGCGGAGCGCCGCCCCCGGTTCGAGCAAAAAAATCAGGGCCGGTCCAAGCCGGAATCAATCATTAAAAAAGGCTTCTGTTCGCCCAGGGTACGGAAGGGAACGCAGTTTTTAAAGAACCATGGGCAGGCGGGGGACAGCATGTCCCTGAGGATGAAGTACAGTAATTCCCGGTCCATGCGACGTTCCTCCTCCGGGGTGAGGATGTAAATGGCGGAAACAGGCTGAATGGTGGTAACCAGGGGGATTCCCCACATCTGCCACAAGCTGTTTCTGATGTTGAACACCTGGTGCACCTTCCCCCGGAAGGCAATCGCCACGGCCACGTTTCCCGCCGGGCTTCCGTCCATGAAGGAGCGCAGCTTCTTCCGCACCCGGGGCAGCAGGCCGCACGTGATGGTGCCGTTCTGCTCCCGTGACGCGTACCGGACATCCTCCGGGCCAATCAGGGATTCCGGCCGGATGAAGGCCCAGGACGGGACGGGCTCCGGGAAACCGGGGCGGTTGTAAGGAATGGAGCGGAACCCGCTTTTCAGGTGAATGGTTCTTCCCCGCCGGAGTTTCTGGAGGAACCTCTGTTCCAGCTCCGCGCTGCGGGGATGCACGGGATAAATGGCCAGCTCCTTTTTCGCCTCCCGCTGCTGCTGTTCCGTGAGCGGCGGGAGCTGGTTATTGATGGCCGTGCACAGGCCATCCAGCTGGCGGTCATCCCCCGGCACGGGAATGAGGGTGGCATGGGAAGGCGCTCCATGGAGCACGGGCGTGGACAGGATGGCTCCGCGCAGGACTACGGCTATCCTGTCCCTGCCGGGCCGGAGGGCGGCGCAGGCCTGTTCCAGCTTTCTGGCCCCTTCTTCATTCCAGACGATGTTCAGATGCCCCGGATAATCCAGATTGGGGCGTGCGGACTGGGCATAATCCCCGGTGACGATGGGGGCGTTCCCCAGAAACAGGTACTCCTTCTCCGCGTTCTTTCCTTCCTCCGCGCCCGGGCGGCTCCAGAGCCGGTAGCCCGGTACGGAAAGCGTTCCTTCCTTCACCAGCCGGCCGCTGTCCGGATGAACGGCATACAGGGCCAGATCACGGGGAGTGAAGGAAGTCGCCTTTCCGGCGGCAGCCTTGCGGTTAAGCAGTTCAGCCAGGTTTTCAGCTTCATTTTCCCCGTCCAGTCCGGAGACGGTGAAGGTATTGGAAAGAATGGCCATCACTACGGGAGCCGTGGTTACCCTTCCATGGACCAGAACCGCCAGCCGGTCATGCCCCAGATCCATGGCGGAGGTGGTTTCTTTCATGGTTCTTCCGCCCCGTGTGTTCAGGGTGATGTTGATCTGTCCGGGACTGCCCGGATCTGCCTGTGCACGCTCCACCTCCGCTTCCGTGATGACGGGAGTATCTTTCACAAACAGCCGTGTCCGTTTCATTTCCCCATTGTTTCCCCGGAACTCATGCACGCAGGCCGTGTACCCTTCCGGGGCCGGTTTGCCTTTGCCAGCCAGCTCCTGATTGTCCGGATGCACCATCCTGACGGCAATGGCGGGAACGGGCGGAGGAACTGCCTCCGCCAGGGCGGAAAGCGGGAGCCGGAAGGCGGAAAGGAACAGCAGGCAGAGTAGTTGTTTCATTGTTAATACGATAGACACCCTTGGAGATGCCAGGCAAGAAAAAAGAACGGACTGAGGCGCCGCAAGCCTTTGCGTTAATGTCCCCGCCGTGGCCCGCAGGACGCGCCTTCTTCATTAAGATGGTCTTGCTCATGACCGTTCCCGGTTCAGTTGCCGCAAGGCCTTGCGGCGCGCCAGGCGCCGGAATAAAAATCCCCCGAAACCGCAGGGTGCCGGGGGATTTGAGTCAAGGGAACCGTCAGAGGGCGGCCATTCCTGTTCCGGAAGGGCGGTTTACATCCCCTGTAGTTTACTGCCGTGGTTTGCGGCGGGGAGAAGAAGGGGCGGAGGACGAAGAACTGGAAGAGGAAGAAGACTTGGGAGCGCCGTATTCCTCCGGAATTTCCGCAGCCATGGGAGTATCGTTCACGAGGCTGCTTTCGTCGTCGTAATAATTCTTCATCCTCCTTTGGGCGTCCTTGATCAGAGTGGCTTCCGCCCATTCCTCCACTGTCATGTTGTCTCTTCTGGCAGCTTCTTCAATGAGCTTGTAATCCTCCGTGCTCAGCATGACGGCAAAGGGTTTCCAATTGGCTCTTGCCGCCTCCTTCAGTTTTTTCTCTCCTTCCGTCTTTTCCATCATGAGGCGGATGAGAGCTTCCTTGTCCTTGGGGATGGACACTTTGGCAAGCCAGTTGCGGACCGTGTGGGGAGAGACGAAGCATGCTGCCGCAAAATCACTGCGGGAGATGTTCTGGGCTTTCAGCCATGCCTTGATCTGCACCTTGAGTTCATCCTGATTCTCACTCATGTAATGATTTATAACGGGAATGGTGCGATTTTTCAACCTTTTTTGTAAAAGGTCACTTTAATGGTATATTTTCGTTGACTAAAGTACCATTTCAGGTGCATTATGACAGCGTAAGAGGGCTGTTGAAGCCATTATTGCACCAAAAGAAGGATTTTTATGAAGGCGGGAAATAAAAAAAAGAGTCAGAAAAAAATTCAAATCAAGGGGAAAATGCCGTTATCCGTCCATTTTTTCCGGGATGCGGAAGCTGAAGCCCTCCAGGTGGATCGCTGCCTGCTGGACAAAGCTACCCTGATTGCCTCTGCTGTCAAGCGTCTCCGGGAAGATATGGGCAACGGATCGTCCTCCCGTCAAAAACCTTCCGCATGACTCAAGAGATTTATTGGGAACTGCTGGCCTGGTTGTTCCGCTCCTTCCTGGCGGTGACGGCCTTCGCTTTTGTCGTGGCGGGGTACCAGGCGCTGCGGTGCCGCCCCCGGTGCGGGAACGGACAGGGCAGGCGGGAGAATCCGGGAAGAAGGAATGCGCTTCCACGGCGGCAGCCGGGCAGGGGCGCCGGGGAAATTGACTTCTCCCCCCGCCTCCCGTATCTTCCGGGAATGCCCCGCCGTCTTCCGGATAAAACCGCTTTGTCCTCCATGAGCCTTGAAGAGCTTTGGCGTCTGTTCCCCATTATCATAAGTGAGCCCAGGCCGGAATGGGCGGAAATCTACCGGAGGGAGAAGGATGCTCTGGAATCCGCCGTGCCGGGCCATTGCATCCGGCGCCTTTCCCACGTTGGCAGTACCGCCGTTCCCGGCCTCGCAGCCAAGCCCACCATTGACATTCTGCTGGAGGTGGGGCCTGATTCCCTTGTCTTTGAAGTTCCTGCCCTGGTGGAGAAGTGCGGCTACCGGGAGATGCACCGTGACGAGGCTCAGATGCGCCTGGTTCTGGTGAAGGGGTATACGGAAAAAGGCTTCCGGGGGCAGGCTTTCCACCTGCATGTGCGCCCCTGGCGGGACTGGGATGAACTCTACTTCCGGGATTACCTGGCCGCTCACCCGGAGGAGGCGCAGAAGTACGCCGGCCTCAAACACTCTTTAAAAGAGAAGTTTGAGTTCAACCGCGACGCCTATACGGAGGGGAAGACGGAGCTCATTACGGCCATGACCCGCCGGGCGCGGGAGGAAATGCCGGGCAGGTACGTTCCGTAAGGCCCGGGGCGGGGACTGTCCGTTTTTTATCAGGAGGGTGCGCGTGGCTTCGGCATGTGGCGGATGGGGCGTCCTTTTTCCCTCACCCAAAATATCCTTTACAGATTTTTTTGGCCTATTACGTTGTAAGGAATATAGTAATAGTGATGAATATTGGAACATTCCTCATGTTTTTCCCCTTGGCATGTGTTGCCGGAGAGATGGAAAACCCCGGACGGGACCGGATCAGGCCGGAGACGGCTGCTTCCATGAAAACGCTGTGCCGGGAAGTGACGGCGGCGGAAAAACAATCGTTCCAGAACCCCTCCTTTGATGGAACACGGTATAGCATTCCGGATGCTCCGCCGTATTGGGATGCGGCTTCCCGCTCCCTGGTTTCACGCAGCATGGGACGCAACGAGGCCAACAACCCCTGTTATACTGAAACCCGGAACACACTGAGTCCGGACGGAATGCTGCTGACCACCATCCGGATGCGGAAGGTAAGGGACTCCAGGCCGTTTTTTGAAAAGGAAGTTCACCGGGCCGTTTTTCCGTATCTTTTTGTGGATTCCCTGACAGATATCGTGGAAAAAAAGGAGGAGCGCCTCTATTTCACTTTTTGGGATGTGGACCTTTCCTCGGGGGAGCTGGTCCGGATTTACGTGCGGACCTATTTGCTGCACTCCCATCAATTGGTCTCGGAAGATATCCGGTATTCAAGCTCCCGGAAGGGTAAAGATGAATAAATGCCGGGGACAGGGGGCTCCGGCATTTGAGTATATAACGGCAGGTGGATGCTCTTTAAGAGGCAAGGGGAAAAATCCCGCTGAAAGGCGTCTCTCTGCTTGTTGACTGGACGGCACGGCGGCAGGCATTTTTAAGGGAATTTCACGGATGGAAATCCGTATTGCCAGAAGGGGGTAATGGCGGTAACATTCCGCCGCTATGAGTATTGAAAGTTTCGCAAATCAGCATGTGCTGGAGTTGGTGGCTTATCAGCCGGGCAAGCCGATTGAGGAGACGGCCCGGGAACTGGGCCTGGACCCTCATGATATTGTGAAACTGGCGTCCAATGAAAATCCGCTGGGGCCGTCCCCAAAGGCGGTGGAGGCCGTTGCCCGCGCGGCTACCGGCGTTAATATTTATCCGGACGGCGCGGCCTTCCGGCTGCGTTCCGCCATTGCGGAGTTCTGCGGCGTGGAATTTGACCAGACCGTGGTGGGAACGGGTAGCAGCGAGGTGATTGAACTGATGTGCCATGCCCTGCTGAACCCCCAGGCGGAAGTGGTGGCCGCCAGGCACGCCTTTTCCATGTACCCGGTTATGAGCCAGTTGTTCGGTTCCGCGTATGTGGAGGTGCCCAACAAGCCGGACTGGACGCATGACCTGAACGGCTTCCTGGACGCCGTCACGGACAGGACGCGCATCATTTTCATCACGAATCCCACCAACCCCGTGGGCACCGTCGTGACCCAGCAGGAAATTGACGAGTTCATGGACAAGGTGCCGGAACACGTGCTGGTGTGCTTTGATGAAGCGTACCGGGAGTTTTCAGACAACCCGCCGGACACGCTGAAGTTCGTGCGTGAGGGCCGCAACGTGATTGTGCTGCGCACCTTCTCCAAGGCTTACGGGTTGGCGGGGCTGCGCGTGGGCTACGGCGTGGCGCCGGAACACGTCACCGGCATGCTGCACAAGGCGCGCGCGCCGTTCAACCTGCATGTGCTGGCGCAGGAGGCCGCCCTGGCCGCCCTGGCGGACGTGGAGCACGTGCGCCGCACGGTGGAGAACAACGCCGCGGGCATGCGTTTTTATGAAGACGCCTTCAGGGAAATGGGCCTGGAATGGATTCCCAGCCAGGGCAATTTCATCCTGGTGAAGGTGGGGCAGGGCAGGAAGGTGTTCAACGACATGCTGGCCAGGGGCGTGATCGTCCGTGCGCAGGACGGCTACGGCCTGCCGGAGTGGATCCGTATCAGCATAGGCACTCCCGCGGAAAATGCCCGTTGCCTTGAAGTTTTAAGGGAAGTTCTTTAAACATTTTCAGCGTTCATCCTGTCTCACCTGTTATGATCTCCCCTGAACAGTACATTGACGGCCTTGAATGGCGCTACGCCTGCAAGAAATTTGACCCCCATGCCCGCATTGAGGAACCCACGTGGCACGCGCTGGCGGAAAGCCTGCGCCTCAGCCCGTCCTCCCTGGGCCTCCAGCTCTGGAAATTTGTGGTGGTGACCAACAAGGAATTGAAGGCGCGCCTGCGGGAAGTCTCCTGGAACCAGTCCCAGGTGGAGGACTGCTCCCATTACGTGGTGCTGTGCGCCCGCAGGACGGCTACCCAGCGGGACGTGGACCGCTACCTGGCCCAGATTGAGTTCACGCGCCACCCGTCCGCGGAAAAGCTGGCCTCCTCCGCTGATTTTTACACCGGATACGTAAAATCCCTGACTCCGGAAAAAATGCACACGTGGCTGGACTGCCAGGTGTACATCGCCGCGGGCTTCCTGCTCAGCGCGGCGGCCGCCCTGCGGGTGGACTCCTGCACCATCGGCGGCATGGACCGTGAAAAGTATGATGAAATCCTGGGGCTGGACGGCACGCCGTACCGCTCCGTGGTGAGCGTGGCCCTGGGCTACCGCGCACAGGATGATTCCTATGCCCGCGAGGCGAAGGTGCGCTTCCCCGCCAGTGAGGTGATTGACATCCGCGCCTGATCCTTTCCTCCTGCGGGAGCGGGACGGGCCGTCTTTCCGGGAGATGCCGCGCAGGCGGCATCTCCTTTTTTAATCCCTGCGGACTTTAAGCTTCGCTTTCCGTCCAACCGGATTGTCCGGTTTCCCGGCCTTCGCACTTAAAATCTCTGCCGGAGCGAAGCGGAGGGGAATTCCTTCCTCCCCGGTTTCCGTCCGGAAAATTGTCAGGGTCGGAAGTCCCTCCTTCCCGGCGGCCATTAAAAAACATCGCAGAAGAACCTGCCGCCCGCCATGGCCCGCACCCGCCGCTCCTCTTTCAAAATAGACATGGGGGAGCGCCTGTGCTATATGGAAGGGGCGGGTGTCCTTTTTTCCTGCTTCCGTGCAAGAAATGGAGGAAAGCCGCGTATTGTTTAGCACAACCCCGGACTTACCTTTTCCCCGGAACAAACCAACATAATGAAAAAGAACATATTCCTGATGCTTGCCGCCTTTGCGGCGTCTCCGCTGATGGGGCAGGATGCTCAGCAGATTGCGAATTCCCTTTCCATCCCTGAGGTGAAAGCGGGCGCAAAGCAGTTGCCGATGCCCAGCGCTTCCGGAGCCCAGATCAAGCTGCTGGGGGCCGATTACGAAGAGCTCATCAACAGCAAGGGGAAAATAGCGCCCGTCATTTCAGACACTCCGGTCAACGTCAGCTTCAAGGTGACCAAGGACGGCAAGGAAGCCGTCAGCAAGGATTATGAAATCATGCTCAAGGCCCCGAACGCCTCCCAGGGCAACCCGAAGCCCAGGATTATCCCGGAAATCCTGCAATGGAAGGGCGGCCAGGGTGAATACAAGCTGGGTAACACGGTTACCGTAGCGTGCCCGGAAAAAGAGCTGGCGCAGATATTTGCGGCGGATATGGAAGACGTGCTCGGCCATAAGGTCAAGTTTGTGGCTCCCGGCGCCAAGGCGGATATTTCCTTTTCCGTGCTCAAGGGCGGCAGCCTGGGCAAGGAAGGGTACCGGCTCCAGGTGACCAGGGACGGCATCCGCATCGGCGCGGCCACTCCCACCGGCCTGTTCTGGGGCACGCGCACCCTGCTGCAAATGCTCCGCCAGACGCCCGGCAGCGTTCCCTGCGGCACGGCGGTGGACTTCCCCCGCTTCCAGTTGCGCGGCTTCATGCTGGATATTGCCCGCACGCCGTATCCCCTCAGCTACCTGAAGGACGTGATCCGCACCATGGCCTGGTACAAGATGAATGACCTGCACCTGGTCATCAACAACAACTTCATCTTCCAGGAGCACTATGTGGACAAGGGGCGCGACCCGTTCAAGGAGGCATATACCGCCTTCCGCCTGGAATCCAACATGAAGGGCAAGGACGGCCAGCCCCTCACCGCCCGGGACCTTTCCTACACCAAGAAGGAATTTGCGGACCTGGTTGACTACGCCGCGCGCCGCGGCATCAGCATTGTGCCGGAGATTGACACTCCCGGACACGCGCTTTCCTTCACCCGGCTGAGGCCGGACCTCATTTACAAGGGGCCCATGAATCATGAAAAACGCCGCAACGAGATGCTGGACGCCGCCAACCCGGAGACCATCAATCTTGTGGGCAAGGTGTTTGACGAGTACCTGCTGAAGGACCCCAAGCTGGGCCGTCCGGTGTTCGGCAGCAACGTGGTGCACGTGGGCGCGGATGAATTTTACGGCAACAAGGAGGACTACCGCCATTTTGCGGACGCCGTGCTGAAGCACGCCCTGAAACGCGGTTACACGCCCCGCATCTGGGGCAGCCTGAGCACCAAGCCCGGCAAAACCCCCGTGGTCAGCAAGGGCGTTCAGATGAACCTCTGGAACACCGGGTGGATGCACGCCTGGGAAGCCGTGAACCAGGGCTACGACGTCATCAATACCAATGACGGCGCCCTTTACGTGGTGCCTTACGCCAATTATTACCGCATGGACCGGAACCACAAGGGCCTGTATGAGAACTGGGTTCCCAACCGCATCGGCAGTGAAACCCTTCCCGCCGGCCATCCCCAGCTCATTGGCGCGGCCTTCGCCATCTGGAATGACATGACGGACATCATGCACTCCGGCTATGCCCCGTATGACATCTGGGGAATCGTCTCCGGCTCCATGGACGTGCTGGCGCAGAAGATGTGGGGGAAGGCCCAGGCTCCGGACTCCTTTGAACAGCACCGTGAACTGGTGAAGGCCATCGGAGACGCCCCGCGCACCAACCCCCTCCACAAGTGGAAGGACTCCAAGCCCTTCTCCGTGGTTCCCGGCAAGCTGCCCCAGCAGTTGAACCAGCCCGCGCTGGGCCCCAACTACCGCCTTGCCATGGAGCTTGAACTTTCCGCCGCTCCGGAAGGAACGGAGCAGGTGCTGCTTTCCGGCCCGGAGGGCAAGCTGTTTGCCGTCATGAAAGACGGCACCATGGGCTTCCGCCGTGATGACTCCCTGGAATTCTCCTTCGGAACCAAGCTGCCCGTCGGCAAGAAGGTGAAGGTTGAGATTGTGGGGGAACCGGAGAAAACCAGCCTGCTCATTGACGGCCAGCCCGCGGGAACCATGACGCTCAAGAGCTTCCGCAACCCGGACGAAAACTTCGGACCCCGCACCCAGGGAGTGCGCTCCACCTTCGTGCTCCCGCTGAAGGAACTGGGCTCCTCCTTCCAGGGGAAGGTGTTTAACATGACCGTGCAGCCGCAGTAACTGCCCTTCCGGGCAGCTGCGTGCACCGTGGCCTTTACAGCGTCCCGCCGTCTCCGGATGGCGGGGCGCTCTTTGTTTCCGGTGCGCTCTTTGGGATGGCGCGTGTCACAGCATCCCCCTGTACCTCATGGGAAGGTAGCCGTTCTTCTCCAGGCTGGAGCGGCTGAAAACGTGCTCCCCGCATTTCCAGACGGGCAGGGGGCCTGCTTCACTACCCATGAACCTGTCTTTTGCCGTTCCCACCCATTGGATGAACAGGAGCACATGGCGTCCCGGCGCAATCAGGATATCCCCCGTGCGGAGCTCCTCCCACGGCACGGGCCGGGAAAGGGCCGGAAGCTCCCGCGTGGAAAAGGGCCTGTCCAGGCGCCAGCAGCGGGAGACGAAGCCGGAGCAGTCCACCCCGGCGGCAAAACGGCTGACGGCGGCATCCCCCGCCGCCTGTTTTTCCGCCGTTCCCATGTCTCCGGCGGCGGCAGGGGCGCCTCCGCTGGCGGCGTCCGCCTTCAACCGTGCGGCAAACTGGCGCGGGGTGTCAAAGCCGCCCCATTTGTACGGCATGCCCGTGGAACGCTTGCCGGGGCGCCACCACGCGCCGGCATGGTCGCCGGGAGCGGCCGCGTCCGGCGTGTCAATGCGGATGCCGTCCGGGTCTTCTCCATGGCGGACGTTCCGGGAGGAACCCTTCCAGACCATGGCGGTGTAAGCCCTGCTGGTTTCAAGGGCTTCACGGCGGGTGACGGAGGAGGCCGGAGGCAATATCTCCGGCACGCCGGGGGAGCAGGCCCCCAGGCAGACGGAAAAGGTGAGCAGCGTCAGGGCGTTGGTCATGGCCTGCATGTGTAGCTCCTTCCCGCCGTGGAGGCAAGGATGATTGCTGGAGAACGCTTTTTATTCGGAAAACGAACGGCCTGGAAGCTTGACTACATGGCGGAATATGTGAAAAAGGTGTTAACCAAGGCGGAAAGGAGTGGAAGAGGCTTCCGTTCGTTCTCCTCCGCTTTCCATCACTTTAAACTTTTATGGACGAAGAACAACAAATCATCCAGGAACCGGTTCAGGAGCCCGCTCCTGAAAAACAGACGGACAAGACGCAGGCCACCCTTACGGCGGTATCTCCGCTGGTGTCTGTCTTTTTCGGCTTCTCCACCGGCGTAAACATTATTCCGCCCCTGATCTGCTGGCTGGTCTGGAAGGAAACCAACCCCCTGGTGGACAAGGTGGGCAAGAACATCCTGAATGCCCAGATTTCCTGGGCGATTTATACGGTGGCGGCTTTCCTTTTATGTTTTGTATTGATCGGCTTCGTGCTGGCCCCCGCAATCATCATCGCCTGGATTGTTTTCGCCATTATCACTGCCGTGAAGGTGGCCAATGGAGATTATGATTACGTAGCACCCCTCACCATCAAATTCCTGAAATAACGGATACTTCCAGTTTCCAACTGCACAAAAAAGCCGCCGGCGTTCTGTGCCGGCGGCTTTTTTGTGCAGAGGGGTTCCGTCCCGGCGCGGTTCAGATGGGCAGTTCCTTCTCACTACCGCCGTACATGAAGGAGTGCAGCAGGCGCGTGACCTGGTTCTGTTCCGCCCGCAGTTGGGCGGCGGGGCGCAGGGCGGCATACGTCAGGCTGTCATGCCCGGTGAATTCCCGCATGTTGAAGCCCTGGAAGCTGGTCATGGGTTCGCTGTCATGGAAAAGCTTGCCTCTTCTGAGCAGCTCGTCAAAAACATGCTCCGCCTCCCGCGTGCGCGTCAGTGCGTTTTCCGGATGGGGCACGCGGATGACCAGCGCGCCGCCGTCCCCGCGGAAGTTGATGCCCGCGCCCGCCATCACGTCCGCGGAAGGCTGGCTGGTGACGCTGCCCAGCAGCAGCACACCGTCGTCCACCAGGTGGATGCGGCTGGCATGGGCCTCCTCCTTCACGTGTAGCACGCCGCCGTAAATGTGGGTGGAGACGTTCCCGGAAAACTTACGGATGCGCATCAGGCCGTGCCTGATGATGAGTTCCGAGTTCTCGGCGGGCAAGTCCACTTCAGAGGCGAACAGCCAGCCGTCCGTCATCACGATCCTGCCTTCGTGCTCCCGGGAGCCCAGGATGCGCCCCTGTCCCATCAGCAGGCGCCCCCCGTTGATCTCCAGGCTGCCCTTGGCCTTGCTGCCCAGAAACACGGTCATGTGGTCCGGCAGGTTGCCCAGGAGGGTCAGGGTGCCTCCGTTCCGGATGACCAGGTGCGCCGTGCCGTGCCCGTGGTCCGGCTGGTTGGGGCCTCCCACGTAAACGGGAGCGTTGATGATGTAAAGATTTCCGCCGGAATCAACGGTGAGGGAATCCTGAATGTCTGTCTGGCCCTGCACCACGTCATTGCTGATGGTGACCGGGCACATGTAGGAGACGCGGTTCATGGATGAGGCTGAAAGCGGCATCATCCCTGTTAGAATGAATGGGTTGATATTGCTCATGGCGTTGGTCCTATAGCTGGGTTGGCGTTCGCGGCGCGGTGGATGCGCGCCAATGATATTAGACCGTCCGGGAGGGAGAAATGTTCGGGTAAATTTACCTTATTTTCTTCCGGACGGGGGAAACGCAGTTTTCCGCATGGCGGACTACTCCCACTCCACGCGGGTCAGCTCCAGCTCCCGCCCGCGCAGGATGGCCAGGGCGGGGTCCCCGCAGCCGGGGCAGATGTAGCCGTGCTCCGTGAAGAAAAAATCCGCGCGGCACGCGTCGCAATGGCACAGGGCCTCCACCCAGGTGACGTCCAGGGAGGCGTCCCGCGCCGCATAAGCGTCTCTCAGGGCCAGGAAGGCGGATTGGAGGGCCTCCGGAACCACGCCGCTCAGGCTGCCTACGGTCATGTGCACGCGCATCAGCCGGGTTCCCCCGTTCTTTTCCATGAGCTGCCGGGCCATGTCCAGCGCCCCTTCCATGATGCCTACCTCATGCATGGGCGTCTTTCCGCGCCTCCTGTTCCGCCAGCGCACGGGAAATGAGGGTTTCCACCAGTTCCAGCGCCTGCGGCACGGCTCCCCGCACCTCTGCGGACATGGGCTGGCAGAAGTCCGTGTGCCTCGCCTCCACCCCCACCAGCGTGATGGCGCGCGGCAGGGTGCCGCACAGCTGGGCCGCGCCCAGAACCTCCTTCATTCCTATCTGGTGGGGAGAAATGACGTGGGAAAAATGGCGCGGGATTTCATCCCTGCTGCGGGTGACCACGCTCCCCGGCGTGGCGCCCGTCTTCACGGCGTCCAGCAGGATGACCGTATCCGCGTCCTCCAGCAGGGGCAGCAGGGTCATGCCCAGCGTTCCGCCTTCCTCCACATGGACCATCGGGCCGTAATCCCGCTCCTGGAGGCGGTGCGCCAGCTCCACGCCTATGCCGTCATCCCCCATGAGCGGGTTGCCCACGCCCAGCACGAGCACGGGATAGGCGTTCCCCTTCACGGGGCAGCCCCGGAGTTCTTCCGTATATTCCTCGGATTCCATGAAAAGTATGGGGAAAGGTAGTTATTCATCCCGGAATTTGACGCCCTTGCGCAGCCAGCGCCCTCCGCTGAACATGGAGGAGATGGTGCCGTCCCGGTCCACGTTCCCGGAGAGGATGGAGAGGTACACGTGGATCATGGCGAAGATGATGAAGCACCACATGCCGATCAGGTGCACCAGGCGCACGTACGGAATGCCTATCAGGTCATTCAGGGGCATGAACAGGTGGTAAAACCAGTGGCGCGGCTCATACAGGGCATACAGGGCCAGCCCGGTCACCACCATGGTGGTGAACAGGACGTAAACGCCCGTGTACGTCCACTGCTGGAGGGGATTGTGGCCGATGTACCGGGGGGCCAGGGCGCTCCGGGCGCACACATAATCCCACGCCGTGGCGAACAGGTCCTTCCACTGCTGTCTGGAAACGGGGAAAAGGGCGCGGAAGCTCTGGTACTTGTTGGACGCCATGAAGAAGCAGGAAAAGCGGAGCATCATCACCACCACCAGGGTCCACCCCAGCGCGTAGTGCACGAAGCGGAGCGTGCCGAACTGGAAGGCCCCGTGCAGGTCCCCCATCTTCAGGAACCACCCTTCCGCAATGCAGATGCCGGTGGCCGCCAGGCCGATGATGCAGAACACCCAGGTCCAGTGCAGCACGCGCAGCGGCCAGTCCCATACGTGGAAGTAGCGGAAGTTCGCCTTGGCCTTGGACAGGCTGCGGACGTCCCGCATGGCGTGCATGGGCACCACGCCCAGCAGTTGCCACGGGGCGCCGGGGCGGTGCACGGCGATGGCCACGGGTTCAAAGCCGGAGGAGGAATACTCCTCAAAGGCCTTCCTGATGTTCTCCCTTTCCTGGTGGCCCGCTTCACACAGCTTTTCCAGGGCCCTCAGGCTGCCGCGCGCCACCATGAAGGGGGCGGCGTCCTCCCTGTCCGCGGCTTTCAGCATGACCGTGCTGTACGGCCTTTCCCGGGTGGGGGCCTGCCAGGAATCCTTCTGCTGCGCGTACGGGAGCGCCACGTTCCGCTCCTTGGCGGCGTGGAGCAGGGCCAGATCCCCGGGGTCCGCGCTGCCGTCCGGAGAGGCGCACACGGCCAGGGCCAGCACCTCCTGCGGCGTGTTGGCCGGAGTGGCCGGAATGGCGTCCTCCACCGCCAGGGTGAGGTCATTGTCTATGAGAATCGTTTTCACGGGTCCTGTCTGGTCAGAATGGCCTCCCCTTCCTCGTCAAACAAATGGACGGCGCAGGATTGGCACGGATCATAGCTGTGAACGGTGCGCAGGGGTTCCACCGGGCGGGTGGGGTCCACCAGCGGGTGTTTTCCGGTATGGGCCAGGGAATACTCGTACGGCCCCATCTGCCCCTCCGCGTCGCGGCCGGAGCTGTTCCAGGTGCTGGGAACCACGGCCTGGTAATTCACCGTCTGGCCGTTTTCAATCCGCACCCAGTGGCTCAGGCTGCCGCGGGGCGCCTCCACCCAGCCCACGCCCTTGCAGGAGGAGGGCCAGGTTTCCGGCTCCCATTTTTCCGGGTTGAAGGTGGCGGTCTCCCCGTTCTTGATGCGGTCCGTCATCTCCTGGAGCTGGTTTACCATCATGTCCACGTTGATCAGGGCGTCCAGGGAGCGGCCGTACACGCGGCCCAGCGTGGAGTTCAGGAAGGCGTTGTCACGGGGAATGCCCAGCTTGTCGCAGGCGGCGTCCACCCGTTCCACGATGGCGGGCACCCCCTGGGCGTAACCGATCATCATGCGGGCGTTCGGGCCCACGGCCATGGCGTGGCCGTCATAGCGCGGGGCCTTCACCCAGGTGTACTGCGGGTGGTCGGAAAGCCACTTGTAGGGCGGGCGCGGGCCGTTGTAGTCCGCGTTCGTCTCCCCGTCATACGGGGCCAGGCCCGCGTCCCGGCCTTCCGTGTACTTGTACCAGGCGCTGGTGACGAATTCCTTGATCTTGTCCTGGTCAAACGGGAGCACGTTTTTATAGTCCCCGTTCAGCAGCACGCCGGGTTTGATCGTTCCCTTGCCAGCGGGAGCTCCGGTGTTGATCTCGGACGGGTCCCCGGTGCAGAAAAAGTTGGGGTTGGACGCGCCTATGTGGGCGTAATCCTTGTAAAATCCGGCAATGGCCACGATGTCCGGGTAATATACCTTGTGGATGAAGTCATGGCAGGTCTGCACGAGCTGTTTCAGGTAGCTCAGGGCAAACTGGTTGATGGCCTGGTCATTGTTCATGTTAATGGCGCAGGCCATGCCGCCCACCAGGAAGTTCGGGTGCGGATTCTTGCCGCCCAGGATGGTGTGGATCTTGATCATGTCCCGCTGCCAGACCAGGGCCTGGAGGTAATGCGCCACGCCCAGCAGGTTCACCTCCGGCGGCAGCTTGTAGGCCGGGTGGCCCCAGTAGCCGTTCGTGAAAATGGAGTACTGCCCGTGGGCGATGGAATCCTTCAGCTTCTGCTGCACGCCCGCAAAATACGAGGCGGAGGACAGGGGCCAGTCTGAAAGGGACTTGGCGATGGCGGCGGTCTCCTTGGGGTCCGCCTTCAGGGCGGACATCACGTCCACCCAGTCCATGGCCTGGAGCTGGTAAAAGTGGATGACGTGGTCCTGGATGCCCAGGGCGCCGCTGACCAGGTCCCGCATGAGGCGCGCCTGGACGGGAACGGGGTATTGCAGGGCGTCCTCCACGGCGGCCAGGGCCGCAATGGCGTGCGTGCCCGTGCAGACGCCGCAGATGCGTTCCACAAAGGCCCATACGTCCCGCGGGTCCCGCTTGCAGGCGATCACCTCAATGCCGCGGTACTGCGTGGTGGAAGTCCAGGCGTTCTTGATCACGCCGTCTCCGGCCTCCATCTCCACGCGCAGGTGGCCTTCAATGCGCGTCACGGGGTCAATGACCACGCGGCTGGATTCCGGAACGTCCGCTGATGTGTAATTGCTCATGGTAATCTGGTGGTGGTAAGGGCTTCTGTTTATTCTTCCGTTTCCTTGTCCGGGGAGCCGGGCGCGTCACCGAAGGCGGGGAGGGATACGTTCGCCTCCTCCTTCATGTGCTGCCGCTTGTAATGGATGGCGGAGCCCACGGCATGGGCGGCGATGGCCGCGCCCGCGCCCGCTACGCCCACCGCGCCGATCACGTTGGCGGACGCCTCCACGCCGAAGCCGTTCACGTTCGGCAGCGTCTTGTAAAAGGGAGTCATGCGGTCAAAGAAGTACAGCTCCGTACAGCCGATGCAGGGGTGGCCGGACTGGATGGGGAAGCTGACGCCCCCGTTCCATTTCACGATGGGGCAGGGGGAGAACGTATCCGGCCCCTTGCAGCCCACCTTGTACAGGCAGAAGCATTCCCGCGCGTTCTCGTCGTCAAACACGTTGACGAACTGGCCGGCGTCAAAGTGGGCGCGGCGCGGGCAGTTGTTATGGATGCGGGTGCCGTACGCCATCAGCGGGCGCGTTTCCAGGTCGCACTCCGGAGCGCGGTCAAAGGTGAGGATGTACATGATGACGGCGGTAATCACGTCCCCGATGGGCGGGCAGCCCGGCACGTTGATGACCGTGCGGTCCGTCAGGATGTCCCGGATGCCCACGGCCCCGGTGGGGTTGGGGCGGGCGGCCTGGATGGAGCCGAAGTACGCGCAGGAGCCCACCGCCAGGATGTAGGAGGCGTTTTCCGCGCAGTGGCGCAGCATGTGCTCCACCGTATCCCCGGCCACGGTGCAGTACACCCCGCCGTCATTGAGCGGAACGGAACCGTTGATGACCAGGATATGGGGTTCCTTGATCGCCTCTTCCAGGGCGGCGTTGGCCGCGTCCCCGGAGGGAGCCATCAGAAGCTCCACGTAAGGCATGGAGACGGCGGAAAGCACCATGTCCCCGATCTCCTCATTATAACTGCGGATGGTGCTTTCCAGGCACCCGGTGCACTCCTGGAGCTGGAGCCAGATGACCACCGGGCGTTTCAGGGCGGCCATCTTGTCCGCAATCTCCTGGGCGTTGGAAACGCCACCGGTCACGGTGGCGACGCCCATCAGGGCAATCATCTTCAGGCACCACTTGTTGAACTCACGCCGACTGACGCCGCGCCGCTCCATGTGTTCCCCCAGGGTCTCCCCCGGGCGCCAGGTGGTTAATATCTCATGGTTCAGGGAGGCCTGCTCCGCCTCCTGCATGGAAGGTTGCTGAGTGCGCTTCATGTGCGTGGTCCAGGTAAATCGTTTCCATTTAGACACGATTTTAAGGAAATGCGATCAATATTTTCCAATTTCTCCGGGCGCCCGTTACCAGGACCAGACGTTCTGGACCTGGAACACCACGGCCGTCTGGCCCCTGCGTCCGTTCACGGGATTCTTGACGAGCTGAATGTCAGGCTGGAGCGTCATGGTGGGCGTCACCTGCGCCACGTACGTCAGTTCAATGCCGTATTCATTCTTGTTCACGTACGGGCCGTTCTTTTTGGCGCCCTGCTGCCAGAGGAAGCCCAGGCCCAGGTACCCGTCATTGGAAGCTCCCTTGCCCCGGAAGGGGGAGAGAAGAACCAGCCCGGTGGTGGCTGCCACGCGCACGCCGGTCAGCGTGGCGGCGTCATCACTGGCCCAGCCGCCGCGGAAGAACCAGCCCAGGTGGCTGGCGCGGCCCAGCTGCTGCTGGAAGTTCACGGCTACGCCGCCGCCGTTGTCCCCGCCGCTGGTGGTGAAGAAGGGCTGGAGGCGGTACACGCCGGAACCCATGCCGCAGAAGTCCTCCGCCACGTAGCCGAATTCAAGCACGTTCGTCCAGTTGTCCGAGTTCAGGTTCCTGAACGGATTGTGGTTCTGGGTCATGTTGTTGGCGGCGGTGGCCCCCATCACATAAAAGGAGGTGGTGGGCTGCCACGCGAAATGGAACCCCAGGGAATTATCCGTCAGGGGGAGCATGGGATTGTTGCCGAAAACGCTGTTGGTCAGGTTATTGTTGTGGGAGTTGGCGTAGGCGTTGTGGTCCATGTAGTTGGTGGTGTCCAGCTGGCCCGCCATCAGCAGGAGCTTGCCGCCCGCGCCCACCCACGCCAGGCTCAGGTTGCTGAGGTGGGGGTCCGGCCCCTGGAAGGAGCTGGTGGGGTTCTGGAGGGAGCCCAGCGTGGTGGCGGGGCCCTTGTTCCCTTCATTGAAGTCAAAGCCGTTGCCGAAGTCGAACTCGGAGGCCAGGTACAGGCCGCTTCCCGTGGAATTGTTGCGGAAAATGGTGATGTTGGTCAGCAGGGAGCCGTTGTAGGAGGGGAAATCCGTCTTCCCCTCCAGGCCGCCGCCCGTCAGGCCCGTGTAGTTGAAGCCGAACTGGGCGGAATAGGTGATGCCGTATCTGGACAGGGCGGTCTTGATCTTTTGCGCCCCAGTGGAAATCATGTCTTCACGGATCCAGGCGTTCGGTTCCGCGCAGGTATTGCCGAAGACGTAGGAACTGTCCAGGTACGGCATCATCTTGAGCGGCTTGGCCGCAAACCATTCAATGCCGGGTGTGGAGGGCCTGGCCTCATGCTGGAGCAGTACGCTGGGCTTGGTGGGAACGCCGGGCGTCCTCTTGGTGATTTGTTCTTCCGGGCGCATGCCCTTCAACAGGCTTGGGCTTATTTCCCGGCCTTCCAGCGTTTTCACGCGCAGGCCGCGTTCCGTGTTCAGATAGGGAGGAGTGGTCGTGACTGGAGGGACCTGCTGGGCCAGGACGGGATCGCAGGAGGTGACGACGGCAGCGGCGCACAAGGTGGGGAGCATGACATGTTTCATATAGACAATCAGACAAGGCGGCGCCCGGAAGTGTCATAACTCAATTGAAAAGCTGACACGAATACCTGTTTTTTACCGTCTTTCCGGAAAAAGGGAAAACAGATTTCCTCCGTAGATGCGTGCGGAGTACTGAATCCGCCGCCAGGTTCCGGGCTTGGGAGGAAAGGTTTTTTCCCGGCTTTTGTGCATATAAAATCCGGCAGGCGGAGAAGGGATTCTTTTTTAGAGAATGGCGTACGGGGGCAGCGGACTGACGTAAGGAACGGGCCCCGTGGATGGAATATGGGAAGAGAGGAAGCGTCCACAGGCGGGTTCCCGAATATAAAAGGGCCGTTCCGGTTGTCCGGAACGGCCCTGAAGGTAAAGGAGGGTTTTGGAACCCCTGTGATTATTTCACGGCGATCGTCTGTTCGCGGTCGGGGCCCACGCCCACTGTGGTGATGGGGCAGCCGATGAGCTCGCTCATGCGCTTGACGAACTTCTTGGCGTTTTCCGGAATCTCTTCCCAGGAACGGCAGGCGGAGATGTCCTGCATCCAGCCGGGCATGGTTTCATACACGGGCTTGCAGCGTTCCCATTCATCCACCGTGGCGGGCGGGTAGGCCTGGATTTCACCGTCCAGGTCATAGCCCGTGCAGATCTTGATTTCCGGGCACTTGTCATAGCCGTCCAGGTTGGTCATGGCCATTTCGTCAAAGCCGTTGAACATGGCGGAGAAGCGGAGCAACACGCCGTCAGCCCAGCCGCAGCGGCGGGGGCGGCCCGTAGTGGCGCCGAACTCGCGGCCCATGCTGTGCAGGTGGTTGGAGATTTCTTCATCCTCCGTGACGAAGGGGCCGGAACCCACGCGGGTGGTGTAAGCCTTGCACACGCCGATGATGCGGTCAATCTTGTGCGGCGGCACGCCCGTGCCGGTGCAGGCGCCGGCGGAAGAGGTGTTGGAGGAGGTGACGAACGGGTAGGTGCCGAAGTCCACGTCCAGGTACGCGCCCTGCGCGCCTTCAAAGAGGATGCTCTTTCCGGAGGTCACGGCTTCATGCATGACCGGAATGGTGTTGGTGATGTGGGGGCGCAGCTCGTCCGCGGCGGCGGTTACTTCCTTCACCATCTTTTCTTCATCCATGGCGGGAAGGCCCATGCGCTCCATTTCCGCGTTCGCCATCTTGATGCGGCGGCGCAGCACTTCGTCAAAAATTTGGGGGTCCCTCATGTCCGCCATGCGCACGCCGATGCGGCGGGCCTTGTCCGCGTACGTGGGGCCGATGCCGCGCTTGGTGGTGCCGATGGCCTTTTTGCCGAGGGAGGATTCCTGGGCGGCGTCCATTTCCTTGTGGAAGGGAAGGACCACGTGGGCGCGGTCGGAGATGAGAAGATTGTCCTTGGTGATGGAAACGCCCTGGCCGCGGAGTTCATTGATTTCCTCCACCAGGCCGATGGGGTCCAGCACTACACCATTACCGATGACGCAAAGCTTGCCGGGCCACAGGATGCCGGACGGGACCAGGTGCAGGATATACTTCTTCCCGTTGGCGATTACGGTATGGCCGGCGTTGTTGCCGCCCTGGCCGCGTGCAACCACGTCGGCCGATTCCGTCAGGAAGTCGATCATTTTGCCTTTGCCTTCGTCGCCCCATTGGGAGCCGATAATAATGGTATTCATGATAAAAATGGAACTCGGAGACCTTAATGATATTCCCGCCTTATGGCAAGACAATCTTACCAAGTTGTTAAGTTTTCCTGATATTACAGGCAACCTTTCCGCACGGCGCGGAAGCCGGGGCATCAGCGGAAGTGCAGGGCGGAGCGGTGCGCCTCCTGCGGGACCAGCGTTTTCCAGACGTCTTCATCCGCGGCGATCATGCGCTGGATGTCCCGCGGCGTGTGGCGCAGCAGGAATTCGTTAAAGAAGGGGACGTCCACCACCAGGCCGTTGGCCAGGAAGTGCTGGTACAGGTGCACGTACTGCTCCGGGGCGCGGAAGGTGCGGGCCGTGACGAATTCCCCGGATTTGCGGTTCAGCCAGGGGGAGACGTACAGGCGCGTCTTGTTCTGGAAGGTGCGTCCGAAGGATTCCAGGATGCCGCCGGGGATGTCTTCCGTCCATTTTTCCTTGAACAGTTCATTCAGCAGGCCGATGGAGAGGGCGATGGCGATGGGCTCGTTCGTGTAGCGCGCGAGGAGTTCCGACAGGTTGTCAAACCGGGCCATCTTGGTGATCAGCACGTTTTTCCCCAGGGCCTTCAGGCTGTCCGCGCGGTCCAGGAACTCCAGGTGGTCCACGTCGTCCCCGCGGAGCAGGTTGTTCATGGAAATTTCACAGATCTCCAGGCAACGGTCCGCCTGCGTCTCGTTAATGTGGGTGAGGAAGGTTTTCTTTACCTGCGCCATTACTTCCAGATGCAGGTTGGAGACGGGGTTGAAGCTGCCCCTCATCAGCACGATGGGGCGTTTGTACAGTACGTCCGCCGCCTGGGCCACCTGGCCGTTTGCCAGGAACAGGGTGGCGGGGGTCAGGCCGGACTGAACCAGCTGGAGGGCAAAGAGGCGGTTGTCCACCATGGAGAAGCCGTGGCCCTCAAAACGGACCACGTCTATTTCCACCAGGCGGGGGTCCAGATTGTCTATCAGGGATTCAATGAATTCCTCCAGCCGGTCCCTTTTGAAAAAGACGGCGTGCAGAATGTTGACGCCCAGGATGCCCAGGTCCTTCATCTGGCTGTCGTGGTCCGGGTCATTCAGACGCACGTGGATAATCAGGTCGGAAGGTTCCGCCCCCGGCTTCAGCTGGAAGCGCACGCCTATCCACCCGTGCCACGGTCCGTTGTCCCGGTAGCCCTTCACCTTCACCGTATTGCAGAAGGCGAAGAAGCGCGTGTCCTTCCCGCGCTGCGGTCCCAGGCGGTTGACGAGCTGGGTGAACTCATAATCCAGCATGCCTTTCAGGCGCTCTTCAGAGACGTAGCGCTTGACGGGGCCGTACAGCGTGTCGCTGACAGTCATGTCATAGGCGGAGATGGTCTTGGCCACCGTGCCGGCGGCTCCGGACGCCCGGAAAAACCAGTTGGCCGTTTCCTGTCCGGCGCCGATTTCCGCAAAGGTGCCGTAAATGGTGGTGGCCAGATTGAGTTGGAGGGCTTTGTCCTGTGTTTGCGCTAATGCTTTGGAACTCATGGAAAACGGGGGAACCGGGTCTGGATTGGTCAGTTGGTGGCGGGAAGAAGGTTGCGGGTGGCGTCGCTCATCCACCCGGAATACAGCAGTTTGTCAATGATGACGGACTGGCCGCCGGGCAGGTCCGCCGGATAATGGATGAGCACGCAGGCGCGCACGGGGCCGTTGTAAAGGAGCTTGGTCAGTTCCAGGGCCAGGGGGGAATACCTGTCCACGTACGCGTTCAGGCGTTCGCCGTTGGGGAATTCAAGGTTGAAGCTGATGTAGGCCGTGTTGCGGTAGCTTTCCGGGGAGGACTCCTCCAGGAAGGGCGCCTGGTAAAGGCCGGACATGCTGAGGGCTATCCTGACGGGAACGGGCGTGGAGGGCCTCTTGGCTTCCAGCTCCGCCGGGAGCATGGGGGAATAACCTTCCCACGCCTCCCAGTCCAGCTTCCATTTGGCGGAATCCCGGTCATACAGGAAGACGGCGGGGCGCATGGTGTTGTCATCCATCAGCACGGAGATTTGGAGCAGGTCTCCGTTCTTGGAGCTCTTGCCCGCTTCCTGCGGCAGGTAGTCCTTATACCGTCCGTAAGCGGCCCAGTGCTTCATTTTGGGACGCGTGGCGGCGGGGTCCATCACGTAGTTGAGCCTCTCTTCATCTGATTTGGCCATGCAGTACAGGGCCAGTTGATTCATGGCCGCCGTGATGTGGGCGGACACGGTTTCCGCCTCCCGGTCATCCCCGCTGCGGGAGCGGGAGGCCAGGCGGTACTGCTGTTCCCTCTGCTGGAGTTCTCTCAGCAGTTCCTTGTTCACCTCCGGGGAGAAATCCGCTTCATGGTCCACAAACCGGTCGGAAATGTTCAGAATCTTGGAGCTTTCCGCTTCCATGTCCCTGCCGCGCAGGAACATGAACACGCCCAGGGAAGCCAGCACCAGGCCTGCGGCAAGCAGCCAGATGTGCCAGGTGGGGCGGCGCTCCGTGCGCGCGGCCTCCATGGCGGTGGGCTTGTATTCCGGTTCCGCCTGCGCCAGGGAGGCGCTGCGGGCGGTGGTGATGGCGGGGGCGGCGTTCCCCTGTTCCTTGCGTTTGCGGATTTTTGTGGTGTGTTCCGCAGGAACGGGAACCGGGGTTCCGGAAGCGGGGATGCTGCGCCTGTCCGCCTTTTTTTGAGGGGCCAGGGCGGATGCGGAAGAGGGGCTCTTTTCCTCCGGCTGCGCGGAGTTCTGCGGAAGGGAGGGTTCAGGTTCCGGGGTCTGTGCCGGGAGGGCGGCCGCCCGTTCTTGCGGTGCCTGTGCGGGCTTTTCCTCCTGTGCCGGGGCTGCGGCCTCCTTTTCCTTCCGGGCCGTGACCGGGGCGGAACAGATGGGGCAGGTGACCTGGCGTCCCAGAGAAGACGTTTCCACGGCAAAGAGGTTGCCGCATGACGGGCAGGTGCAGGCTACCGTATCCTGGGATGGGGAGGGCATGGGTGAAAAAAGAAGTTACAGGTGGATGAATTCCGGAACGGGAATGTTGATGGGCTTGGGCGCCGGGAGCGTGATGTTCGTGTCCGCGTGGTCCTGGGAAACGGGGTCCGCGGAAAGGGCCTGCGCCTCCGGCACGTTCTCTCCCGCGCTCAGCAGTTCAAAGTTGCGGTTGGCCGGCGCCTGGTTCACCTCCGTGTGGTAGGGGTCGTCCCCCTGGAGGATGGCCTTGGTGGGCAGGATGGGCGGCAGGGGGAGAATACGCGTCTGCGCCGTGAAGGGGGAGGCGGGGGCGGAAACATCCTCCCCGTGCAGGTCGCAGAAGGGAAGGCTGGAATCCCCCTTGCGGAGGTATTCAAACATGGTGTGGCGGCGGTACTTCTTGTCCACCGGGTCAATGTCGTAACAGCTGTGGGTGGCCCTCTTCCCGGTGGTCAGGCAGATTTCCACCCGCTCCACGCTGGAGGGCGGGGCCAGTTCCCCGGCGGGGAACAATTGCTCTGCCGTGGTCATGGCCGTACCCAGCACGGGGGCGCAGGTGTCTGAAGAAAAGGCCCCGTTGTAAATGGGCTTTTTCCCTTCCAGGAAGCCCACCCAGATGCCGCAGGTGACGCGGCTGTCATAGCCGAACAGCCAGTTGTCCGCAAAATCATACGTGGTGCCCGTCTTCACGCCGCCCTTGAAATCCTTGGGCAGGTGCGGGGCCACGCGCTGGGCGGAGCCGCTTTTCAGGGAGGAATGCAGGATGTTGTGGAGCTGGAAGGCCGTGGCGGTGGAGGCGGCCCCCTTCCGCACCTGGGAATTGTTCCGGGTTTCAATGGCCTGGGTGGACTCCCAGATCAACTGGCCGTTCTCGTCCTCAATCCTGTCCAAGTAATAAATGTCCTGCGGCCGGGAGCCGCCGTTCGGGATGGCGGTGTAGGCCAGCGTCATCTCCTTCAGGGAGGCGGGTTCCGTGCCCACGAAAATCTTGGGGCGGTAAACGGGGTTCACTTCCGTGCTCCCCGCTTCCCGCACGGGCTTGCGGATGCCGAAGTCCGTCAGCTTTTTCACGAACGGCGCCGTGCCCATGTCCATGCCCATGCGCAGGGAGGCGGCAATCTTGGAGGCGGACAGGCCGCGGTGGGCCGTAATCATGCCCTCATAACGGTTTTTGGAGCTTTCCGCGCCCCACTCCCCCAGGATGCCTTCCGACCCGCCGATGCCCGTCAGGCGGTTGTCAATGGCGTCATCCAGAATGTGGGTGACGGGGCTTTTGCCCGTGTCAAAGGCCGTGGCGTAAAGGAAGGGAAGCACAGCGGTGCCGGTGGGGCGGGCGCCGTCCTTGATGGCGTCATACTGCCTCTTGGTATAGTCGCGCCCGCCATGGTACGCCAGAACGGCGCCGGACTGGTTGTCCACCACCAGGACGGCTCCTTCCAGGTAGCGCGGCTTGTCCCCGGAAGCGCTGTGGTAATCCGCGGCCTTCTGGTGGCGGTAGCCGGGGCGCTGTTCAATATTTTCCAGGGCCTGTTCCAGGGCTTTTCCCGTGGCCTCCTGAAGCTTCCTGTCAATGGTGGTGTAAATCTTGAGCCCGGCGGCATTCACGCGCTCTTCCCCCAGGTAGGCGGTGATTTCCGCGGAAATGCGGTCGTAAATGTGGGAAACGCCGCGTTTCAGCGGTTTGGAATCCAGCCCCAGGTCCATGGCGGAAAGGCGTTCCGCTTCATCCGCCGTGATGTACTTTTCCTTGGCCATGCGGTTGAGCACGTGGTTGCGCCATTTCAGGTTGCTTTCCGGATTGTTGAGGGGGGAAAGGCCGTTCGGGTTCTTGATCAGGGCGGCGATGGAGGCCGCCTCCCGCGTGGTCAGGTCCGCAGGCTCCTTGCCGAAGTAGCCCAGGGAGGCGGCGCGGATGCCGTAGAACCCGCTGCCGAAGTAGACGCGGTTCAGGTAAAACTCCAGCACCTGGTCCTTGCTGTACCGTTCCGTAATGCGGCGCGCCAGGGCTATTTCCACAAACTTGCGGCCAAAGCTGCCTTCATTCCTAGCCTTGGCCCGGTTCTTCAGGTCATACGCGTTTCTGGCCAGCTGCTGGGTAATGGAGGAGGCGCCCTGGTTGGCGTCCCCGCTGTTATGGAGATATTCCTTCGCCGCGCGCAGAATCCCCAGGAAATCGTAGCCCGGATGTTCCCGGAAGCGGGAATCCTCCTGGGCGATCAGCGCGTTAATCATGGCCGGAGAAATCTTTTCCAGCGTGACGTAACTGCGGTTCTCCACGTAAATACGGCCTATTTCCTCCCCGTTCCGGTCATAAATAATGCTGGGTTTTTCCAGGTCGTTGATGCGTTCCAGGTCAAACTCCGCCGCCCAGTTGTCATAGCGCTTCCAGGCCATCATGAAGCCGAAGTAGCCTACGCCGCCGCCGATGACCGCCATGACCAGGCACCACAGGATCAGCTTCTTGACAAAGCTCCAGAATCGTTTCCGGGGCTTCGCCTTGGGTTGGCGCCTTTTGTTGGCCTGCATGTGCCTGCGCGGAGCTTGTGAACTTAATTCAGCCATGAAGATGAAACAGGGTGGGTCCCCGGGAGAGGAAAAAACGTGCGGAAATCCTAACGTATTCCCGTTTGTTTAGCAATACCGTACACTGCCGGCGAGAGAAAAAAGAAGGCATGCGCCCGTGGAGCCTCCCGGAACGCTCCGGGCCGCCTACTGGTCCTGTACGGCGTTAAAGATGTTGCCGGCCCTGGTGAGGCCGTGCTCCATGGTGTACAGCACGGCGTCCGTGGCCTTGCCCAGCATCACGTCCAGAAGCTCGCGCTCCTCCGGGCGGAATTTGCCCAGCACGTGGCCGATCATCTCCCCCTTGCCGCGCGGCAGGCCGATGCCGAAGCGCAGGCGCGGGAATTCCTGGGTGCCCATGTGGGCGATGAGCGACTTGAGGCCGTTGTGGCCTCCGGCGGAGCCCTTTTCCCGCAGTTTCATGACGCCCAGCGGAAAATCCACCTCATCATGGATGACGAACACGCTGCGCGGGTCCAGCTTGAAAAAGCGCATCATGGGCCCTACGCACAGGCCGGATTCATTCATGAAGGTGGACGGCTTCACCAGCAGGACGCCGGGGCCTGCCGCCAGCTCGCACTTGCGCTGCTTGTCCGCCTTGAACGCGCAGCCCCACCGGGCGGCCAGGCGGTCCAGCACCATGAAGCCCGCGTTATGGCGGGTGTCCTCATAAGTCCTGCCCGGATTGCCCAGGCCCACGATCATTTTAACGGGTGCGTCCACGAGATGAAAAATGGGAAAAAAGGAATGAAAGCCGCCGCATTTCCGGCTGCGGAAAGCGCGCTGGAATCCTGCACCCGTTCCGCGGAAGGATCAACCGTTCCGTGAGACAGCCGGGAGGTTATCTCCCCGCTTTCTTCTTCTGCCTGCCCATCAGGAACCCGGTCAGTACGTCCTCCAGGGCGTCTCCGGTCCTGATCAGGCGGTAATCCGCGTTAATGTCCGTGCAGATGCGGCGCGTCTCTTCCAGGTAATTGGCCACGATGGAGCGGTACTCGTCCGCGATCAGGTCCGGCTCCGTAATCAGGGAGCCGCCGCCCTCCATGTCCACAAAGCGGATGGGGCGGTCAAAGTCAAAATCAATCTCCAGCTGGTCCACCAGATGGAACACGGCCACGTCATGCTTGCGGAAGTGGAGGTGCCGGAGGGCGTTCTTGAGCTCCTCCGTATCCGTGAACAGGTCGGAAAAAATCAGCACCAGGGCGCGGCGGCTGACGCGCTCCGCCAGTTCATGCAGGGTCTCCGCCAGCACGGTTTCCCCCTTGGGGTAATGCGTATCCATCTGGCTGATGAGCACGTTCAGGTGGGCGGGGCGGCGGGAGGCCGGAATGTGCAGCGTGGCGCCGTCCTTCGTCTGCCGGGAAAAGCTCAGCCCCACGGCGTCCCCCTGGCGGATGGCGATGTAAGCCAGGTTGGCCGCCAGCCTGCACGCGCGCATATACTTGGACTCCACCTGCTCCGGGTGGTAATTCATGGAGCCGGAAAGGTCCATGACGATGTAGGCGCGCAGGTTGGTATCCGCCTCAAACTCCTTGATGTAATACCTGTCCGACCGGGCGTACGCCTTCCAGTCCAGGCGGCGCGTATCGTCCCCGGAAACGTACTTGCGGTACTCCGCAAACTCCACGGAGGAGCCGCGGTTGGCGCTCCGGTGGCGGCCGGAGACGTTCCCCGTCATGCTGTGGCGCGCCTCCAGGGGAAGGTTCCCCAGGCGGCTGAGCAGGTCATGGTTCAGGTACTTCATGGGAGGGCAGGGAAAAGGGGGGTGGATGACGCGGGGGCGGTCAGACTTCCGCCGCCAGGCGCGCCACGGCCTTGCGGGGCGTGATGCCCTGGGACTCCGCGGCAAAGTTGGTGACCACGCGGTGCATCAGCACGGGCTCCACAATGGCGTCAATATCCTCCTTGCGGACGATGTAGCTGCCCTGGAGGGCGGCGCGCGTCTTGGCCCCCAGGATCAGGAACTGCACGGCGCGCGGACCTGCGCCCCAGGCCACGTACTGCTTCACCCATTCCGGGGAGGTCTCCAGGGAAGGGCGGGTGGCGCGCACCAGCTTCACGGCGTACTCGTAAATATGTTCCGGGACGGGCACGCGGCGCACCAGGTCCTGGTAAAAGATAATCTCCTCCCCGGAGAGGACGTGCTTGAGTTCCTCGCTGCGGTTCCCGGTGGTTTCCCGGGCAATGCGCATTTCCTCCTCCTCCGTGGGGTAATCCACTTCAATCAGGAACATGAAGCGGTCAAGCTGGGCTTCCGGCAGGGGATACGTGCCTTCCTGCTCAATGGGGTTCTGGGTGGCCAGCACGAAGAAGGGGGGCAGCAGGGTAAAGGTGCGGCCCATCACGGTGACGCGGCGCTCCTGCATGGCTTCCAGCAGGGCGGACTGGGTCTTGGCGGGCGCGCGGTTGATTTCGTCCGCCAGCACGATGTTGGCGAACACGGGGCCCTTGATGAACTCAAACTGGCGTTTTCCTCCGGCGGAATCATCCTGGATAATGTCCGTCCCGGTGATGTCCGCGGGCATCAGGTCAGGCGTGAACTGGATGCGGTTGAAACTGAGGTCCAGCGTCTTTGCCACGGAGCTGATCAGCAGCGTCTTCGCCAGGCCGGGAACGCCCATCAGAAGCGCGTGCCCGCGGGAGAACAGGGCGATGCTCAACAGCTCCACGACACGCTGCTGGCCGATGATGATCTTGCTCAATTCCGCGGAAAGCTCCTTGTAAATGGCGCCGAGCCGGTCAATGGCGGCCACGTCGTCGTCGGGCAGAGAGGGGGTGGTGGGTTCCATATTATAAGTTCATAGCACTTTTCAGGCCCTTTTCCACCAAATAATTGCGTCGCATTCATTTTCCCTGCTTGGAATGGGAGGGGAAACGGGGTAAGGAAGGGGCATGCCGAAAATCGCACTCATTCAACTGTCCGCAGACGCCCGGCCCTCCGTGAACAAGGAAAAGACGGAAGCCGCCATCCGTGAAGCCGCCGCCAACGGCGCGCAGATCGTCTGCACGCAGGAACTCTTTACCACGGAATACTTTTGCAGGACGGAGGAATGCGACCTATTCAACCTGGCGGAACCCATCCCCGGAGAATTGACGGAAGCCCACTGCAAGCTGGCCGCGGAGCTGGGCGTGGTGATCGTGGCCTCCGGCTTTGAAAAGCGCGCCACCGGGCTGTACCACAACACCGCGTGGGTAGTGGACGCGGACGGAACGTTCCTGGGCATGTACCGCAAGATGCACATACCGCAGGACCCCGGCTTTGAGGAAAAATTCTACTTCACCCCCGGCGACCTGGGCTACAAGGCGTTTGACACCAGATTCGGCCGCATCGGCGTGCTCATCTGCTGGGACCAATGGTACCCGGAAGCCGCGCGCCTGACGGCCATGCAGGGGGCGGAAATCATCTTTTACCCCACGGCCATCGGCTGGCTGCCGGAGGAAAAGCCCCTGCTGGGGGAACAGCAGCACTGCGCGTGGGAAACCGTGCAGCGCGGCCACGCCGTGGCCAACGGCTGCTACGTCTGCGCCGTCAACCGCGTGGGGACGGAAGGGGAAAGCGAATTCTGGGGGCAGTCCTTCGTGGCAGACTACTACGGGCAGATTGTGGCGAAAGCCCCCGTCAGTGATGAAGCCATCCTGTACGCGGACCTGGACCTGGACGCCCTGGAAGACCACCGCCGCATCTGGCCCTTCTTCCGCGACCGCCGCATTGACTCCTACGGCGGCATCACGGAACGGTGGGGGAAGTGAAGCTGTAGTACACCTAGATCATGTATTCCGGGGAAAACATGGAGCGGCAATGGGAGCAGGCCCGGGAAGTGCTCCTTGCCATGAAAACGCAGTGCGGTGAACTGGTCATCGACTGCCTGCATGGCATGCTGGGAGAGCAGGGATGCCAGGTGACCGTGCTGAGGCGTGAACACATCCTGTCCCTCCTGCAGGAGCTGAACCGTCTGTATGATTCCGGCGTCCCCCGCAGGGAGGTGAGCGACGATGATGATGATGATGATGATGATGAAAATTGCTCTTTTTCCTGGATTTATGAATTCGATTTTTACCTCCGGGAGTCCGGCTTCCTGCTGCATTTCGTCATTGACGCCGCCCTGGATTCCGGCGGAGGCATCACGGAATATTTGACGCTGGAGAGGCAGGTGTACCGGGAGGGGCTGTACCTTAAAGTGAGCGAGCCCATGGTTCTTGCCCCTGCGGCATTGGCGCAGTTGAAGAGAAAAGTCGCGGCTATCATGGCTATCCCTCCCAACACGGGGCGTTTTTTGGACTGGGAGGACCTGTGGCCTGAACCGGATAAGTGACGTCACCACTGGAGAAAATGGCGCAAAAAAAACCGCCGTTCCCGGAGAAACGGCGGTGTAAAAAGAACAGGGAATTGCTTCCGCTTAGTCGCAGATGACGGCAATCTTGATGCCCTTCATCTGGACGTTGGTTTCCAGGGCTTCCGTGATTTCATCCAGCTTGAAGCGGTGGGAAATCAGCTTGGTCAGGGGCAGGCCGATGCCGTACGCGCGCTTCAGGAAATCGAACGTGGTGGGGTAATCCTGCGGGGAATACACCCAGGAGCCTACGGCGGTCACCTCCTTGTTGCAGAGGTCGTAATGGTGGTTGATGACGCTCTCTCCGCCGTCCATGAAAAAGCCCACTTCACACAGGCCGCCGCCGCGCTTCACGAACTTCCAGGCGTTCGCTCCGGCCTTGCCCACGCCCGTGCACTGGAAGACGAAATCCGCTAGGCGGCCGCCGTTGTCCTTCTTCACGGCGTCAAGGAGGCCGTCCAAGTCCGCGTAATGGGTGAAATTATAGGTGCGTGTGGCGCCCATTTCCTTAGCCAGTTCCAGGCGGGAATCATTGCCGTCCACGGCGATGATGGTTTCAATGCCCAGCGTGCGCAGCGTGGCGATCTGGAGTAGGCCGATGGGGCCGCAGCCTTGCACGAGCACCACGGAATTGAACTTCAGCAGTCCGGTGGACTTGGCGCGTTCCAGGGAATGGACCACCACGGCGGCGGGTTCCACCAGAATGCGCTGGTCCAGCGTCATGCCGGAAACATTGAAGAACGTGGAACCCTTGCGGATGACAAGGTACTCCCCGAAGTAGCCGTTCAAATGCACGTCGTCGTCAGGCATCAGGCCGTACACACCCACGTTCTCGCACAGGTTGGTGCGGGCGGGCGTATTCAGGCAGGCGTCACAGGTGCCGCAGGGGATGATGCAGGTCACGATCTTGTCCCCCAGGGCCAGGGGATTGCCCGCCGTATCCTTCGTGATATTCCTGCCCATGGCGACGATCTCCCCGGTGCCTTCATGGCCCAGCACCACGGGGCAGAGGCCGAAGGGGTCCCGGTTATACTCATGGCCGTCCGTGCCGCAAACGCCGCAGGCTTCCACCTTGATCAGCATTTCATCATCCCCGATGGAGGGAATGGGGTACTCACGGATTTCAAATGTCTTGGGCGCTGTCAGGACAGCGGCGCGTGCGGTCTGTTGCATAGTGTGGCTACACTACCCTGTGGCGTTCGGACTCTTCAAGAACAAATGAGAATGGAGGTGAATTAACTTGCTGGAAACGGAAAAGCATTGCCGTACGGTCACTAAAAGACCGTCAGGAGCTCCGCATGCCATGCGGCAAATCCGCAGGATGTCCCTTCCCCTTCTCCTCAGGAAAACCGCGCCGCGCCGGAGCGCAAGGCAGGTTATTGCATGTGAAGTTTTTCCATGAAAGTCCGTTCATTTGGCTTGCGTGGCGGAGGGATGGAGTGCAAGCTGTGCGCGTTATGCTTGATATCCGTGTAATACGAGAAAATCCGGAAGAAGTGAAAGCGCGCCTGAAGCCCCGCAGCGGGGACGCGTGGAAGCTTGTTGATGACGTTCTGGCGTGTGATGAAGCGCGCCGCAATGCCGAGACGGAAAAGCAGGCGTTGCAGTCCGAGCGGAATGCCACCTCCAAGCAGATCGGCATGCTCAAGAAAAAAGGGGAGGACACTTCCTCCATTGAAGCGCGCGTGCGCGAGATCGGCGACCGCATCCGGGAACTGGACCGCATGGCGGAGGAAAATGCCGCCCAGCTTACCTCCCTGCTGATGAACATTCCCAACCTGCCGCACCTGGAATGCCCCGTGGGCGCGGATGAAACGGCCAATCCGGAAATCAAGCTGTGGGGCGAAAAGCCCGCCATTGAAAACCCGAAGGACCATGTGGAGCTGGCCGCGAACCTGGGCATGATTTCCTTTGAAGACGGCGCGCGGATCACGGGCTCCGGTTTTGTAGTGTACCGCGGCGCGGGCGCCCGCCTGGAACGCGCCCTGATCAACTTCCTGCTGAACACGCAGACCGTGGAAAACGGCTATCAGGAAGTGGGCGTTCCCTTTGTGGTCAAGCGGGAGTGCATGGAAGGCACCGGACAGCTTCCCAAGTTTGAGGAAGACATGTACGGCACGGAAGACCAGCAGATGTTCCTGATTCCCACGGCGGAAGTGCCCGTGACCAACCTGTACAGGGACACCATTCTGCAGGAAAGCGAGCTGCCCGTCAAGATGGCGGCGTACACGCCCTGCTTCCGCCGGGAAGCCGGGAGCGCCGGGCGCGTCAACCGCGGCATGATCCGCATCCACCAGTTTGACAAGGTGGAGCTGGTGCAGATCCTGAAGCCGGAAGACTCCTTCCGGGAGCTGGAAGTGCTCCGTAGCCATGCGGAATCCATCCTCCAGAAGCTGGGGCTTCACTACCGCGTGATTGAACTCTGCACGGGCGACCTCGGCTTTTCCTCCGCCAAAACGTACGACATTGAAGTATGGGCGCCGGGCCAGGGGCAGTATCTGGAGGTTTCCTCCTGCTCCTGCTTTACGGACTACCAGGCGCGCCGCATGCGCCTGCGTTACAAGGACGCGGACGGCAAAAACCAGTTCTGCCACACGCTGAACGGTTCCGGCACGGCTCTGCCGCGCCTGTACGTGGCCCTGCTGGAATCCTGCCAGCAGCCGGACGGCTCCATCCGCATTCCGGAAGCGCTTGTGCCGTACTTCGGCGCGGACAGCATCCGCCCGGAACAGGCCTGAACCGGCGTTTTTCACGTCCCAACTCTGAATCAAGCCCATGCCTGACGAGGGACCCCTGGAACATTACCTGACTGCTTCCCATGATGAGCCGGAGCCGGACGTTCCGGAACCGGCTCCGGAACGCAGTCCCGGGCCCTGGCGGGAAAGGGGCGTCATGCTGGGCCTTGGCTTTCTGCTGGGGTGCGTGGGGGCGTACGCGCTGGTCTATTCTGAAATGTCCGGCAGCATGGGGAAGCTGAAGAAATCTCTTTCAGAAGAGCGTGATTCCAATGCCTCCCTGCAAAAGGAGCGCGCCCATCTGCTGGAAACGCTGGAACAGGTGCGCATGGACAGCCTGCTGACGGAACGCTCCCCCCTGTCCATGACGGGCAGCGGCATTCCCAAAGCAAGCCGCCGCCCCGTTCCCCAGCCTCCCCCTCTCACGCCTCTGCCCTCCGGCGGGCAGGCCCCCCCGGCTCCCGTGCCGGAACCCGGCTCCGTGGAAGAACGCCTGGTGAATCCCGGTCCGGAGGACTGGAAGGAGCGCTACCAGTATGCCGCGCTGAAATACAACCGGGTGGTGGAGGACTACAACAGGCTGAGAAAGCTTTACATGAACCTGGTGGGCCAGGGCGGGGCCGCCACCGGCCTGGTGACCGGAGCTCAGTTTTACAAGGCCCTGCGGAAGGATACGCGCGCGGAAGCGCGCAAGCTGGATGAGCGGTACATGAGGGGCGGCCTGCGCGGAAGCGAGCTCCGGGAACTGGAACGTAGCAGGGATGAAATGCGGCACCGGGACTGGTGGCTGAAAAAGATGGCGCGCCAGTTCCGGATAGATTAGGAGCGGAGGGGAAGCCCCGCTGGTGGAAAAACTGCCTTCCGGGATGCTGTGGCCTGGCTTGGAGGCTTTATCCTTTGAACGGCGCCGGGGGATGGCCGCCGCCCATACAGCAGGAGGTCCTGGAAGAAATACATGCCGCGGCGCATCTATAAAAATAGTAAATGTTTAGTGGCGATAGGATCCTTTCCCGGCCGGAAAACCCGTGAAATCAGTATTTATGTGGTGTACGGTGCAATTTGAAAAGGGCAGAATGGAGTCCAAGTGGGCAAACAGGGTTATGCACAGTGCCATGAAGCTATGAAACACCATGAGTCGTTTGACATTTCCACACGCTACTATTAGAAGGAAAGGTAATGGATCAGTTGTGTGTTAGTCCGCCTTTGGCGGAGAAAGCGGACTCGCTCAAAATTTGAAAGGCAGGATGAATATGAATACGCTTGAAGTAGCACAGTTGGAAGATTGTAACATGTGTAATCACATGATTCGCATGGGGAGAGAGTTCCAGAGGGAGCAGGGCTTTGTTCAGTGGACGGATGATTACCCCAATGAGGATACCATCCGCAATGATATAAAGAGTAACAAGGGATATGTCATGAAGATAAACGGCGTAATTGCCGGATATATGTGTATAGACTTTGATGGGGAACCGGCGTATCGGAATATTCAAGGAAAATGGAGAACGGAAGGTCCATATGCAGTTATTCATCGGATGGCATTTGACAAGGGCTTCAGGGGAATGGGCCTAACGGGAACAGCATTCAAACTGATTGAAAAATTGTGCATTCAAAATGGTGTCAGAACGATTCGGGTAGACACTGATTTCCCGAATGAGCGCATGCAGCATATCTTGAAAAAGAATGGTTTTGAAAACTGCGGAACGATTATGTTTCAGGGCAGTGGAAAATTAGCATATGATAAATCATTCTGACAAAGTTTCATTGTCCGACTGGTCAGGTACGCCTTTTTGCCATAATGCGTGTTCCCCCTTGGGTCCTTCTTAATTGAGGTTTTCCATTTTCTTGTCTTCGCGAAAACCTGTAAAACCTGCTTTGTTGAAAGAGTCGCCCCATCCACCTGGCGACGGCCGCTTGCGTTACCTTGTGAATATTCCGCCGCTTTTTACTGCTTCGGGGAAAGGTGCAGTCCGCCAGGGCTGTAAGCAGGTCCGGACACGGGACAGCTTGTAGTGCCAACTTTACGAAAACACGCTGTTACAGCTCATGCCGCTTTATTCGCGGGATTTGAAAAAATGCCCTCCCGTGCGGGTTTGCGGCGTCTGCCAGTGCAGCTATTTGCTACCTTGTGTTGGCTAATATGGGCAATAAAAAATAATAAGGCCAGGAGCATGAAGCACCGGGCCTTACTGGAAGTGTGGTGATGAGGGAGAGGCAAATGCCTTTCCCTCAATTTCCGTTTTTTAGCGGCGATTACGGCCGTAGCCGTTATTGTCGCGTCTGCCGCCGCCGCCATAGCCGCCGCCACCGTTGCCGCGGAAACCGCCGCCCGTGTTTGACTGGGGCTTGGCTTCATTGACAACCAGGGCGCGTCCCTGATATTCATTGCCGTTCAGGGCCTCAATAGCATTGTTCATGGCATCCGCGGATTCCATGGTTACGAATGCGAAACCCCTGGGCCTTCCGGATTCACGGTCGGTCGGAATGAATACTTCAGTCACTTCGCCATGGGAACCAAACAAATCCCTCAGGTCCTGTTCGGTGGCATCGAAGGACAAATTCCCTACGTACATTTTTGTGTTCATATGATCAAAAGACAAAGTGATCTGATTGTTCTTTAATGCATTCCCGAAGAGCCGGGATTAGAAGGCAAAATCTGAATACGCAGACACCGTTGTCTGTAAAAAGAGTAGTCTCCGAATCATAAAAAGCCAAGAATAATATTGCCCGGGCTGAATATTTCCATGACAGCTTTTCATGAATTCCGCGGGTGTGCGGTTTTTTACAGGGGAAAAACTCCCTCCGTCAGCACAGTTCCGCGGCAATGGCGTCCACCAGCAGGTGGCCGCGGCCCTTCAGGCGGGGAGACATCCGCCAGAACCAGTTCCCGGTAATGGTCCGGCAAGGCCGGATTCCGGCAGCATATCCTAGCGGAGGCTCCCTATCTGCCAAAATAGAACCGCCAGTGTTTTTCACATTCTGCGCTGAATAAAGTGTGGAACAGGTACATAGTTAATAAGTTTATTCGGCGGGTGCGGACCAGGGCTCTTTGAATGAAGCCTCTATGTGTTCTTGGGATTCATACCGGGAATCAATGAATTTGGCAACGTCCTGGGCTGATTGGGCTGTAGGTTCCAGAATAGTATCGAAAAGAAGATTGCTGCCCCGGTAACAGGTGTGGCCATCCATTTTCCTTTCATTCTGCATGGGAAGGAAAATAACCAGAAGGCGGCTTTGAAGCTGGAGAATGCGCAAAAGAATAAATTTCTGCATTTCCGGTGATGCAGGGATAGACAGAACCTGCTTTTTCATGTCGGAAGTGGGTCCTGTAAGTTTTTTAAGGATAGGGGAAACTTCCGTAGAAAAAGATTTTGCCGCCGCGTCCGCGGAATTTTTATCCACGATGGAATTATACCAATTCTGTACCTTGCCTACAGGTGTTTCATAGGTTTCAACGAATGTCTGCCACGCTTTTTGATTCTGTTCGTTGAAGAGCAATTCCTTGCCGGGCGGATTATAAGAAAGTCTTTTCAAGACTTCCGGTTCCAGTCCATTGATTTGGCAGGTGTCCCCATAGCACGCTGAATAATAAATAAAGAGGGAAGATGCAAATGTGAGAATGATGGAGTATTCCAAGATCATCAGATTATGGAAGCATGACAGGGTTCCTGAATGAAGGGGAATAAACATTTATTCTGTGCAACTTTTCTCTGTGCAATGGCTAAGTTATTGATTTGTGGCGGTTCCTGGATGAGAGCACGCAGGTGAGGCAAAGAAACACTATTAATACATGGTAAGTGGAACTTAATTGAGGGAAGAATAAAAAAAGGATGGAAATTTAATAGAGATCAACGCAATTTCTCTGTAAACTGCTTTTTAAGAAGATGATGTCTCTGTCCATGGTTCTTTGAAAGCTGCTTCAATGCTTTCCTGGTCTTCATTTTGAGTTTCAATAAATTTTGAAATGTCCATGGCTGTTGTTGACGTTAGACCTAGAAATATGTCAAAGAGTTTTTCGCTGCCATGATAACAAGCATCGGAACTTGACTTTTTACTGTCTTGCATAGGAAGAAAAATTACTAGCAAGCGGCTCTGCAATGTGAGGATACGTGAAAGAATGAGTTTTTGCATTTCAGAAGAAGCTGGAATAGCAAGGACTTGTTTCTTTATATCAGCAGAACGTCCCGTCAGCTTTTTAAGAATTGGCAGGACATCTATCTTGAACGCATCGGCTGCAGCATCAGCAGAATCTTTGTCCCTAATGGAATTATACCAATCCTGTACTTTGCCTACAGGCGCTTCATAGGTTTCAACGAATGTCTGCCATGCTTTTTTATCTTGTGCCTCAGAAAGCAATTCATTCCCTGGAGGATCATAAGAGAGATTTTTCAAATCTTCTGGACTCAGACCATTGATTTGACAAATATCTCCCTGGCAAACTGAGAAATATATAAAAGCCGACGATAAGAATGCTATGGTGGTTGATTGTGTCATGGAAATTAGGGGTTGAAACGTTTAATAGGGATAAGACGGCGTTCTCCAACATCAATGCCGTTTGTGTCAGCTGCTTCAAGTACCTGTTCCCAAGTTGCTCCACTATATTGTAAAATAGAAGAAACTAAGGAAGCACAATTTGATCCATTTTCTGTACTTTCTGGATTTCGGTTAGTTGGTGGATTGGTTAGATATCGTTCCTGCTCATTATAACTTTGTGAAAAATGAAGAACTTTTTGAAATAGTTCCTTGTTCTGAATAGCTATGATATTTGTGAAATTTGTAAATTTTTTGTCATGCTGGTTTTTGAACCAGTTTTCAACAGCCGCTATATCAGGATTGTCGTTTTTATGGTAAACCATGTTAGTTAAGCAATCAATATATTTGCTGGCTATACCTGCTTGAGCAAATGGGGGAGATAGGGATTCATAAATCCACTTATAATAAACGGTCCCGGCAGCTGGGATGATTTTGAGCTTTTTTTGGTATTTGATTTCCGCTCCTGCATCTCCTCCGATAGTGATGATTTTCATTTTTGGGATGGCGTTGCAGTCGGCAAGTCCGGGGTTTGGGAGATTTAATTTTTCCGGGTCGTCAGGAACAAATAACAGAAAATGATGGTTTGCCATGGGCAGGCCCTGACAAGGACGGATGGCCCAGTAAACTTCCCCCAGGCGATTGGGAATTCCTTCATAGTAAAAGATTTTGTCACCAATTATCACACGGATTAGTTCTACTTCTGTCGGAGTATAGGTGATGCACGGTCCTTTGCCGATGGGTTTCCAGGCGCCATTGTTGGGTTGGAACGTATGGTTGCGTGCCAGAATGACTCCATTAAATCGCTGAGGGCATTTGGAGTAAGCTTGAGCTTCCCATTTGATGGGGATGCCTCCGGAATCTTCGGAAGGGCCATTCGCCAGGTAAGTTTTATTAATAGCAAGCCGGAGCTGGGTTTTTTTCTCTAAAAAGAGGTGGCTTTTGCGGGCGGGAACCGTTTTTTCTCCTATGCACACATCAACGACAATGGGAGCAACTACAAGGCTGATGCCGTCCAAGTCACTTGTGCCCGGTTTTGGATTGTAATAGGTTTGCGAGTATTTGATCTGGAATTGATAAGATCCCGCTTTCAGGACATGCGGACAGTCCCGGCGGCCTTTGGAAATGTCATGTCCTTGTCCATGTTCCTTCAGCCAGTCTGTTTTTTCACCTTGTTCCGTAGTATAAGTGATGTCGCAGCCGTCATCGGAAATCAGGGAAAGCCAGGCAACTGTTGTAGGTTGGGAAATACGTTCATCCTTAAAATCCTTGAGGGAAATTTTCCCGTTATATGAAATCGTGGAGGGTGATTTGGGGTCGGTTACTTCCGTCGTATTGGGAATTTTCAGTTCTCCGGCGCAGCATTGTTTCAATTTATCTGCAAGCTGGGAAAGATTGGCTACCACTTCAACCGGAGACAGGGAAGCTTCCATTGTTGTCTTCCCTTCATAAACTTGTTGTCCTTTTGCGTGGAGGACAGAGAGTGCAGCAATGCCGGCAACTGCAAGCAAAACAGGCATTTGAAAAAAACATCGGGAGATTAATGCTTTGTCCATATGATGATCAGGCAGGTTGAATGAGGTTATTTTTTACGATTTTTTTTTGTTGGAAGCGGGTGTTGTCCATTTCTGAATTAAGGCACGGGAACCTTCCATGCCCCGGATAGGCGGAATAAAGGATGCCGCCCACCGGGCTTTTTGCGGTTCTTTCATGCGTATATAAAGATTGGCTAACCGATATCCGCAACGGGCCATTAAATAAGGATCTTCTTTTCCGTACCGCAGTGTCCTTATAAATAAAAGAGCCGCCAGTTTTCTTTGCAGGCCGGTTCCTTTTTCCATGGATATTGCCGCGCTTTCCCAAATTTTTAAGATGCGGCTCCGGAGGCTTGGCGGACATCCTTCCTCCATTTCCAGTTCCATCAGGGCGCAAAGCGATAAAGCTTCCATATCCATGGGGGAGTACCGGGAAGAGTACGTCCGGAGAAAGGCGTTTTCCAAAAATCCCGTAAGACAGGAGCGGCGCTGCCTTGATTGCATATTCCTATGCCGCATCAGGGCGGTCAATTCATTGAGACGGGCGCAAACATCACCGGGTGTTTGTCCCATGGCAGTCCGCTGAACGAAAAGAGATACGCCTTCGTCAAAGGCCAATGCCGGATATTCCCGTACAAAATGATGGATTCTCGGGTTCTTTTCAGCAAAAGGAAAGGCGGATAGGGATTTCCGGAAGACCTGCCTTTTTTCAGAAAGAGGTGCGGATTTCAGGTAAAGGGGCAGGATGAAGGTTTGGGGTTCCTGGGCTGATGCCGGAGGCTTGTTTCCCCATGCGTGGTTAAAGGGGGCCTGCAACAGGAAGACAAGTCCTGCCAGAAAAGAAACAGGGTAAATGTTGAATAGCGGATGCATGGAACATATCTGTCTATTTATGGTATAATGGGCGATAAAAAATGGAAAATGTCAAGAAATCAATTTCAAGCATTTCTTAATTTATTTCCAACTTATTGATATTAAGTTGGAAAAATAACGCCAATCAGCACAGCTCCGCGGCAATGGCGTCCACCAGCAGGCGGCCGCGGCCTTTCAGGATGAGCCGTTGTTCCGGGGAAATGTCCGCCAAATCCAGTTCCCTGTATTGTTCCAGCAGGGGAAGGGATTCCGGAAGGATGTATTTCAGCGGAAGCCCTTCATCCGTCCGGAGCATCAGGGCGATGCGTTCCAGGCGGTAGTCTTCCGCGGTGACGGGCTCCTGGTCGGAGAGGGGTAGGCCGGTCTCCAGCGTGCTGTGCATGTAGGCGTCCGTATCCCGCGTGTTGGAGTACCGCACGCCGTTGATGGTGCTGACCGCGCCGGGGCCTATGCCCACGTAGTCCTCTCCTTTCCAGTAAGCCATGTTGTGGGGGGAGCGGCAGCCTTCCCGGGCGTAGTTGGAGGTTTCATAATGGCGCATGCCCGCCGCTTCCAGTATGGTTTCCGCCAGTTCAAAGTAGGCCGCGTCTTCGTCCGGCTCCTGCCGCTTTTCTCCGCGGAGCAGGCTCCGGAAGAATTCCGTGTCTTCCTCATAGGTGAGGTTGTAAGCGGAGACGTGGTCCGTTCCGGCGCGGACGGCTTCCCGCAGGGTGGCTTCCCAGGTGGAGAGCGTCTGCCCCGGAATGGCGAACATGAGGTCCATGTTGACCTGGGGCATGCCTGCGTTTTTCAGCATTTCCACGGAATGGAGGGCCTGTTCCGGCGTGTGCTCCCGCCCCAGCAGGTGCAGGATGCGGGCGTCCAGGGATTGAACGCCCAGGGAGACCCGGTTCATGCCCAGGCTGCGCCAGAAGCGCACCTTCTTTTCCGTAAAGGTGGCTGGGTTGGCCTCAAAGGAGAATTCGTCCAGCCTGTCCACGGGAACCAGGCGGTCCAGGGTTTCCATGAGGCGCCCCAGATGGGTATCCGAGAGCATGGAGGGCGTTCCGCCGCCAAAGTAGAGCGTGGCCGTTTCCCCCCCGCGGTCCATGGACAGGGCCGCGGCGCGGGATTCCGCCTCCCGCGCCAGCGCACGGATGAAGAGTTTCATGTCCGTGGAGGCCGGCGTGTGCTTGAAGAAGGCGCAGTACGGGCAGATGCGGTGGCAGAAGGGGATGTGAACGTAAAGGTGCACGGGGGCGGAGGGGATCAGCGTCTCCGGCGGCGTCCGGAGTTTTCTTCCCCCTCTCCCTTCTTTTTCTGGGAGAGTTCCAGAATCCTGGCGGAAGAGTCTTTCATCTCCTTCTTGACGCGGGATTTTTCCGTGCCGTCAGCCAGGGACATGTAGTTCTTCGTCAGGGCGCTGTAGAAGGGGTGGATCTTCGTTTCCTTCTTGTTCTTGGGCTTGTACCTGAAACCGTCCGGGCAGGAGTCCACCATGTTCTTCATCCAGGGCAGCAGTTCGTCCTTGGGCAGGGCCAGGCACAGGGCGTCCAGGGAGAAGGACATTTCCTCCTGGTCAACGTCCTTGGGCGCGTTCAGGGCGTTGTTTTCATCCCGGTAGAAGTTGACGGCTTTCTTGAAACCCCTGTCCACGGTCCTCTTGAGCCGGTCCGTGCCCTGGGCCTTGGCATAGGCTATCTGGTAGGCGGCCTGCGGCTCCGGGTAGGAGTTGCGCTTGGACTCGGACTTGAGCCAGGACATGAGGTCCGCCCACTGGAAGGTCTTGTAGTCATGTTCCTGCTTCAGGGCGTTTTCCAGAATCACGGAGCAGAGCACGTTGACGTATTCCTTGGCGTGGTTGGCCAGCATTTCCTTGCCGTTCTTGTCCCCGCGGCCTACGGAGGAAACGTATTTGCGCGTTTTCCAGAGTTTTCTGATGCCCATGCCGTCCGGGAGGGCTTCCCGTACTTCATCCACCATCTTGGTGGCCCCCATGAGGTCCTGGGGTGATTGCTTGAAGAGGGTGTACCAGGCTTCCGTATAGAACGGGTTGGCCTTGAGAACGGTTCTCATGGCGGTCTGGGTGAATTCCCTGGGGAGGGCGGCGGAAGCGTCTTCCGCTTCTTCCGTGGAGGAGCCCGCGCCCGCCAGCTTGTAGATGTTCATGGCAAAGCGGCTGTCGATGAATTTCTCGTAGTCGATGTTCATGGACAGGGCCAGTCCGGACTGGTATTCCGCGTTGCCGGTGCGCGGCGCCTTGGAGTCCCGGAAGTACCAGAATCCCGTGGTGGCTTTCAGCGTGTCCACGCTCTGGCCTACGCTCAGCCAGCAGCCGTTGCCGTTGAAGTTGGTGGTCATCAGGTTGCCGTGGCCGGGCTGCCCGGCCGGAGCGGCGGGAATGCCGCGGGCAATCTGGGAGTTGCGGGAGATGAGGGACATGGTGCCGCATACGCCGCCTTCATGGAGCTTGCGTTCATTGGACTCGCGGGACCATTCCGGGTCCGGGTCAAAGCTGAAGAGGATGGGCGGCTCCTTGTCGTCATCCATGCGGTAGGGGCCGTACAGCCACAGGCGCGTGGGGCCGCGCTGGCCCATGTAGCGCTCCCATACGCTGTCGCATTCCCGCAGGGGGCGCGTTTCGGAAAGGGCCATCATGGCCGGCCAGGGCGTCCCTTCCAGGGAGACGCCGGTCCATTCCACGCGCTTGCGGTCCACGTCCCGCAGCTTGCCGCAGTTTTCATATTTGTCCACCAGGTAGGTGAAGAATTCCACCGGGGTGGGGAACGGGTCCCTCTTGCGTCTCAGCTGGCCGTGGCGGTACAGGTATTCATGCAGGAAGCCGGCCAGGTTGCCTTCCGTGATGGCGGTGTCCCCGATTTCCGAGACGGTGGGGTATTTGTTGATCCAGGCCTGCTTGGGCGTGATTTTCTTGCGGTCCAGGTAGGCTTCCACCTTCTTGTAGCATTCTTCATCCACCGTGCGCGGAGCGTTCCCGTACCAGTTCACGGGAGGCTTTCCGGCGCAGTACAGGTCCGCAGGCGGAGGCATGGCGCCGGAGGACCTCAGGCCGTTCAGTTTGCCCAGGGCGTCAATGTAGCGGCCCTGCTGGGTAAGGTCGAACGCGCCCATGCCGAATTCACGGCGCCCCACCGCAAAGGCCAGAACGAGCTGGTTGTATTTTTCCGTTGTTTCCAGGCCCAGTTCGTCAATCATGAAGGCCACGTTGGTGGCGACGCTGGGGTCCGGCGGGAAGAACATGGCGAAGACTTCACGGTTGTTTTTCGTGTTTTTCAGCCATTTTTCAAAGTCCGGGGAGAAGGTGCCGCCGCGCTTTTTCACGTAGTCGCGCACGTAGGCTTCCGCATAAAGGGGATATTTAGCCAGAAGCTTTTCAGAGAATTTGCCCTTGGAGGCCATGGCTTCCTCCCGCAGCGCCTTTTCCATGGCGATGACTTGCGGGGAGGGGGAAAGATCGGGCGCGACCGGTTCCGGCTCAGGCTCAGGTTCCGGCTCAGGCGCCACGACGATGGGTTCCGGTTCCGGGGCAACCACCACGGGTTCCGGCTTGGGCGCAACGGGCTTGGGTTTGGGCTTGGGGGGAGCCACTACCGGAGGAGCGACGGTTTTGGCGACGGGTTCCTTTTTGTCCTTGAGTATCTGGTAGCCCAGGAAGCCGAAGAGGGCGAGCATTCCCGTGACGATGACCGTGATGACGGGGAAGCCGCCGGAACGTTTTAACTTGGGCAGCGGCGCGCCGGGTGCGATCGGGCCGGCCACGGGCTTCCGGAGCTGGGGCTGCTGCGGTTTTTTGGCCGGGCGCAGGGCCTGGGCGTGCGCTACGGCCGGCTGGGGCTGTGCCGCAGCCTGAACCTGCGGCTGTGCCAGCGGGTAGAGGAAAAGTACGGTTCCGAAGCCCCTCATCTTGCCTTCCGCATTGGCGGAGTACCGGGCTTCAAAGGCTTCCTGCTCCTGGGAGAATTGAGCTTCATTTCCCGGAACGGGGGAAAGTTCCCCGCTGGCCAGGTCACGGGTGACAAGGCCCTGGGGGAAGAATTCACGCACCAGCACGGCCTGTCCTTCCGGGGAAAGGGCCTGGTACAGATTATAATCCGGACCGCTTTCTACAAGCGCCGTGATTCTATAGCCGCCTATGTTGAAGTGGGACGGGAGGGCTGGGGTTTGAGGGGTTGTCATGACGAATCAAAAGATCAAAGACTCATGTATTTAAAAAGATCCGGAACCGCTTGTCAATTCCGGAGTGCGGAAGGTGTGCCATAAGCCGCCGGATGAAACGGAATGCCCCCGGTGTGCCATGACGCACCGGGGGCAGTGAGGGGGGACGCTCCGTGTTACAGAAGCTGGCAGGGGCTTTTTTCATCTTTGCGGCAGAAGGAGCCGCAGGGAAGGGCTACCGGATGGTGACCTTGGTGCCCAGGGGGGTGTGTTCAAAGAATGTCTTGGCCATGTCCGCCGGCAGGCGCACGCAACCGTGGCTGACCGGGTACCCGGTGACGAAGCCCACATGCATGCCGTAGCCGCCCGTAATCCGCATCCAGTAGGGCATGGGAGCCGGGTCAAAATACGTTCCCGCGGGCGGGCCGCTGGACCGGGCGTTATAGTCCCCGTTCACCACGGCTCCGGTGGCCCTGCTGCGCAGGACGCCGTAAGTGCCGGATTTGTAGTTGGCGTCCTTCTGGATGATCTTGTAGGTGCCCCTGGGGGTACCATAGCCTTCCTTGCCGGAGGACATGGGGGATACGCCCACCAGCGTGGCGTCTACGTAGTAAAAGACTTTCTGCTGCTTGAGGTCAATGATGATGTGCTTTTCCCCCTGAGTGCCCGCCGGCAGGTCCCAGTATCCCTGGCCCAGGCGGGCTTCCGGCGGAAGCTCCGTGTTGACCCCGGAGGTGGTTCCCACACCGGACAGGTAGCTGTCCTGCCCGGACGCGCCCTGGATTTTCCCGGCTATTTTATCAAAGAGCGGGGGCCTTCCGTACGGATTGCAGGAAACGAGAATGGAACTGATAGAAGCTAATGCCAGTATGCCGGATTTCATGGGAACGGGGGAATGACAGGCAGGTTATGGAGCCTCGCCGCCTTTTTGTCAAGATTTGCATGCTGTTATCCGTTGCTTATTCCGGGGGCATCTGTTATACACGGCGGAGCCATTTCATCCATTCCTATCTTCATGAGTGAACAATACGACCTTCTGAAAAGCATTCTTCTGGAAAAATCCGTGCGCACGGGAACTTTCACGCTGGCCTCCGGCAAGGTTTCCGACCTGTATGTGGACTGCCGCATGACCGCCCTGGACCCCGTGGGGGCCACGCTGGTGGGCGCGCTGGGGTGGAAGCTGGTTCAGGAGGAGATTCTTCCCCGTTTTCCGGAGGTTGCGGCCATCGGCGGCATGACCATGGGGGCCGACCCCATCTCCCTGGCCGTCGGCATGACGAGCGCCCTGGAGGGGGCTGGAAAGAAGCTCCAGGTGTTCACCGTGCGCAAGGAGCCGAAGGACCATGGCCGCGGCCGGCGCATTGAGGGCAATTTCCAGGCGGGAGATACCGTCATCGTCGTGGACGACGTTATTACCACGGGCGGTTCCACCCTGAAGGCGATTGACGCCATTGAGGCGGAAGGGGGCAGGGTTGCCGCCGCCCTGGTGCTGCTGGACCGTGAGGAAGGCGGCCGCCAGGCGATTGAGGAACGCGGCATTCCCGTGTATACCCTGTATACCCGGACGTCCCTTCTGGGCAAGTAATCTTTTTTTCCGTTCATGCTCCCCGCCCTGATCGGCATTAGCGGCCATGAAGTGGGCGCGGAAGAGGAGGCGGCCATCCTGCGTTTGCAGCCGGCCGGCTTCATCCTGTTCTCCCGGAACGTGGCTTCCGTGGAGCAGGTGCGGAAGCTGACGGAAACGCTGCGGAAACTTTGCCGCCACCATCCCGTCATTGCCATTGACCAGGAGGGCGGCCGTGTGGTGCGCACCGCAGCCCTCGGCCTGAATCTTCCTTCCCCGGCGTCCCTGGCGCGGCGGAGCGGTTTTAACGGCATTGTGGAGCTGGGCGCCGTGACGGCCCTGGCGCTCCGCTGCCTGGGGGTGAATCTGAACTTTGCCCCGGTGCTGGATATCTGCCATGATCCTGCCGCCTCCAACGCGCTGCCGGGCCGCTGCTGGGGAGACAATGCCCAGGACGTGATTTCACGCGGAGGCGTTTATTCCGCCAATCTGCGCCGGGGAGGCGTGGAGAGCTGCGGCAAGCATTTTCCCGGCATGGGACGCGCCCAGGCGGACCCCCATTTCAGTCTTCCCGTGGTTGACCTGAATGAACGGGAGTTGTTTGAGACGGACCTGCTGCCTTTCCTGGCGCTGTGTCCGGAGCTGCCCGCCATCATGTCCGCCCATATCATGCTGCCGCAGATTGATCCGGATTACCCGGCCACCCTTTCCGAACGGGTGATCAGGGGGCTTCTGAGGGACCGGCTGGGCTTCAGGGGCGTGGTGTTTACGGATGACCTGTGCATGGGAGCCATTGCGGCGCAGTACGCTCCGGATGAAGCGGCCCTGCTTTCCCTCAAGGCCGGGTGCGACCTCCCCCTGATCTGCCATGAACCCCTCCCGTGGCTGGATAGCCTGGCTGCCCGCCTGGAGGATATGAACGCCTACGACCGGGATGATTCCTCCAAACGGGTGGAGAAGCTGAGCGACTCCCTGTGCTTCCCATTCCCGGAAAAGGCCTCCCCGTGGGATTCCTGCCTGCGCCGTGCGGAGGCCCTGTGCCGGCAGGCGGATGACGGCGCGGAGAACGGTTTGTCTTCTTCTCCCGTGCAGAAGTACTGAAATCCCGGAGAAAACACGCCGGAAGCGCCGCATGCCATGCGGAACTGGAAAGGCTGGTCATCCACGGGATGCCCTTTGATTTAAGAGGAAAGAATATCGTTCGCCTTCTCTGTATTGAAACAGCGTGGTCCTGTGGTGCTCCTGGCGTTTTCCAGTCATGAAAAAGGCGCTGCCGCACTTATGGTGCGGCGGCGCCTGGAGGGGAAGGGGATGCTGCTTCAGTTGGCCGCGGCCATTTGCTTGGAAACGGCGGGTTTGGCGGTGTCCGCCTTGTACACGTGCAGTTCCGCCAGGCGGACTTTCCCGCCCTTCTGGAAGAGTTTGACGCGCAGCCTGTTGGTGGTAATGGGTTCAAACGTCCTCATGCACTTGATGAATCCGTTGCCCGGAAGCTGGAGCATGCGCAGCACTTCCGGCTCATTGGCGTACATGGCTTTCTGCGCATCACTGACGCCGGCCGTGGCGGCTCCCAGGGAGCCCCAGTGAATGGGAATCCACTTGCCGCCCTTGTTGGCTTCAATGACAAGGCGGTTGTAGCCCTTTTCAATCTTGATGTCCACAGCACGCAGGGAGGCGGGGGATTTCAGGGTGAGTTCCAGCACCAGGGGATCGTCCTCCGTGGTGGAGGCGTCCAGCTCCTCAATGGTGGTGGCGTCCCGGTCCAGCAGTTTGGCGGTGTCCACATGGCCTCCGGTGGAGGCTTTCAGCTTGTAGTCCGTGACTTCCTCCGTGGCGCTCCCCAGCAGCTTGAGTTCGCGCACGCGGCACTCCAGGCCGTGCCAGTCCGTGGAAACGCGGAACAGGCAGCGGGAACCCTGCGTCAGGCAGGAGTCGTTCGGGGAAACCCAGGTTTTTTCCTTCTTCTTGTCCGTTTCATCATACACCTCAATCTGGTTGCCCTGGGAGGCGGCGGAGATGTACGTGCCGTCCGGCAGGTGGAAGGAGCATCCCCAGTTGCCGTGGTCGCGGATCAGGATGCCCGGCACCCACAGGTGGTTGCAGTTGGTGACCGGTTGGGCTTTTTCACCGCAGCCCACTTCAAAGCCGCCCACGGCTATGGGGCGGTCATATTCCACGTCCAGGTCATTCACGCGCCATTTGACTTTGGCGCTCATTTTCTGCACGCCCGGTTGGGTGGGGCCGCTGAGTTCCTTCTTGTAGGAGTATACGTTCCACTGGCCGCCGAATTTGGAATCAGGTGTCCAGGAGATGGTCTCCATGGGGGAGAAGGTGGTGGTATCGCTGAACTGCACCGTGCCGGCAAAGTCGTACTTGTAGGCGGAATTGGCCTTGCCCTCCAGCTCCTTGTCACGCTGGAGCCCCAGCGCGCGGCCTCCCAGCGGCTGCTGGACGTCCACGTTCAGGGAGTATTCCCCCGGCTGGGGCTTGTCATCCTTCCGCTTGGGTTCAAAGAAGATGCGCACGTCCATGCCCAGGATCATTTCCGCACAGGTGGCCTTGGTGAGCTGGTCCAGACCGGGGATGCCCATGATGGCCTTGGCGATGGGGAGGGCCCGGGAGTTGACGATGCTCATGAGCTTGAAGCGGCTGCCCTGTTCCACCGGAACGTTTTTCAGTTCCCGGATGGCGGATTTCAGGGAACCGGGCGCCTTGGCACCCAGCGCCGCGTTCACCATGGACCAGTTGCGGACGTAGGTATTCAGGAAGCGGGATTCCGTGTCAATAATGGGTGGGACCTTCCGGAAGGATTTTGCCTGGAATTCCGGCTTGCCCGTGATCGCCAGGTTCTGGCGTTCCGCGCACAGCGCCGTGATCCAGACGCTGGTGCGGATGTAGGTGCCTATGACGGGGTCCGCCGTCATCAGTTCCAGGCGGTTGGGGTTTTGCATCATGCCGCCGTCAAACGGGCGCAGAAGCGTCAGCTTCCAGCGGAAGGCCTCCATGTTCTTGTAGTACGCTTCCGGGCTGGTGCGCCAGTAGGCGGGAAGGGCCCACATGATGGAGAGAGTCTCGGAAGAGTGGCCCTGGTCGCACCCGCCAATGGGGCCTTCCCCGTACATGATGCGGCTGTTTTTGGTGTACAGTTCCGGTCCTCCGCAGATGAGGGAGGCAATGTAATACGGACCGTGGCGGCCGGAGTAGGTGCCTCCGCATTCGCGGTTGGGTTCAAAGGTGAAGGCTTCCGTCATGCGGCCGTACGGTCCCATGCCGGTGGGGCAGATGGACTGGGCGTGGTCCATCATCTTGTCCAGCACGTCGTCTTCCGTGCGCGCCGGGGTCTTGCTGGCCAGCGCCAGGAACAGGCACATGTGGGAGCCGCCGATGCTGACGCCCGTGCCCGCGTAGCCGGGGTGGATGCCGTGCCCGGTGACGAAGTCCCCGTAAAGGACTTCATTCTTCATGCGCTGCACGCCGTTGCGGATGGCCGGAAGCACGGAGTTGTCCCGGTAGCGCAGCCAGTATTCGCACAGGAAGATGCCCGCGGAGGCCTGGGGGACGGCCCACCAGCACTGGGAACCGGAGAAGGCGATGTACTGCGCGGCTTTTTTGATGACGGGGTCATACTTGGGGTTGCCCGTGGCCATCAGGGCCAGTCCGGCCCAGCCCGTATCATAATGGTTGCCGCAATAGCCGCCCGGGCGCTCCCAGGAGCCGTCCTCCCGCTGCTGGGCGGCCAGCCATTCGCTCATCATGTGGACCACGGCCTTGCTTTTGGCGCAGTTTTTGGGGAAACCGGGCGCGTACGTGCCCAGCTGGGGAATCTTGAACGTGACGTTTTTCACGTATTTTTTCACTTCATCCGGCAGGGAGGAGGAGCCGCCCACCTGTACCGTGACGCCTACGGAAGCCGCGCCGCCGGGCGTTCCGGTGCCTTTCAGCTTCCAGTCCCCCTTGGGGATGTCAAAGACCAGGGAAGAGACGGCATGGGCCAGCCACACCTTGCGTTCGGGGTCGTACTTGGCCGCCCCGTAACCCACGCTGTATTGCAGCGGCTTGAGTTTGGTCAGCGGAATGGGCGCTCCGGAGCCTTCCAGCCTCAGGTCCGACCATTCAAAGCCGTCACTGCCGATGCCGTTGCCTCCGTCATCCACATGGAGGCGGAGCTGCTGGCCGCCCTTTACCGGAATGGAGAGGGCAATGGGCTTTCTGGCCCGTTCCTCCCGGAAGACTTCCTTCCAGAGCGGGGGGATGCCCTGGATTTTTTCCACGTTTTCCGCGGGGATGACATTGAGGGTGATTTTCCCGGCGCCTTCCGCCTTGTCCACCAGAAGGCCCGCGTGCATGTCCAGGCCGCGCCTGTCCTGGTGCTGGTAGGGGCCGTAGGGAACGTCCAGGCTGAGGGACGTCTTGAAGGGCTGGCCGTCAATCCCCAGGATCACGTCACCTTCCTTCACGTATTTTTCTGCGGGAGAGCCCTCAATCACCTGGGTGACCACGTACATGTTGGCTACCGGTTCTCCGTTGGGGTCCTGAAGGGACTTGGGGACGAAGCTCCGGAAATTGGCGTCCGGCCAGGAGGAGTCCAGTCCGCGGGCGCGGAAGCCCAGCGGGCCGAAGGTGGTGATCCAGCCTTTGGCTACCTCTTCATTGCCGCCGAACCAGCTGGTGTACATGTTGGCGTACTGCTTTCTCCATTGATTGAGGGTCATGGCCTTGGCGAATTTCTTCACGTAGGCGTTCACGTCCCCCATGTTGGTGGTCTGCTTGACGGCTTTTCCGCGGGGCCGCGCAGCGGGAGCCGGTTTGGCGGCGGCGTGTGCCGCCGGGGCGGCGGAGGGAGTTTCCTTTTGCTTGGCGGGAACGGCGGGGACCGGTTGTTCTTCCGCAGCGGGCGTTTCGGTATCTTCCGCGGCCTCTTCAGGTTCCGGAGCAGGCTCTTCGGCTGAAACGGCGGAATCGTCCCCGGTCTCCTCCGCAGGGGCATCCGCGGACGGGGTTTCTTCCGGCTGTTCTTCTCCAGCGGGTGCGCCGTTTTCCGCGGCGGCGGTTTCCTGTTCAAAGGGGTCTTCCGCCTCCACGGCGGGCTGGGCAGCTTTCTTTTCCGCCTTGGGGGCTTCCTTCTTTTCCTTCTTGTGCTGGGGCTTGGCGGCCTCCTGCGCAGCGGCAGGCTCTTCTGCCGGGGTCTGCGTGTAATGGTAAAGGCCGTAGGCGGCTCCAAGAAGAATCAGGAGGAGAATCCATAGCCCGGCGGAGCTTTTCTTTTTCCGGGGCTGGGGAAGGGGGATGGAGTGTGCCGGAGCTGCCGACGGTCCGGGAGTAGCCAGGGCTCTCTGGTCGCGCTGGAGGGGTTCCACCGGTGGAGCCGGGGCCGCGGGCTGCTCCGGATGGACGCCGGGCAGGGCATAAACCAGGTACAGGGTGCCCAGGGCGGGGATTTCCCCCAGAGAGCCGGTGCGGAACTGGGCTTCAAAATCGTTTTTCAGCGGGAGGACTTCCCGTTCAATGTCCGTGGTTTCCGGATAGCGCAGTTTTCCGCTTTCCGGGTCGCGCACGGCGAGGCCCTGCGGGCAGAACTCGCGGACCAGGTACTGAACGTGGCCGGCGTCCGATGCGTAGTAAACGTGGCAGAGGGAATCCGTCTGCTTCAGGGACTGAATAAGATAGCCGTTGATGTTAAATCCGGAAGGCAGGGGGGGAGTGGTTTCCATGGTCACGAGGCAATTGATAATCCGGCTATTTACTACCATATCCGGAAGCCTCTTTCAATGTAAAAAGCCGTTTTTCAGTCCCGGCGTGTGACGCGATTAAATGATTATTTGCTTGAAACCATGGTGATTATGTGGTGCAAGCAAGGCTCGATTTTCCGTTTTTCCATTACGATCATGAGTTCCGATATCAGATTAGATGCCTTGCAGTACCATTCCCAGCCCCGCCCCGGCAAGGTGGAAACGCTGCCCTGCAAGCCCTGCTTTTCGCAGCGGGATTTGACGCTTGCCTATTCCCCGGGCGTGGCCGAACCCTGCCTCCGCATTCAGGAGGACCCATCCCAGAGCGCCCTGTACACGGGCCGCTCCAACCTGGTGGGCGTGGTGACCAACGGCACCGCCGTGCTGGGCCTGGGCAACATCGGTCCGGACGCCGCCAAGCCGGTGATGGAAGGCAAGGGGGTCCTGTTCAAGGTGTTCGCGGATATTGACGTTTTTGACATTGAACTGAACGTGAAGGAGCCGGAAAAGCTGATCGAGGTCATCAAGACGATGGAACCCACCTTCGGCGCCATTAACCTGGAAGACATCAAGGCCCCGGAATGCTTCATGGTGGAGGACCGCCTGCGGGAAGAAATGAACATCCCCGTATTCCATGACGACCAGCACGGCACGGCGGTGATCTCCGGAGCGGCCCTCCTGAACGCTGCGGAACTGACGGGCCGCAAGCTGGAAGACATGAAGGTGGTGGTGGTCGGCGCCGGGGCTGCCGGCATCTCCTGCGCCCGGTTTTACATGACGCTGGGCGTTCGCCGTGAACACATTTACATGTTTGACTCCAAGGGGCTGATTCACACCGGGCGCATTGACCTGCACGCCACCAAGGCCCAGTTCTCCCAGTCGGAGGACTGCTCTCTGGATGAAGCCCTGACCGGGGCGGACGTGTTCCTGGGGCTTTCCACCAAGGGGCTGCTCACGCAGGACATGGTGAAGCTCATGGCGCCTTCACCCATCATCTTCGCCTGCGCGAACCCGGACCCGGAAATCACGTACCAGGATGCCAAGAAGGCCCGTCCGGACTGCATCATGGGGTCCGGACGTTCCGACTGGCCCAACCAGGTGAACAACGTCTCCTGCTTCCCCTTCATCTTCCGCGCCGCCCTGGACGTGCACGCCACTGTCATCAATGAACAGATGAAGATTGCCGCCGCGCGCGCGCTGGCTGATCTGGCGAAGGAGCCCGTTCCGCAGGAGGTGGTGGACCTCTACGGGGGCACGCCCCTCAGCTTTGGCATTGACTACGTGATTCCCAAGCCCATTGATCCCCGCATCATTGAATGGGAATGCCCGGCAGTGGCCCAGGCGGCCATGATTTCCGGCGTGGCCCAGTCCCCCATCCGGGACATGGAGGCCTACACGCTTGAACTGCGCAAGCGCATTGCCGCCGCCCGGGAGCGCGTCTCCGGCGTGGTGCGCAGCTACCTTTAACCGTTTCCGGCGGAAGGCCGGAAGTTACATGCCGCCGATTGATGTATCCAGCAGTTGCACGGAACCGGGGGAACGTCATGTTCCGCCCGGTTTTTCATGCCGGGCGGGGCGCTTGAATGACAGGAAACACTCTAAATATGCCGCGAACCGGAAAAGAGGATTGCGGCCCGGGGCTTCCTGCCGTATGAAGTGGGCAGACATGTCTGTTCATGGTGCTGCCTTGCTGAGTGCGGTTTTGGCCGTCTGTACATCATCCGCGTGGGCTGTTTCCGCTGCTCCGGCGGAGCCTGTTCCCGTACTCCCCGCTTCGGAATGCCTGCCGATGGAGAAAATGCTGGCGGAACAGTGGGAAGAGGCCATTCCCCGGACGTTGGAGGAATGTGACCGTTATCTGGCGGCGGGGCGGCTGGCCAATGATCCATGTGTTCTGAAAACGGAGAAGGACGGCCTGGGCCTGGTGCCCGATGCCGCCTGGGAGGAGGAGGAAGGCTGGAAAGCGATGCAGGTTCATCTGGACGGCGCCCTGACCTTCATTTTTTTTGACGAGGCGGGTATTCCGGAGCCGTTCTTTCCGGGATTGTGCCGGGTGACGGTGGACCACCGTTCCTCCACGGTGGTCAGGCTGGGATACGGCGCCTGGCAGGCAGGCAGGGCCAAGGCCCTGTACCGTACGTCCTATTGCTTTGACCCTAAAGGTAAAAATATGGGGGAAATTTGCGACGTTTCCTTTCCGGACGGACGGAACTTCAATGAGTGGACCTTTTCCCACAAGCCTGAGGGGCTGTTTGCGTGCAGGGATGAATCCTGGACTCTCTCCGGCCTCCGGTCATATACCCGCCATACCTGGGACATGAAAGACGGGCGCCTGCTCTGGTGGAAAATAGAAGAGATTCCCATGCCGGACAAAGAGCTCCCTGTTCACGGGGAGCCGGTGCGGCATGGAGCTTCTTCCCTGCCGGAGCGGGGAAGAGAGGAACCCGTTTACGTCTCCATCATGCACTTTCCGGAGAAGGGCGGCCAGCATCCCTCCCTGCAAATTAATGAGGATGTGAAGAAGAAGGAATTCCGGTGCCTGTTTTATGACGCTTCCGGCCACGGTACGGCCATGCTGGTCTACCGGGACGGAGTGCTGGACAGAAAGCAATCCTGGTTTTTCCAGCCGCGCATGGATGCCGCCGCCGTGGCGGCAAGGGAGAAAAAGGCGCGGAACAAGGAAGAGCGGCGGATGCTGAAACTCCTGTACCGCTTTGCCCCGTATGCGGAAAAGGCAGCAGAAAAAGTTCCCGGCCGTGGGGTGGCCATGCTGGGGTGATGGAGGGAAGAGAAGGGGGACTGTGGAAACGCCGTCCGCATCAACGCTTCCACTTGGGGGCGCCCTGTGGTTGCCTGGCCGGGAAGGATAACTTTTCCCGTTGTCCGGCGCGGGGAGGGATTTCTTGATTCGTTTGTTGCCCATAGTTTACAAGGGCCGGGAGGCCCTTGTTCCCAGCAGCGCGGCCATCAAGGGACACAGATGAACGGGCATATTCCTGCGGTTTGGACAGATCACGGCCAGCCGGGAGCGGAGGTTTGATTCGTTCATCTTCCAGATTAGCTCTCCTGCGGGCTGCACGCTCCGCATTTCGGCCGGGCAAGTTCGGTTTCCCGTCCTTCGTACTGAATTCCATCCGGAACGTGGCGGAGGCATTGGAAGCACGCGCGGCAAACTGCCGCATCTTCAACTTCCCGCCAGCGCGTTCCTGACGTGTTCCGTCTGTTCCCGGTCCGGGATGAGTTCCACAAGCGTCTGGCTGTCTTCAGCCAGGGAGTCAAGCTGGTCGAAGTCCTCCGCCGTGCGGACCACCAGGTAACGCATGCCCCATTGTTCCGCAATGGCCTTGAAGGAATGGGCGTGGGGCTGCACGAGCAGGTTGCGCATGGCTTCCGGATGGCTGGCCGCTCCGGGCAGGGCGCGGAAGATGCCGCCCCCGCCGTTGTTGATGACGCCGAGCACGCGGGTTCCCTTGTCCAGTTGGGGGAGGAGGGCCAGCGCGTTGGAGTCATACATGGCGGTCAGGTCTCCCACAAGCCCCCAGGAGCGGGAACACCGGGCGGAGACCCCCAGAAAGGAGGCGATTTGCCCGTCAATGCCGTTGGCCCCCCGGTTGGCGCGGACGTTTTCCGTGGGAATGGCCGTCTGGGCAAAGCTGTTCCAGTACCGCACGGGCATGGAGTTGCCCAGGTAAATGCAGTCGCCGTCCGCGGCAAAGCAGGAGAAGGCGCGCACCATGGCCTGCTCGCTGTCCGGGCAGGTGATGAGCAGTTCCTCCATCAGGGCTTTTTTCCGCTTGTTCATGGCGCGCAGGCCGTTGACGTCCCCCACGCTGTCCACATCACCCAGCGCGTGCAGAATGGCTTCCAGGTCTCCGGTGACGACGGTGGAGGGCCGGGCCAGCCCGGAAAAACCGGTGCGGGTGATGGAAAAGACTTCCGTGGAGGGGATGTCCTCCAGGTCACGCCAGAAGCGGGCCACGGGCACGTCCCCTATTCTGAGCAGGACGGCAGGCGGGTTTTCCCGGAGCAGGGCATCCGCGTCCGTCAGGGCCAGGTGCGCCAGGTCCTCCCGCAGGCCGGAGGTGGCGTCCGCCACCACAGGGGCTTTCAGTTCATTGGCCAGCCACAGGGCAGGGGCCTGTTCCATGGGATCCAGCCCGCCGAGCATGACCACCAGCCCGCCGCGCGATTTGAAGCGCAGGGCCTGGGCCAGTTCCGCCAGGGAGCCGCGGAATTCGCTGTCTTCCGGCGGTTCCGCCGGGTAAAGGTCGCAATTGCCGGGGTTCCAGGCGGGGTCCGGGTCCGGCAGGCAGACGTTGATGTGCAGGGGGGAGGCGTAGTCCCAGTCTTCCAGAATATCTTCCGGCAGGCTGTCCGGTGTTTCCAGGTCAATCGTGGGCGCGTAAACGCCGAAGATGTCCGCCTGTTCAATGGCCTGCGGAGCGGCGGAGCCGCGGTAGTCCGCCGGGCGGTCCGCGGTGAGCAGAAGCAGGGGGCGGCGCTCGTAGTACGCCTCCACCACGGCGGGGAGGAGTTCCGCCGCCGCCGTGCCGGACGTGGTGACCACGGCTACGGGCAGCCCCATGTCCTGAACGCGGCCCAGCGCGAAAAAGGCGGCGGACCGTTCGTCAAAGTGAGTCCATTTCACCAGGTCCTCCGCGGCGGCCAGCACCTGGAGCAGCGCCATGTTGCGCGCGCCGGGGCAGACCACCCATTCACAGATGCCGCCCAGGCAGCACTGGGCCAGCAGGGATTTGACGAAGGATGCGGAGGCGCTCACGGGAATCAGCCTTGTTTTTTTGCCGCCTTGGCCGCTTTTTCAGCCAGCTTGGCCTTTTCCTCTTCGGAGAGAATGCGCGGGAAGACGGGGGCCGGGTCATTGATGCGGTGGCCTGCGGGGAGGATTCCCCAGGCCAGCGTATCCGGCGTGCGGCCCTGGAACAGGTCCGCGGCGTTGAGCTGGTCCAGGATGCGGGCGGAAGCGTCCGGCAGGACGCAGCCGATGAGGTAGCCCGTCTGGGCGCAGCATTCCAGCAGGTGGCGCAGCACGCAGCGGAGGCGCGGCGCGGCGGACTCATCCTTGGCAAGCTGCCAGGGCTGCTGCTGTTCAATGTACGCGTTGCAGGCGGAAACCTGGGCATTCAGGGCCGCCAGGGCGTCAGAGACCATGTTGTCATCCATGAATTTGGAGAACAGGGTAACGGCCTGGTCCATGGTGACGCGCAGGGCCTTGGAGGCCTCGTCATCGTATCCTTCCTCACCGGAGATGACGGACTCGCAGTAGCGGCGCGTCATGTTGATGGAACGGTTGCACAGGTTGCCGAGGTCGTTGGCCAGCTCTGTATTGTACAGCATGACCAGGCGGTCCGCGTCAAAGTTGGCGTCCTTCCCGGTGGTGATGTCCCGCACCAGGTAATAGCGCACGGGTTCCGGGCCGAACTGTTCCGCGAGCAGGTTGGGGTCCACCACGTTGCCGATGGACTTGGACATTTTTTCCCCGTTGATGTTCCACCAGCCGTGCACGAGCAGGGTGGGCATTTCCTCGTCGGAGAAGCCCATGGCGTGCAGCATGGCGGGCCAGTATACGCCGTGGGCGGGTACCAGGATGTCCTTGCCGATCACTTCGCAGTCCGCGGGCCAGAGTTTGGAGAATTCCGGCAGGCCGCTGTCCGGTTCCGCCAGGTACCCGGCGAAGGAGACGTAGTTGATGAGGGCGTCAAACCACACGTAGGTGACGAATTCCGGGTCAAACGGAAGTTCGATCCCCCAGGAAAGGCGGCTCTTGGGGCGGGAAATGCAGAGGTCCGAGTCAAAATCGATGGCGTTGAGCACTTCCGCCTTGCGGAAGGCCGGAAGAACGAAATCGCTGCTTTTTTCCACGAACCGCTTCATCCACTCCACATGGTCCGTCAGGCGGAAGTACCAGTTTTCTTCCTCCAGTTCCACCACTTCACCCCATTCCGGACCAAAGTTGCCTTCCGCGTCCCGTTCCTTGTCCGTCAGGAATTGTTCCTGCCGCACGGAGTAGAACCCCTTGTAGGATTTTTTGTAAAGCTGCCCCCTGTCTTTCAGGTTCGTCAGGATTTTCTGCACGCAGGCCTTGTGGCGCGGGTCCGTGGTGGAGGCCCATCCGTCATTGCTGATGCCCAGGCGCTCCCACAGGGCCAGGAATTTGGCCGTGATGTTGTTCACATGCTCCTGCGGCGTAATGCCCAGTTTTTCCGCCGTCTGCTGTACTTTCTGCCCGTGCTGGTCCACCCCGGTCAGGAAATAGACTTCCTCCCCCTTCATCCGGTGCCAGCGCGCGAGAACGTCCGCAAGGACTTTTTCATAGGCGTGCCCGATGTGGGGCGGTCCGTTGGTGTAGTCAATGGCCGTGGTGATATAGTACATGCGGGGAACGATACTCCTTTCCTTTTATTTTGCAAGCAAAGTCATTCCCTGCCAGTGTTCGGGGAATGAAGCCGGCGTTTGCCCGGATGCCGAAGGTTTCTTTCCCGGACGGCCCCGGGACGGCATGAAAAGAGGCGCTTGGCCGCCCTTTTCTTTCCATGACGCTTTGATGCGGGAGGGGGGATTAGTCTTTCTTCAGGAAAGCTATCACGAGGAAAATAAAAGCAATGATGGTGAGCGCGATGGATAAAAGCGCAATTGTTTTTGTTGCCCAGATGGTTGTGTCTATGGTCAATGCCGCAGTCACCATGGAGAACCCGAAAATAATGGAAAAGGCGATTCTATTCATATACCTGCCATAATAATCCATTTTTTCTTGAAGACAATCATTTACGGACGGGCATTTCCTGTAAATGGGGCTTCCGTCTCTTCTTTCAGCCGGCGACTGTGGCAGGTTGGGAATTGAGTGCACCTCCCCGGCGTGCGGAGAGCAGGTCTGCTGAAGGTTCCCTCCATGACAGAGCAAAGGGGAGCGTGAAAGCTCCCCTTTCCTGAATGAACCGTGCCGGACGGACCCGGGCCTCTGTGATCAGAAGCCGCGCGCCCGGTAGGCCTCTTCCAGCTGGTTGAGCGCCTGTTCCAGGATGGAGCGTGGGCAGCCCGCGTTCAGGCGCATGAAGCCTTCCCCTTCCTTGCCGAAGATGGAGCCGTCATTCAGGGCCAGGCGCCCCCCGTCCACAAAGAAGTCCGCCAGTTCCTTCTGGGAAAGGCCGAGTTCCCGGCAGTCCAGGAAAACCAGGTAGGAGGCGTCCGGAAGCATGGCCTTTATTTTAGGCATGCGGCGGCGCAGTTCCCGGTCAATGAACAGGATGTTTTCCTGAATGTAGTCCAGCGCCTGCTTGAGCCATTCCTCCCCTTCCGGGCCGGAGTAGGCGCTGATGAGCCCCTCATACGCAAAGACGTGGCCTTCCGCCAGCTCCCTGCCGCTGACAAAGCTTTGGTATTTCCCGAAGAGGGCCGGATTCTGGCAAATCAGGTAGGAACTGCCCAGGCCGGGCACGTTGAAGGCCTTGCTGGGCGCCATGTACGTGATGGAGTTCATGCGCGCCTGCCCGGAGACAGTGGCGAACACGGTGTGCGTGTGGCCGGGGAGCGCCAGGTCCGCGTGAATCTCGTCAGAGACGACCAGCGTGCCGCTTTCCGCGCAGATTTCCGCCACGCGGCGCAGTTCCTCCGGGCTCCACACGCGGCCTCCGGGATTGTGGGGATTGCAGAGGATGAACATGCGGCAGCCGCGGACGGCCTCCTGCATATGGTCAAAGTCCATGCGGTAGCGCCCTTCTTCCAGGATAAGGGGGTTGTTCACGATTTCCCGGCCGTTTTCCCGGATAATCATGGCGAAGGGGTGGTACACGGGCGGCTGGATCATGATCTTGTCCCCCGGTTCCGTGAAGCACTGGATGGCGCTGGAGATGCCCGGGACGATGCCAGGCGCGAAGCCTATTTCCGAGGCGCGCACTTCCCAGCCGTGGCGGCGCCCCACCCAGTCCCGGATGGCTTCAAAGAAGGCGCGTGGCTTGACGGTGTACCCCAGGAGCTCATGCTCACAACGGCGGCGGATGGCCTCCATGATGAACGGGGGCGTTTTGAAGTCCATGTCCGCCACCCACAGGGGGAGCAGGTCATCCCGGCCCCAGCGGGGCAGCAGGGCTTCATATTTCAGGGCGCCGGTGCCGCGGCGGTCGATCACTTCGTCAAAGTCGTACTGCATGGATTTGTCCGCGTAGGCAAGTGTCAGGAAATGGGGGTAACGCCTTTTTTCAGGATGATATTGCCGTATTTGGCGGTTTCTCCGGTGATGACCACGGCATAGGCCTTTTTGGCCCGTTCATAAAAGGCGTAGCGCTCCATTTGCTCAATGTCCCCGTCATAGTTCAGGGCCTTGCGGTATTTGGCCTCCACCGCGGGGTCCAGGGAATCTCCCGGAACCGGGGCCATCATGATGACGGGGGTGGCGTATGCGTCCAGTTCGAAGAGGGGGATGACGGCGGCCAGCAGGGCGTCCGCTCCCAGTCCGTCCGCCCTCAGCACCGTGGGGTTGAAGGTGTGGCCGGGAAAGTGGGCGTCTGAAAAGACGATTTCATCGCCATGCCCCATTTCCGCCAGGATTTTCAGCAGGGAGGGGCTGATGAGGGGTGAAATATTTTTTAACATGCGCGGGAGTATACCAAACACCCGCGTTCGGAGACGATCACAAAATCAGGCGTCCGTTATATTAGTTCTCCGTCAGCGGGAGGCCGCGTGAAAGCAGCGCCGGACGCATTCTTCCATTTCCGGCATTTGCTCTTCCATGCTTTCCACCAGCTTGAGCTGGGTGCGCGCCCGGTGCAGGTTATGGCGGTTCCGCTCCGTTTTAAAGTAAACGTCCCCTTCCAGATAATCCGTCAGGAAGCGGATGCCGGTTTCCAGCGTGATGAGCACCCCGGAGAAGGCCAGTTTGGAAACTTCCAGCGGCGTGATGAAGTCCCTGGCGGCGTCCAGGTAACCCCTGGCTACGGCTTCAAACATGGGCATGCGCAGGAAGGTTTTGTCCAGGTCTTCTTCATCCTCCGCCGCGGGAGAGGTCATGGTGCGCACCATGTCCCCAAAGTCGTACAGCACGCTGCCGGGCATCACCGTGTCCAGGTCAATGACGCAGACGGCCTTGTCCGTTTCCTTGTCCAGCATCACGTTGTTGATCTTGGTATCGTTGTGCACGATTCTGACGGGGAGTTCCCCCCGTTCCTGAAGGTCCAGCAGGACGTCCACATACCGTTCCCGGCGGCGGATGAAGTCCAGCTCCCTCCGGCAGGAGTCCAGCCTTCCGCGGGAATCGCGGGCAGCCGCTTTTTCCAGGCGGTCAAAGCGCCTGCGGGTATGGTGGAAGAACGGGATGGTCTCATGGATGTCTTCCGGATTCATGTCGCACAGGAGCTGCTGGAACGCGCCGAAGGCGCGGGCCGCTTCATAAGCCTGGCGGGGATGTTCCGCCACGTCAAACGTATGGGTGCTTTCAATGCAGTTGTAGCAGCGCCAGAAGCCGGAGCCGGGAATTTCCAGGTACTTGCGGCCTCCGCGGGCGGAATACAGGTTAAGCGTCTGGCGGAAGGGCGTTTTCAGCACCCGGAGCATTTTCCACCGGATGTGGTTGGTCACCTTCTCCACGTTGTGCATCACGTCCCGTGGGCACTGGAAGACGGCGTCATTGACGCGCTGGAAGATGTAGCGGTCCGTGGTGCCGTCCATTTTCCGGTAGGCGGCCCGGAAGGTCAGGTTGATATGGCCGCTGTTGATGGTGTCGCAATGGAGGAATTCCCCGGCAATGGCGAAGGCGTCGCCCAGGGCGGCAACCTGCTCCTGGAGGGAATCAGTATGGAAAACGGCGGACAGGGGCATGGCAGGGAAGAGAAGCAGGCCCCCGGCGCATTGCTTGGAAGCGCCGGGGGCCGCAGGGATATGGATGAAGGGGAGGCTTAAAAGGAGTAGGTAACCCCCAGGCCCGCTACAAACGTGAAGTTGCGGTAAATCCGGGAAGGGATTCTGGAGGGAAAGCGGTCGGAGGGGCCGCGGTAGTTGCCCGCCATGCCGCCGTTGCCGAGCCAGACGGTGCTGACGAAAGGAGTGAGGACCAGGCGGTCCACCGCCTTGAAGGGCACGGCCACGGTCACGGAAATGCCTTGCGTGCCGTTGGCATTCAGGGAATCCCGGTCAAAGTAGCCGGCGGAAGCATTCCAGGTGCCTGCCACGATCAGGGAGGAGGAGCGGTTGAAGTCATATTTGTAGCCCAGCGTGTTGGTGAACCACCAGCCGGACATCCAGCGGAAGGTGTACTGCACGCGGCAGTCCCAGAAGAAGTTTTCAAGTCCCTTGCCGAAGTCATGATGGAGGTCCAGCACAAAGCTGTGTTCTTCAGACCGACCGTGTTCAAACGCCGGGAAGTCGCTGGAGGTCTGCCCGCGGTGGACGTTCATCAGGCCCGGCAGCCCGCCGTTGACGAACTGGTAGCCCAGAGAGGCCATGGTGTAATCGCTGAATTTGCGGCTGACGCCCAGCAAAGCCGTTGCTTCATCGGAAATACCCGTGCTGTCGTGCGTCAGGTCGTTCTGGGTCAGCCACTGGTATTTTACTCCGGCCAGGATGGAATATTTTTTGTTGAGGTCATAGGAGCCTATGGCTTCCACCGGGATCACATGGTCACTGCCGGATTGCTGGAAAGCCAGCCCGCGGCTGACGTACTTGGTGGCATAGCCCGTACCCAGCATGGCGGAAAACGGGCGGGAGGCGTCATAAGAGGCATTCAGCGCCCGGAGGGGGACATGAATATCTGCGGAAGCCATACCGGCGAGAGAGAAGGCCGCCGCGCACACGGTTGCGGTAATAGTTGTATATTGCATGTTTCGCCGCCATAATAATGGCGCCGTTCAATTTCGCAAGACATTCTTTAGGAAATTGAAAGAATTTACAGTTAAATTTACGCCGTGAAGTTATGATGGAATGCTCCGGAGAATCCATTGCTTCAATTTTGACAGGACGGCCTCCAATTTAACGGAAAGTTCCCGGATATGGAGCAGGCGGAACAGGACGCTCCGGACGGAGTCGATCATGCTGCATGCCAGGTAGATGCCCAGGCTTGCCCCCAGCGCTCCCGCGGCCATGATGTACCAGGGGGAATCCTGCAGCACGGCAAACCGTCCCTTCAGGACATGATGCCACACAAGGGGATTGGAGTGAATCAGGTAAACGGCAAAGGAAAACGGGGCAAGGAGGGAGATCAGGCGGATGGCCGCTCTGCTGGTGACCCGCATGCGCGCACAGGCCTGGAGAAGGAAGAAGGAGCACAGGCAGCAGAGCGGCGCCGTATAAACGGCAAAGAGTTTTTCTGAAATTCCCTGCCGGAAGGGAAGATAGTTCCATGCAAGCATTCCCGCCGTACCCAGGAGACAGCAAAGGAAGTAATAAAAAGCGGGCCGCTTTAACGTGCTCCATAGCTGGAAATGGCTGATGCACCCTCCCGCAACGTACAGGCAGCCCAGCCAGATGGCGCTGTATCCGCCGTGGCTGAGCCAGTCTTCATTTCCGGAGATGGTGGACAGCAGGGAAAAAATAATGAAGATCAGCAGGCAAAGCCATTTGGCGGATTCCCTGCCAAGGGAACGGATGAGCGTATTAAGGAAGGGAATAAAGAAAAACAGGACGGCATAAGCCGTAAAGTACCAATAAGCCATGCGCAGAACGGGAAAGAAGGCCTGGAACATTCCCTTAAGGCTTACGCTTCCAGGCATGAGCCATTTAAATAAAAAGGTTATTCCAACGGTGTAAAAGAAAACCTGAAACCATAAATTGATAAAACGGGAAATGCGGTGCGGCACCCTGACGCCTACATACCCTGTAATAAGAGCAAAACTGTTGACCGCGCAGAAGGCGCTTAGTTCAAGAAACCAGGAAACCGCGTAATTGGGAGTTCCCAGGGTGTGGTTGACCAGGTTCCCGGCCTCCCCCCACCTGAGCACGTGCAGAAGAACCACAAAGAACATGGACAGGCATCTGAGAAAATCAAGGCCGTAGTTTCTGGAATGGGCAGGCCCTCCCATGGGCAGCACCAGGGGCGCGGAGTTTTCCATGCCGGAGCCTGCCGCGTCCGCCTGCATTTCTTTCCTGCGGTTCATTGGACCCCGTCCCTCCCGTCTGCGGGGGTTTTCGCGGCCGCTTCCACGGCCCGCGCCAGGAATTCCTCCATCGTCAGGTTTTGCCGGACGGCCGCCTTCATGGCAAGGTTGAGCACCCTGTTACTCAGGGGAACCGTGATGAGGGAGGAAACCTCACGGGAGGCTCCCACGGCTTCCTGACCTTCCATGAACCGCTTGATGAGGATTTGGGCGTGGCGGGAAAGTTTTTTCCTGACAAAATAATTGTCAATGGCGCTTCTGTTCATGCCAATGGCTGAAGCCAGCGCGGAGCGGCTGATATGATTTTCAGCCATCCAGCGTCCCAGCTCCAGAATATCCACAAGAGGTTCGTGCATGAGGGGTACTTTGCTCATTGTGATAATGAATCAAAGATTTTGAGGCGTGTATGATTGAAAATCGCTCAATGAGTGTTATTGTTGAGCACAATAAAGGATGGATGCCGTCAATGAACGCGTCTATTTCACGGGAAGACAGGTATTTTTTTTGGACAGGGTCATCTGCCTTCCGTCCTTTTCTGGGGTCTTCGTCCGTTGATCAGAAATGGATAAAAAATTGTCGGCAGCATTCTTGCTGTGGCTGTAATCCGTGTTTGCCTCGTCAGGGCGTTTCCTGTTCTCCGGAATTTCATTGCTTGAATTAAAGTTTCCGTGCACGTTCAGGTTCTGCCATGCCGCATTTGCAGGGAGGACGGAGGCCTGGCGAACGCGTCCGGAAAAAGGTCCATGGGACAGCAAGGCTCCACCGCAGGGGAATGGCGGTGCCGCACATTAGTTCATGCATGCGCCTTGCAGCAAGTGCGGACGGATTCGCATCCTCCTCCTGTGAAAAGAATGAGGAGCTCCAGGCTGGAATATGGGAACAGTTGGAATCCGCAGGTAAGGCCGGCGTTTTCCGGCTGCGTTCAAGTATCTTTCCCGGCGGGCGCGGCTAGTGTTTTAATGGGGCATTTGCCCTTTAAGACGCTGATTTCCCTGACGGCCGTTTAACATGGGCCAGATACGGCAGCAGGAACGGGGCAAAGCGTTTCAGGGCAAAATAGAACAGGACAATGGCCGTGAATGCCATCAGCGGCGTGAACAGGGCGAACGCGCCGAATTTCATGGAAGAAGGCAGCCATTCGTAAATGGGCATGTGCAGCATGAACGTCAGGAAGCAGGCGGGAGCCAGCAGGGCTATTCTGGCGGCCACGCCGGGCAGGCGCTTTTCCATCCAGATGCCTGCGTACATAATCAGCATGACTCCCAGCAGCATGCCCGCGACCGTTTCCGTCCACAGGGAGAGGATTCCGGCGGAGTGCAGCAGAATCATCGCGGAGGAAGCGAGAATGCTTACGCAGAAGACGATGCCGAATTTTTTATTCAGCACCAGATGGATGTCGTCAATCCGGCGGGAGCTGAGCACGACGCCCAGCAGGTAGAAGGCGCAGGCTCCCACGGAGAGCGTCACCAGGGGATCGGGAGCCATGTTGCAGAAGGAGAAAAAGAGCAGCAGCACGGGCAGCAGCAGTATTTTGATGCGGGCCAGGAGCGGCGTCAGCAGAGTGAGGATGATGATGTCCCGCAGGAACCAGGAGGGACCGATGGGGGGAACACGATGAGGCTCGCTCCCGAAGGGGAAGAGGTCCATGCCCGGCAGGAAGACATCCCGGATGCCGAGCAGGTCCGCAAACTGGAAGGAACTGCCGCCGTGGAGGGAGAGAAGGAGCAGGTACAGCACGTTCCAGAGGATGTACGGGATGAACAGCCATAAAGCCCGGTCAAAGGCCTTGTTCCAGGTGATGTTCCTGGCCAGGAAATAGCCGGCCAGTACCAGGAAGAAGGGAACACGGCCATTGTAGAAGAGGTGGATTCCCGTTGTTTTGAGCAAGGGGGAGGACAAGTGGACGTGCATGATCAGGAGCGCTGCAAGCACTCTTGACACGTCAATCCATACGACGCGCTTTTTCGGTATTTCCATGTTGAGAGAGTTTTTCAACGGGGTCGGAAATAAATATTGAATTAGTGAATAAGGTTCTGGAAGGAGCTCATTAAAATGATGCGTTTCAAGATGGATTTCAGCTTTGTTTTCACTTTTGTGAAAAGAGTGGGCTTGAAATAGGAGTCCATGAGCCTGACTGCGGCCCGGTCAGACCGACATTTAACCAATCGCCGGAAAAAAGAGTCCCGACCGGGATTTTTTCTGGGGTCAAAACGCAAGCCTTCGTTATGAATTGCGGCCTGTTCATATTCCGCGGACCGTAAAATGGAAAAGGCATCACGTACCAAGTCCAGCAATGCATGAGCTTTCGGCGATTTACAGATTATGATGGAAAGGCCTTCCTGCATGGACAAGTCCGGAAAATAATTTTCCACCCCCCAGAAGTCACCCAAGGTGATGTCACTGCCGCTTGCCATGTTTTTGGCGGGGCATCGTTCACATGATGGGCGGGAAAAGAGTCCTTCCAGAAAACCGAGTCCGTAGGAAGTCTGGTAAATGGAATCCTGGAATGCAGGTTTGCCGGAATGGCCTGATTCCACCAGAAAGGAATCACATCTCCAGCCGCGCTGTGGATCAAAGGTCCTTTTTCTCATGAAAACACCTGTTGCCCCGGAAATCTTGTTTCTGGACATCAGGTCGCGGAAAAAGGCCTGCCAGACTTTGGGGGAAGGCACGCTGTGGCAGGCAACATCTACGGTGATCAGCCGATCGGAATGCTTCCGGATGACCTTTCTTAAACCCGAAATCTGGCATGGAGTTCCGGAAAATAAGACCTTACGGCCTTGTTTCAGAAAGTCCTGGACCAGGAGAAACGCATTTCCCATGGAGGATTGAATATACTTGCTGCCCTGAAGGAGGTGCAAATCTTTCATGTCTGTGATGAAATCATGGCGCACGGCCATGAAATCCTCATCCCACCTGGCGCCGAAGACAACGCCGCCTTCCTTCAGCACCTGTTCAGCCAGAACAGGGAAGATACCTCCCGAGGCGCTGTTGCTTTTGAGCCGTTCATCTCTGCACCGCGCCGCATAGGCCTTGATGGAGGAGTCCCCTCCATCCGGCACGGTAGATGGCGGGACGGGAGGGGAGATCATCGGGCAGGCGCGTTCGCACAAATGGCAGTCCACGCAGAGATTCAAATCCGTTGAGGGGTACAGGAAACCTTCTTCATCTGCATGCATGGAAATGCATTTCCGGGGGCAGATGGTCACGCAGGCATGGCAGCCGCAGCAGTCCTGTTTGCTTTCCAGAGTGATCATGTTCGTGGATGAGATTAACAATGAAGATATTTTCTTGCCTGCTGGAGGACAATGCGGCGTTCCGTGGAGGTCAGGCCCAGGAAGTAAATGCCCGCCATGGAAATGCAGCAGGACAGGAGAAGTATGATGATGTTGCCGTAGGGAATATCAGGGAAGAGGAAGAGAAGAACGGAATTCAAGGCGCAGATCAGAAGGACGACGGAAAGCGTTTTAATAAAAACGGAGCGGACGAAGAACGTGATGGAGAGGGAGAACATTTTCTTTAACAGGAAAAGCCGAAGGCCGGACGCCGCGAGCGTCAGCAGGATGGATACCACCAGGAAGCTTGTGGGGCCGTATCCCCATTTGAAGGCCAGATAGCTCAAGGGAATATTGAGCAGGAGGATGGTTCCTACGCTGACCTGGTAAAACGCAATTTTACCCGTAGCCAGCATCACGGTGATCAAATAGGAGGAGTAGCTTTCCATCAGGACGTTCGTCAGGAAAAGGATAATGAAGATATTGGTGTACGTGGGAATTTCCTTGAGCCAGAGGGACAGGATGAAATCAATGTTGAAGCATAGCGGGATGATGAAAACGGCCAGCAGGAAGAAACTGTAGCGCGTTCCGTTGAAGACGAGTTTCCACATGTGCCCATAGTCGCCGGAGGCATAGCTCTTGATGATTTGGGGCTGCACGGCGCTGGAAAAGCTCCCCATCAGGGCCGTCACCCCCGTGGATACCTGGGAAGCCACAGCCTGGGCCGCATTGATGAGAACCCCGAAGAAGAGGTTGATGACGACGTTGATGCCGGACCCTTTCAGCAACCATGCCACGGAACCGAACAGGTTCCAGGAGTAAAACGCCCCCATTTCTTTAAGGAAGGGCTTGTCCAGAATAAGGCGGTAGCGGCAGCTCGGGTAATGCCTCTTGCAGTAAAAGATGTAAAAGCCGCTTGAAGCCAGGGTGAGCAGGAAACAGTACCCGGCAAAGTAAATCAGCCGATCCATGGGGACGTAGTACAGCAGGATCACGCAGACGACCTTGACCACGGTCAGCGTGATGTCCACGGACGCCATAATGCGGAAATTCTCATGGGCCGCCAGCGTGGCGGAGTAAGCTACGTTGAGCACGCTGACCAGGAAAGTCATCAGGGAGAGCTGGTAAACCCAGTTGACGGCCGTCATGCGGTCCGCGGGAAAAACCATGTGGTAATTGACCGCCCAAAGCCCCACCGTTTCCCCCAGAATGAAAATGACCAGGGCAAAGAGGAACAGGATGCTCAGGGAGGAGGAAAAAACCTTGTTCAGCTTCTCATGGTTGTTCTTTCCCAGCTCATAGGTGATGAACCGGCTGATGGCCGTATTCAGGCTTCCGTTGAACAGGCCGAAAAGGGCCACCAGGCTGCCCACCACGTTGTAAATCCCATAATCCGCTATGCCCAGGGCGTCAAGCGTAAGGCGCGAGGTGTACAGCCCGATGAGCAGATTGATCAGCGAGCGGGAATAGAGCAGCATGGTATTGCGCGCAATGCGCCTGTTGCTGTTTTCTTCAGTCATGGCGGGGACAGGGGGTGCATTGTTGAATGGCATTCCCCAGGAAGTCCATGGAATGGCGGCGCAGGGCTTCCAGGTTCCGTTCCGTGGCTTCCCAATTGACGGGGCGCTCCAGTTGCGCGTTCATGGAGCCCTGTTCCGGGCGGTATATCCTGTCCTCCAGGCCCAAGGCTTCCAGAAGGGAAAGGACGCGGGCGTTCTGGGTGGCCGTGTGTCCGTTCTGGAGGATGGTCAGGAAGGGCTTTTGCATGATGATGGCAAATACCGTCCCGTGGAATGAATTGGTGATGACGCAGGAGGCTTCCTGAAAAGCCTGCAAAAATTGGTAGGGGTCCGGGGTGATGGCGTATTTTTCCGGAATGCAGTGTTCCGCCCCCTGGAGGGGAATCACATGAAGAGGGGCGTGCATCCTCCTGCTCACGGCTTTTACCTGTTTCCACGGCAATTGGGAAAGGTCTTCAATGTTGAGAAAGTAACCCAGCACGCAGGGGGCGACCAGGTAGGGGGAACGGCCTTCCAGCAGCCTGCCGTACTCCCGGCGGTCCAGAAGCAGCGTGGGGTCCAGCACCACGTCCACCTTTTCCGCCCCGGCTTTCCGGCAGATGTCCACTCCGTTTTTTTCACGCACGGAAATGGCGGCAAACCTGGGGAATTCCCTCTGCGCGTGCATGAACCATTCCGGCGCCTGTTCTCCCCAAGCGGCGCTGGCGGCGTACGCAATGCGTTTTCCGGGTGGGGCGAAGTCCAGGAGTTTTTCCGGTTCGCAGGAAGTCCATATCTGGTCGCTTCCCGCCAGGTACAGGTCAAAGCCCAATTTTTCCGCGTGAAGCTCTCCCGGACGGAAGACCGGGGGGAGACTGCGGATTTCCTTCTCCAGAAAGGCGCCGAACGGCAGCGTTTTCAGGGATGTTTTTCTCCGGGGAGCAAGAAAACGCGCGCAGCGTGCAAGAAAATGGAGGGGATGGTGAAGATAATAGGCCAGCTTCTGCCGGGCGGAGGGTGGAGCGGGGACGGGGGACAAAGCCGGCAGTTGCTTGATCAGCGCGGATTGAATGGACATGCGGTCCAGCACGCGCTGTATGGCGTACAATTGCAGCAGGGAGCCGTAATTGCGCGTGATGAAGGAGTAATGGATGGTGATGATGCCTATCTTCATGGGCGTCAGCTTTGGAAGGGGTTTCTGATTCCGTGCAGCAGGGACTGGAGCCGCGTTCCGATGCCCGCCTGCATTCTCCAATGCCGGAACATCAGGCGCAGGGACGTCATTTTTTTCCCCTTCCGCAGATAGCTTGAATAAGGAAAGGACGTGCTGCCCAGGATGGACGCGCGGTCTTCCCGCGCAAGCCGCCGGAGCACCTGCCCGTAAAAGTTCTTCCCCGCCAGGGCCCTGCGCAGCGTGCCCGTGACGCGTTCCCGGCGTTCCTTCCCGGGCAGGTCCCGGGGAACGCACTGGTACAGGTGGTAAATGGCCCTGAGGGAGTTGATGAAATCCGCCGTGCTCATCCTTCCGTTCATGAGATTGTTCATGATGCTGCTTTCATGGCCCGCCCGGTAATGGTACAGGGGGCGCGGAATGATGGAGATGCGGTTGCTGTGGCAGAGCAGCCGGGTGGAGAATTCCATGTCTTCTGAAACCTTGAGGTCCGGGATGAAATGAATCCCGTTACGTCTGATGGTTTCCGTTTTGAAGAGCTTGGCCCAAACGGATACGTCCACCAGGGAGGAGCCGGAAAAGGCCTCATTGGTAACCGGGCATTCCGGAAGATTTCCAAGAGGGCGGTGGGGAATTTCCGTATAGGCGTCTTCCCGGTTTGACTGGTGAATGAAGATGGAGCACACCGCCATGTCCGCGCGGCTTTCCTTCATGGAGGCCAGCAGGCATTCCAGCGCGTCAGGTTCCATCCAGTCGTCGGAATCCACGAACGTCAGCCAGGGCGCGGAGGCCAGTTCCATGCCCAGGTTGCGTGCGGCGGATACGCCTTCATTCCGCTTGTGGATGATGCGGAACCGCGCGTCCCTGGCGCCGTATTCATCCAGAATGGCGCCGCTTCCGTCCGGGGAGCCGTCGTCAATGCAGATGCACTCCCATTCTTCCACCGTCTGGCTGAGGACGGAATCCAGGCATTGGCGCAGGTGCTCCTCCACCTTGAAGACGGGAATGATGATGCTGACGAGGGGCTGGAGCATAGGGCTGGAAAGGAATGCGGGCGGGTTTTTATCCGTTCCGCACCTGCCGGGCGCAGGAACAGGGGCCGGCGGAGGCGCATAGGCCGGAGGCATTTGCCGCGCCGCCGCTTGAGAGAGGGTTCGTCATCCGGGTTTCCTTCTTGATATTATTCATGTGGAAATGTGCTTTTTGCCGGCCAGCCAGTTTTTAAAGGTGCGCCCGTAATTTGATTTAAGAAAAAAGTAAAGTATCAGAGGCAGGTTTGCAAGTGTTGCGTATTTTTTCATGCTCCGGATAGAGGGTTTTTATTCTGTCTGAAATGAGTTTATAGTCTGAATAGGAGAGCGTGAACAGGGCGAGCAGGCTTCTGTTCCGGAGAAAGTAGTTCCTGCTGTACGGGGAACGCCCGTTCAGGCATTTGCTCAAATCCAGGACGGGTTGAAGGGCGGTGCGGAAATCCTCCGGAGGTTTCCTCCGGTTGAAGAAGCCGCTTGTAGCTCCGGTGTCCCCGTTGGTGGAATATTGATAAAAAGGCTTGCTGATGACGGTTGCGGAGGTGCAAATGCAGAAATATTGAGCCGTAAGATAAAGATCTTCCGCAAATTTGAATCTTTCCGGGAATTTTATCTTATTTTTTACCGGAAATTCTTTTTTATATATCCTGCCCCGGCAGGCCGGAACATTATTGTTTGCCGCAAGTGGAACGCCTGAAGGGAGCTTGTCCCGCAAGGAATAGCCGTCCAGAATATCCGCTCTCCCGTCCGTAGAGCCGCCATTAATGCAGATGCACTCCCAATCCTCCAGGGTCTGGCTCCGGATGGAATCCAGGCAGGCCGCAAGCTGCTTTTCATTCCGGTACACCGGGATAATGATGCTGAACAGGGGGGGGTGTGCGTCCAGGGTCATGAAGGGTAAGTCAGGGGGGCGGACGGTTCAACGGAAAGGGCAAGGGGAGAGTACATCTTCTTTTTGAAGAACAGGAACCTGCTCCAGCCCAGGGCGTCGCATAATCTGGTGGCTCCCAGGCAGGCCGCCAGCACCAGCGTCACGGACAGGAGGGCAAAGCAAATTCTGCTGGAATCAAAGGCCAGCACCGGGGCCAGCGGCTTGCACAGGAGCGTGAAGGCGGGGGAAAAGATTACGATGGACAGGGAATTCCTTCCCAGGTAGGTGAACAGCCGCCGGACGGCTTCTCCCGCGAGGTCATGCGTTTTTACCAGAAAACTGAGCGTCAGCATGCACAGGCACAGCCCCAGCATGCTGTCCCGGGCGGGGAGGGGGAAAAGGAGGCAGAGCGCGGCGGCGGGGACAGCCGCCCACAGGGTGGGGAAGAAGCATTTCAGGATGGGAAGCCCGGTCGTCCGGAAGAAGGCCCCCAGGAGAAAGTAAGCGACGTGAATCATCTGGAACGCCGGGTTAAGCCAGGAAACCGCCGCCAGGATGGCGGCGGTTACGGCCAGCCGGGCCGGAGGGGAGAGCTGCGGAATGCGGGAGACGAGATAATAAACGCCCAGGCACACCACCAGGAGATAGAGGTACCAGTACGTTCCCGCCGGGGCCAGCAGCAGCGTTTTCCAGAAGGCCGTGAACGCGGGTTCCAGGCGGTTGCTGGCGGGAATGGAGGCGGGCAGATGGGCCAGGGCCAGGTAGTACAGCGATTCAAAGACTAGGTACGGAACCAGAATGCCCAGCCATGTTTTCAGGAACTGGCCCGGAGTCTTGTCCGTATTGGCAAAGAAGCCGGAAAGGATGATGAAACCGGACATGTGGAAGACGTACACGTACCGCGTGACGTCCAGGTAGTATGTGGAGAACCGGGATAGGTGGAAGAGAACCATCAGGGTAATCAGGATTCCCTTCAGGTAGTCCGCCTGCGGAATCCGCTCCCTGCCGGGCGCGGCGGCGGGTGCGGGGATGGAACTGTCAAGGGCGGCTTGCATGGCTGGATAAGGAAAAGAGAGAGGAGAGGAGGGAGGGCACGGCGTTAAAGGTGCCTTGTTTTCAGCAGGAGATGGGCCATGCGGTACCTGCGCGCGGCCAGCAGGCGGCAGACCAGGTGAAAGTACGGGCCGCACAGGCGCAGATCTGCCTTGCGCGCGGCCAGCCCGCTGGAGAGGAAGTCCCGGAACACCGCTTTGCGGGCGGCATAGGGCTGCTGCCGGAGGGCGTGGAAGATCACGTTGATTTTTTGCAGGATGTAGCCTTTGACGACGGGAACGTCTTCCTGCGGGAGGGCTAGGGTGTCCGTCCACGCCAGGAACTTGGCCGCCAGCACGTCGATGTCCTGCACAAGGTTGAAGCGGCTGCGCTTGGCCGCTCCGTTTTCCTCCTCATGGGCGCGGTAGTGGTAGAACGCCCTTTTCACCAGGCTGATGCCCGGCGCGCAGGCGGAAAGGTAGTCCAGGACAAACTGGAAGTCTTCAAACACCACCGCGGAGGCATTGAACCGGAGGCCGTTTTTTTCCAGAAGCTCCGTGCGGAACAATTTGTTGCAGGAGGATTCCATGTCCAGGCTGGTCAGCAGGTAGCGCAGGAAAGTTCCCGTTTCCTCCGCCGGGATGTACTGGTCCCGGCTGGGCAGCGTGGTTTCCGTGCGGATGAGGCGGCTCCCCGCGTGGAAATCCTTGCTGATGCCCCAGCAGTGGAGCGCCGCTTCCGGCGTCCGGAAGGCGGCTTCATGGAGGCAGGCCAGCATGTCCGGCTCCACGGTGTCGTCCCCGTCAATAAAGGCGGTCCAGGTTCCCCGAGCCCGGGAAAGGCCCGCATTGCGCGCGGCGCTCACGCCCCGGTTCTCCTGGTGGATGATGGTAAAGCGGGCGTCCGTGCGGGCATATTCGTCCAGAATGGTACTGCACCCGTCCGGGGAGCCGTCATTGATGCAGATGCATTCCCAGTCCGTCATGGTCTGGTTCCTGACGGAATCCAGGCAGTCCCGGAGAAAGGGGCCGGAACGGTAAACGGGAATGATGATGGAAAAGAAGGGGTTCATGGAAAAGCGGGAAGGAATGGGAGGTCAGCGCGCCGTCTTGCCGGAGTCTTTTTTCTGTTTCTCAAATTGCCGGGCGTCCACGAGGGTCCTGTACCACCATCCCTGCATGAAATGCCACAAAAATCCTTCCCGGCCGTCCAGAAAACCCAGTTTGAGGAAGTAGCGGTAGCAGAAGTAGGCGAAGGAGCGCCAGAAGAGCGGCTGCCGGGCGTAGCGTTCCTTCATGGCGCGCTTCCTTTCCGCCTGCCCGTTGATGCCGGAATCCGCGGCGGCGGCGGAGAGGATGTCTTCCAGGTCCGCCAGCTCCCGGGCGGAGTAGTCCACGTGCTTGTGCGCCCACCAGCCCAGGCCGTTCAGGTTCTCGTCCACGAAGTCGTGCTCGAACTCCACGGCGCGCCCGCGGCAGAGCTCCATGTGTTCGTCCATATAGCGCTGTTCGCATCTGGCCGCGCCATACCGGAACAGGCGCAGCAGCTTGACGGGGTAAACGCCGTGCTTCATCCACCGGCCCAGGAAGATGTGCCTGCGCTTGTGGATGACTCCGGTGACGTCTTCCGGCAGGGAGGGGAGTTTCTCCTTCAGTTCCTTCAGGGCTTCCGGCATGAACCACTCGTCCGCATCCAGGCGCAGAACCCAGGCGGTCCGGATGGGGCAGTTGTCCAGCGCCCAGTTGAACTGCGGGGCGTAGAGGCCGGGCCATTCGTGCTGGATAACCTGCACCCGGGGGTATTCCCGGCAGATGGCGGCGGTGTTGTCCGTGGAAAAGCAGTCGATGACGAAAACCTCTTTGGCCGCAGGGAGGATGTTCTCCAGGCAGCGGCGGATGTGAAGTTCCTCATTCTTGGCAAGGATGATGACGGAGAGGTCGAGCATATTTTATTTCGAGATTTTATATAGAGTAGTCTTGTCACGCTATTTTTATTCTCTATCAACGGTATTCAGATGATAACGATAAAATTCTGATGTTGTTTATCAATGATCTAAAATGGAAGAATCAGAGGTTGATCTCGGCAAGGCTAAAGAAAATAATTCTTTTTTATTTTCTTTTGTTTCTTATTTCTTTCTACAAAGAAGACGAGTGATAGGAATAAGTATAATATAAATAGATGATGACGGGAAAGAATGCCAACAATTTTTGGTATTCCGGATTCAAGATTGTAACTCCAATTTGGAAATTGTTCATTTGCAAATTGAGACAGGCGTGTCAGATGATAATACTTTTTATTTTCCCTTGAACGGAACAGGTTATAGATCTGAAATACGATATTATATGAGAAAACTTGCAATTTTCTTTCTAGAAGAATAGTTGTAAAATTTTCGCTGCAATACTGTTTTTCATAAAAATTACAGACATCCTTTATAGCATCAAGATATATTTTTTCACAGCTAAAAAATACATCTCCATAAAATTTGCAAGTGGTATTTGAAAAACTTATATCATAGCAATAGAGGACTAATGGCAGTGTTTGTACGCATGTACATTTTTTTAAATAACAATAGTTGAAACATGCATCTTCATGCAACCTTAACTGGGGATCAAGCCTCAGGTTATGTTGTTTGATAATCTCCTTTTTGTATACTTTAGACCATAGAGAGCCAAAAGTCAGATCATCTAAATCAAGAAGGACTTTAAAACATGCCAGCGGCGAATTATATTGTTTCTTTGCTGTCACATTTGTATGCAATTTTCCATTTCTTGTGGAATGCTGCGTGCTAAATATCGTCAAATCAGAATCAAATTCCTGTGCTTCAGATAACCCGGTTTTTAATGTGTCCGGAAGTAAATAGTCATCAGCATCTACAAACATAATATATTGGCCTGTTGCCTTATCTATCCCTGCATTCCTCGCGGCACTAACTCCTTTATTTGGCTGATTGATTACAGTTATAACCGGGCCGTATGCAACTTGATATTGATCCAGGACCTCCCTACTATTGTCAGTAGAGCCATCATTGATACATATAATTTCAATGTTATCAATATTTTGTGATAAGATGCTGTCAAGGCACCGCTTTAAGAAAGCTTCCGCATTATAAACAGGAATGATGATAGATAAACAGATGGCAGGCATATTCTAATCCTTATTGTTTGGGAGTTCCCTTTTCTTAATGAATTTGGCAGGATTTCCCCCGACAACCGTCCATGGTTCTACATCTTTGAACACGGCAGATCTTGCTCCCACCACCGCGCCATTGCTTATTGTCACCCCCATGCCCACGAAGGCCTGGGCCGCCACCCATGCCTGGTCTTCCACGGTAATGGGGGCGCAGATGAGGGGGTGGCGGGGGTCCGAGATATCATGGGAGGCCGTGCAAAGGAAAGCCCCCTGGGAGATGACGGCGTGGTTCCCGATGGTGATGGGGGCCTTGTTGTAGATTTCCGTGTCGGGGCCGATGCAGGCGTATTCCCCCATGGAGAGGTTCCACGGCGCCCAGATCCTGCTGCTGGGATACACGAGGGAGACGAGCGGTATTTTTGCCCCGAACAGGCGCAGCAGAAGATTCCGGGGGACTTTCATGGTGTTGGTGACCATGATCCGGAAGAGGGTCCGGTTGACAATGTACCAGCCGTACCGTTTGAGGCGGTGGCTGAGGGAGTAGTGTTCCTGGTAACGGGAAAGATCCATGGCGGAGGATGGGAGTAAATGGTGAAAGGTGATTATGGCCGTGGGGCGGTAGCAGGCTCCATGTCCGTTCTTATTCCGGTGGAAAATGGGCTCAGCGGGCCGTCCGCAGACTGGCCCGCCTTCTGGAAATAGACGGCCCGGAAGGCGGCTCCCTCTCCGTTGCCCCACAGCGGGGCATTCCAGGGATGCTCCGGATGGTGGAGGTGGCCCTCCCACAGCCGCTGCATGTTGGCAAGCTGCGCGGGCTCCGTGAAGGCGAGCGTGGGCGCGGCCTTGGCGAAGACGGAGAGGCTGGGCAGGGCCGCCAGCGCCAGGTAGCAGACGCACCAGGAGCGCCACGGGCGGGTGCCCACCGGCTCCGCAAAGATGCGGGTGAAAAGGAGAGCCAGGCAGAAGAAGCTGACGCTTGAGGCCTTGTAGCAGAATTCATTGTAGCCGCCCACGGACCCTATGTAAATGAAGTAGGTGAGGGTCAGAACGGTCAGCGCGGTCCAGAAGAGGGCGTCTTTTTTAAAGCGGCGGAACAGCAGGACTGCCGGAGCGCCGACCGTCAGCAGCCAGGACCCGGCCAGCGCACCCCAGAATTTCCAGCCGCCGTGCCGGAGCAGGTCAAAGGGGGAATCCTCCCACGTCAGGCGGATGCGGTTGTTCCCGTTGCTGCTCGTGAAGTAGATTCCCGCCAGCAGGACAAGCGCGCCGCCCGCCAGCACCGTCCAGGAGGAGAAATACTGCCTGGCGGGAGTGTGGCGGACCAGTGCGCGGACGGCGATGAAGACCAGCAGGCCCAGCGAACCGATGGGGGAGGCGAGCAGGCACAGGGAGGCCAGGAAGAGCTGGTAGCGGGGCGGAATGTTCCAGGCAAAGGCCATGGCGACGAACAGCCACAGCAGCGTGGTATGGTGGAAGGTGTAGTGCAATTGCATGGTGGAGGCCACGCCGCCGAAGAAGGCCAGCACCGTCAGGTAGAGTTCATGGGCAGTCTGCCCCTGCGGGTTGAATAAATGCACGCTCCATCTGACTATTCCGTCCAGCGGGCCCTGGAAGATGAGCAGGACCAGGAAGAGCAGGGTAGCCATGCGGAATTTGCCCCAAAGGACCGTGAGCGCCAGCGCCAGGCCCAGTTCAATCCAGGCGGTCAGAACGTAGTTGACCATGAAGACGTCCGAGCAGGAGAAGCATTTGCATATCAGGGCCGGAGGCAGCCAGAAGGCATGGTAGTAAATGAAGTGCCTGCCTTCCGCGTTCACCAGGGGCCAGTCACACCGGATGAGAGTGTCATAAATGGGGTTGCGGACGACAAAGTCCGCGTGTTGGAGCACCACGCCCGTAATGCCCCCCGCCAGCAGCCACAGGAGGGAGAGAAGAAGGGCGCAGAGGTAAACGGCCAGTTGCCGCCTGGTGAAATGAAGCGAAGGAACCGGGAGCTTTACGCAGAGCAGGACGGAAGCCGCCGCTACGGCCATGGCCGCCGGAACAGAGAACAGGGGCCTGACCCAGCCCAGCAGGAAGAGGATGGTAGGCAGCGCCATATAGGCCACGGCGCAGGAAGCCAGGAGCTTGCCGCTGATGGTGAACACAATGTCTGTTTTTTCCCGTATTTGTTCCATGAGGTGGCTGAATGAAGTTCTGCTAGGGGGTGAGCGTGTTATTGCGGAAGACTTCCTCCCACTGGCGGACGACGTGTTCGCGCGTGAATTTCCGGCTTTTGGCGGCGGCTTCCCGCGCCATGGCGTGCAGGGCGGAGGGGGACTGCATCAGCCCGGCGGCCATGTCAGCCATCTGCCGCGCCTGGAACCCGCCGGACGCCGGCAGGATGCAGCCGTTCTTCCCGTGGTCCACCAGGTCATAGGCGGCGGAAAAACTTCCATAAACGATGGGGGTGACGCCGAAGGACATGCCCTCCACAATGACCAGGCCGAATCCCTCATATTCCGAGGTTAAAAAAAGCAGGGAAGCCTGTTCGTAATACGGGGCAGGGTTCCTGAAACCCTCAAAGGAGACGTGTTCCAGACGGTGTTTCGCGCACCATTCCTGGAGGGCCTGTTTTTCCGGCCCGTCTCCCACCAGGCGGAGCGTCCAGTCCGGGAAGCGGGGTTCCAGCAGCGCCCACGTTTCCAGCACGCGGGAGACTCGTTTCTGGTTGGGTTCCAGCCGCCCCACAAAGAGAACCTCTTTCTTCTTGAAGGACGGATCATAGCGGAATTCCCGGTTTTCCACGGTGACGGGGTTGGGAATCGTCAGGAGCTTTCCGGTATTCTTCAGTCCGGTGATGTTCCGGAAGGCCTGGTGGAAGCTGTCTGAAAGCAGGATGTAACGGCCGCTGCGGGAGTAAACGTAACGCAGGCTGGCCCCGGTAGCCATGGCGCAGCCTTTCAGCAGGAGGCGCAGGAAGACCCTTGTTACCGGGTTCCCCGTCCGGGCCAGCCGCATCCGGAGGCCTTCCAGCTTCTTGTTGCAGTCCGGCGCGTTATGGTGCACGGCCAGCAGAAGGCAGGGGAGGCCCCGCATGGCCTTCCGGCACAGGCGGGTGACGTGGAAGGGCAGGCACCACTGGTTGATGATGACGTCAATGCGGCGGGAGGAAAGGATGTCCCGGAGGGTGGAAATATTGGCCCGGCCGGAGACGGGATAGCTTAAGCGGTGCAGGGTGACCCGGCTGTCCAGCGCGGGGGCGGGCGTTTCCGCCGCCTGTTCAAAGGAGACCACGTGCACCTCATGCCCCCGGGCGGAAAATTCATTAGCCAGGATGGTGGTGACGGTCTCCACGCCGCCGATGGAGGGGAATTTCCCAAGCAGGAAGAGGATGTTCATGACAAGTCAAGGAAGTCCGGTTTGGGTTCCCGCCCCAGCAGGTAGCCGTACAGGCTCTTCATGCTGGCGGCCACATGGTGGGAGGCGTACGTTTCCATGATGAGGGAGCGGCCCCGTTCCCCCATGGCGCGGCTTTCCTCCGGCGTGAGGCTGCGGGCCTCTTCCAGCGCGGCGGCCAGGGATGCGGTCCCGCTGCCGCACCACCAGCCGCACCGGCGCGTGCGGAGTTCCTCCCACGGGGTGCCCGTGCTTGCGATGACGGGGGTGCCCGCCAGCAGCCCTTCCGCAATGCCCATGCCGAAGTTTTCCTGATGGCTGGGGGCGCAGAGGACGTTGAGGGAGGCAAGCAGTTCATATTTTTCCCTCCCTGAGGCGAAGCCCGCGAAGCGGATGCTTTCCCCGCCCTCCTCTGCGGCCAGCCGCTTCAGGTGCGCCACGTAATCCGCCGGCCCGTCGCCGATGAGGAGGAGTTCCCCGTTCCGGAGGTGGAGGGAGCCCCACGCGCGGATAAGGCTTTCCAGATTTTTAATGGGGTGGAAGCGGCCCAGGAACCCGGCGCGGAAGCGCCCGCCCGTGCTCCGCCGGATCTGGTCAATCCATGGAGGCACGGCCACCGGATTGGGGATGACCGCCACGGGGTTGGTAAAGCCCAGCCCGCGCAGGTGCACCGCCTCTTCCCGGCAGGTGGCGTGGATGCAGTCCGCATGGGACAGGTCCCGGCGGTGGCCCAGCGCCAGCATGAGTTTTTTTCTCTTGGGCTTGATGGCTAGGGCCTGGGGGTAAAGCATCCCGTGGGGGGAGACCACGCAGGGCTTGCCCGCCTTTCTGGCCTCCGCGCAGGTGGCGTGGTTCACGTCCAGCCACAGGCCGTTGGTGTGGTAAAGGTCATAATCCTGCCAGTTTTTCAGCCGGCAGCGCAGGTTGCGGGAAATGCCCAGCGGGGTGCGCAGGTCGTTGGGGACGGCGTGGATGAAGGCGCTTTCCTCCTCCGGGGCGCTCCCGGCGCTGTCCTCCACAGTGAGGACATCCGTAGGGCAGCCTGCATCGTTCAGGGCCCGGACCAGCTCGCGGGTGCAGGCCGTGGTTCCCCCGGACCGGGAGGACATGGAGGCGATGGTATGCAGTATCTTCATGATTCCGTTCCTTTGATCTGTGCCCAGGGAGCCACGGGGCGGTTCCGTTCCCGGCCCTCCGTCCAGGCGGCGATTTGTTCCAGATAACGGGCCGCGGCGGCTCCTCCGGCGTGTTGTTCCGCCCAGGCGGAAATAGCGTTCCGTTCCGCGGGGGAAAGGGGGCCTTTGCCCAGCCACTCCTGAAGGGCGCGGGGCAGGTTCTCCGGACGGTCCGGGTCAAACGTGCCGCCGCGCAGATGGCCGTCCAGCAGGCTGGCGGCTCCGCACGCGGTGGAACATAACACCCTCATTCCGGCCTGGAGGGCCTCATTCACCACGGCTCCCCACCCGTCAAACAGGCTGGGGAGGACGAGCAGGTCACACCGGCGCATCAGCTCCCGCGTTTCCTCATTCCCCCGCGTGCCCAGCAGGGAAATCTGCGCGCAGCCCTCCGCCTCCAGGGCGGCCTGCTCCCTCAGGGGGCCGTCCCCCACCACATGGCAGCGGCGGAAGGCTCCGCTGCACTGCCGTGCGGCGCGGAGGAAGGGCAGAATGTTTTTGCGCGGAATGAGCTGGCCCACGAACAGAAGGTCCGGTTTTTCCCCCGGACCGGGGAACGGGACGGCGGAGGCATCCGCGGATGGCGCGGCTTCCGTAAAATAGCCCCATTCAAAGATGGAATGCTCCGCGAACCCGGCGCGGCGGTAGCATTCCACGCCCAGCCTGCCCGTAGCCAGCAGGGCCGTTATTTTTTTCCCGTACCGGGCATGGAGAAGGCGGTACTTGAGGACCCTCAGCGCGCCGCGCCACCCCTGGCGTCGGTAGGGTTCCGCGTACACCATGATTTTCAGGCCATTGCGGACGGCCTGTTTAAAGGCCGTGTAAACCATGGGATAGGTGTTGATGCCGGAAAATACATGGATGGCGGCGGGATGGGCGCGTACGGTTTCCTGCGCCTCCCGGGGGGAGGGGGAAAGGAGGACGCGGGCATTCCCCATGTCCGGCACCGTCCAGCCGCTGGCGCCCCGCTCCCCTTCAAAATCCGTTTGAACCGCCAGCAGGACGTCATGTTCCCGCGCCAGCGCCTTAATCAGGGCTGACTGGTGGATGCTGAGCATGTTTTGCCAGAAGACGAATTCCATGGTGTTATTTTCCTCCATTGGGAAGGTTGCGGCAGGCATAGGCCCCGCCGATGGTGGCCCAGAAGACGGCGGACAGTCCGGAGCCGGCGGCAAAGACGTACCCCTCCGCGACCATGTGGACGGAGAAGAGGGCCAGCGCCGCCTGCGCCGCTGAAATGGGCGGAGAGCCGGGCGTGCGGAACGGACGCTTGAGCAGGTTGCCGAACAGGATGAACAGGAAGGGGACGCCGCCCAGCAGGCCCGTCATGGCGAAGACGGCCCCGTAGGACGTGCCCGGCTCAATGATTCCGGTGACCAGGGAGTGCTTGAATGAAATGATTTTCTGGGAGGCGAAGCCCACGCCGAACAGGGGGGAGGAGAGGAATTCGTTCTCCCGGTCCTGCCACAGATGGGAGCGGGAGGATATGGCGCTGCCCATGCCTACGTTGGCCTGCTGCTTGGCGAGCGTATTGGCGCCGAAGTGCTGGACGAAAGGCACCAGGATGATTCCCAGGAAGAACAGGGCCAGCAGCGTCCTGAACAGTTTTTTGGGGGAGTGCCGGAAGTACATGAAGAAGACGTAGGCCGCCCCCATCAGGGTGGCTACCAGGGCGGAGCGGGAGGCGGAGAGCAGGATGGAGCCCAGGCAGGCGACCATCAGGCCCAGGCGGATATAAAGTTCCTTTTTGCCGGAATGCCGGTTTTCCATGTGGATGACGGTCAGGTAAACCAGCCCCAGCCCCGCGAGCAGCCCCAGCGTGATGGATTGCCAGACCAGGCCCCCGAAGAGGCCCGCTACATTGATCATCCCGCTGGCATTATGGCGCATGTAGTTGATCCCCAGAAAGTAGCCGATGAAGGAGCCTGCACCGATGAAGACGCAGAAGCGCATGAGCCACAGGAACAGGTTCAGGCGGAAGGCGTTCAAGGGGCGGGAGGCGGTCAGGGGGGTGAGCGCCAGCAGGAGGATGAGGAAATAGCCCAGGCGGTACCAGGGCTTGAAAATGGCGGGCGGCTGGTTGAACACCAGGCTCAGGACGCAGGCCGCCGCCATCAGCACCAGCGCCAGGCTGGTCTTCTTCGCCTTTGTCACGCACACGGCGGCACACGCCGCCAGCATCACCGGATACAGGGGGGAAAGAAAGGAGATGGCCCCCGTCATGGTGGCGGCAATCGCCACCATGACCGCGAAGGACCATGTTCCGTTTTTTCTGATGTACTGAAGAAGGGGGGCCATGTGGTTCAGGAATGGGAAGTGATGCGGAGCGGGTAATTCATGGCTGGTAGCCCAGCAGGGCCAGTTGCGGCAGCAGGGCGGACAGGCGCGCCTCCCACGGGGCGTGCCGGAGCGCTGCCCGGTAATTCCTGTCCACCAGGTCCTGGTAGGAGGAGATGTCCGTTAAAAGGCGGGTGATCTGTTCCTGGGCGTTCCGTTCGCTCACTTCCATGACGGGATTATACCCCAGCAGGTCAACCAGCTCCTGCGGGGCCCTGCCTGCTGGGAGCGTGCGGGACAGCATGCATTCCCAGTAGCGCTGGGTGAGGGTTTCCACCTCTCCGGCCATGTCCGGGTGCGTATCGCACCGGGGGTAGGAGACGGTGATTTTTGCGGAGGCCAGCCCTTCGCAGAGGGAACGGAAATCCGGGAACAGGAGCGGCCCCTCCGCGGCGGGGGACAGATGGGTCCATTCCGGATGCTCCCGGCACGCCCGGACGGCAGCCCGGTGGAAGAAAGGCATCTGCCTGCCGAGTTCCAGAAGGTCAACGGGCCTTTCCCGGAGGTCCTTTCCGGGCAGGTAGCCCGCGGGGTCAATGCCTTCCGGAACGTGGACGGCATGGACATGGGGCAGTTCCTTCCGGACGTATTCGCAGACGCGGGAAGAGGTGCACAGGAAGGTGCGGACATGGTGCCGTTTCAGGGAGGAGATAAGGCGCGGCCAGTACCGGGGCCACACATCCCACAGCATGGGCACGATTTCATGTGTGTAGGCGTACGGCCACGCGAAGGAGTCCGGATAGCCCGCTCCGGGGACCAGCAGGGCCGGCCGCTGGGAGAAGAGCAGGGGCAGGCCCGCGGAGAGCTTCAGCCGGGCAATCGTCAGGAGCGCGGGCCACGGCACAGCGCGCCTGCGCTTCACGCCGCCTCCTGCGGCCTGCCACGCCCGGGCAAACCAGTCCATGAAGAACTGGTGGTTCCCCTTTTTCCTGACAGGTTCCAGCAGAAGAAGCTTTTTCATGCGTTTCCCTCCTTGAGCGTCTCGTTCCATTCGCGGATGATCCGTTCCAGCGTAAAGCGCGGTTCCTGCTCCCGCGCTTTCCGGGCGTACGGGGCCAGATCCTCCGCGGCCATGGCGAGCATGGCGGCACACAGGGCGTGGCTGTCTCCGGCGGGGAACAGGCGGCCCGCCCCGCTGTCACGGATGAGTTCCCGGCAGATGGGGATGTCCGCGGCCAGGACCGGAAGGCCGCAGCCCATGGCCTCAATCTGCACGAGGCCGAAGCCCTCGCACCGGGAGGGGAACAGCAGAACGGCATGTTTGGGGTATTCCCGCTCCATGGCTCCGCAGCTGCCGTGCAGGCGCACGCGGGATTGCAGGCCGCGGTTCCGGATGAATTCCTCCATCCACGGGCGCAGCGGGCCTTCCCCGTACACGTGCAGGTTCCATTCCCCGTTCCGGCGGGAGAATTCCTCAAACGCCTCCAGGGCCAGGTCCGCCCCCTTGTGGGAGGAGAGGGAGCCTGCAAAGACGAACGTCTTTGACGTCAGGGAGGAATGCTCCGTGGCCGTGAAGCTGGCCGGGTTGTAAATGCGGCGCGTCTTCAGCCGGTGCTGCGTTTCAAAGTTTTCCCGGTCATGGTCTGACAGGACGATGATCTGGTCAAAACGGCGGTGGAACCGCTGGAGCGCGTGGCGGAAGTAACGGGCAAAATGGGGTCCCTTGAACCCGAAGTAGTCTTCATACGCCGCATGGGACCAGGAGATGGTCCTGGTGCCGGGGGAAAGATGCGGCTGGACCAGGGCCAGCAGGAGTGAGTCTTCAAATCCGGAGCCGAACACGACGGCGTCATACCCCTGGCTGTTGATATGCCCGGCGAGGCGTTTTTTAAAGGCGCGCGTGTACCGCAGGAGGGCGTACGCGCGGGCTCCGGTAGCGGAGGAGAACAGCGGGGTGCGGGTGACCAGCCTGTCCGCCGCGGAACGCCTTATCTTCTCGTAAAGACTCATTTCATGGTGGAAAAAGCGTATCCTGTCCAGGTTCAGCCCGTACGCGTTTTCCAGCGGGGGCTGTCTCAGGCAGTACACGCTGAGGTCATGTTCCCGTGCCAGCGCGTTCATGACGCGCGTCAGGACGCGGGAGACTCCCCCTACGCCGAAACGTTCCCAGGCGATGAAACAGATTTTCATGAATAAAAGGAAAGGATGATGGAAAGAGAAGGGGGGCGGTTCATCTGGACGTTCCCGCCAGAGTGGAGAACAGGTCTTCCCACAGGCCGGTAATGCGGGACTTGCTGAATTTCCGGCTGCTCCGGAAGCAGGCCGCGGACATGGCCTCCCTTTTCCCGCTGTCCCTCATGAGGTCCAGGAGCCGGGCGGCGTACTGCTCCAGGTCAAAGGGCGGAACCAGGATGCCCGTGCGGTCCGGGTCAATGATATCCCGCACGGCGGTGAAGGATTCAAAGGCCATGGGGACGCAGCCGTGCTGCATGCCTTCAATCAGGACCATGCCGAAGCCCTCAAAGGTGGACGTCATGCACAGGATGGAAGCCCTGCGGTAGTATTCCTCCGGGTGGCCGGAAGCGCCTTCAAAGGAGTAATTGACGCAGCCGCATTCCTCCGCCAGCCCGGTGAGGAATTCCCGGTCCGGCCCGTCCCCCACGATGCGGAGGAACCAGCCCGGTTCCCGGCGGCAGACCGCGCTCCATATCTTCAGCAGGCGGTCCACGCCCTTCACGGGATTGTCCAGCCTCCCCACAAACAGGACTTCCTTCTCTTTTGCGGCAGGGATGCTTTCGTTTTCAAAGGAATTCATGTTCGGGATGGCGGTGATCTTCTCCCGGCGGACCCCCGGCAGGAAGGCGTAAAAATCCTTCCTGAAAGAATCGGACAGGACGACGAAGGCGTCCGCGTGCGCGATGCGGAGGTAGAAATTCCTGCGCCACTTGAGGCCGTAGTACATTCTTTTCAGGAAAGGCGCGCGGAGGCGTCCCCGGATGTCCGAGTGGTGCATGTCGACAATGACCGGGGGTTTTCCCGGAAAAGCTTCCAGAAGGCGTTTTTTTCCGGCCATGCCGGGGAAAAGGGCCCAGGCCCCCAGCAGTTCCCCGTCATGGATGATGACGTCCGGCGCCAGTTCCGCCATGACCTGCCGGAAGCCCTGCTGCCGCTGTTCCCTGGCCCCGGCGGGCGGCGTGGGCAGTATCTTCTGAATGGCTGCAAAGGGCGCGTAAGGGGCGTTCCGGTACCAGCTCACGACCGTGCATTCGTGCCCGCGGTCCTGCAATTCATGAATCAGGTTGCACATGGTGCGTTCCACCCCGCCGCAGGAGGGGTTAAGCGTGCCCATGAAACAAAAGAGAATCTTCATTGGAATATTGGCTGGTTAACGCTGGAACAGGGAGTTCCATTCCCGGACGACGCTCGCCGGGGAGAAGAGGGAGGCATGCTGAAGCCCGGCCTGCGCCATGGCGGCGCGGAGGGGGGCGTCCTGCATGAGGCGGATGAGCTGGCGCGCGTACTCCTCCTCGTCAAAGGGGGGGACCAGGATGCCCGTGCGGTCCGGAATAACGAGGTCGCGCACGGCGGCATAGCTGTTGAAGGCCATGGGGACGCAGCCGTTCTGCATGGCTTCCGGCAGTACCAGCCCGAAGCCCTCAAAGGTGGAGGCCAGGCATAAGATGGAGGAACGCCGGTAATAGGGGGCCGGATTCCGGAAGCCCTCAAAGGAGACGCCGGACAAGTTCAATTCCCGGGCCAGCTCCTTCAGGCGGGCGGCGTCCGGGCCGTCGCCCACGATGTCCAGGCGCCAGTCCGGCAGGGCCTTTCCGGCGCGGGCCCATATCCTCAGCAGCCTGTCCACGCCCTTGACGGAGTTGTCCAGCCTGCCGACGAAGAGGACGCGTTTTTCCTTTTCCTGCGGTGCGGGCGCGTCTTCAAGCAGGGGGAGAGCGTTCGGGATGGCCGCCAGTTTTTCCGCAGGGGTGCCGGGGGCCAGCAGCCGGAACTCCTCCATGCCGCCGCGGGAGAGGGTGACGATGTGGTCATAATTGGCCGCCAGGTCCCGGAACAGGCTCTTTTGCAGGCGCCATGCCCTCTGCTGCTTGACGGGAAGCACCAGGGCGTTGAACAGGAGGTTCCGCAGTTTCCCCGGGAACGTGCGTGCGCCCCGGCGCTTGTGGACAAGACGGTAATAACGGAGGGAGGAATACTGGGAGCTATGCTGTACGGCAACCAGCTTCAGGGAATCCTCCTTCATTTGGGCGCGGCTGCTGAAGATGCCCCAGCGGCCGGTGATGCCCCCCTCCGTCTGGTCAATGAGGACGTCCGTCTTTTCCTCCCACAGCAATTTCCGCAGGTAATCCTGCTCCTCCCTGCGGGAAAGGCCCGGAGGCAGGAAAGTCAGGGGAACGGGCGGGAAATACGTTTCCCCCAGCCTGTTCTTCTCACGGCAAAGCAGCAGGACGCGGTGCCCGGCGTCACGCAGCATTTCAGCCAGGCCATGGGTGGCGCGCTCCATGCCGCCCTGCTTGCCCAGAGGTTCGCTTGGGAGATAGATGACGATGTTGCTCATGGTTGTTCTTGCAGGCATTCCAGCCATTGGGGAATGACTTTTTCCGGCTGGTAATGGGTTAATACGTCCGTGCGGGGAGGCACGTGGGGGCCGCTCATCAGGTCATCCAGCTCCCGGGCGAACAGGCGCAGGCTGAAGGGAGGGATGAGCCGGCCCGTCTCCCGGTCCGGCAGCATTTCCGCGGCGGCGTGGAAACTGTTGAAGGCAACGGGGATGCAGCCATGGGAAAGAGCCTCGTTAATCACCATGGGCATGCCTTCATGCGTGGAGGTGAGGCACAGGATTCTGGCCTTCCTGTAATAGGGGGCCGGGTCCCGGACGCCTTCAAAATGGACGTTTTCCAGTTTCAGCCGCGCCGCCAGCCGTTCCAGGGCGCCGCGTTCCGGACCGTCCCCCAGCAGGTACAGGCTCCAGTCCGGATGCCGGGGGTGGACTCTCTTCCAGACATTCAGCAGGCGGTCCACCTTCTTGGGGGAATCCACCAGCCGCCCTACGTAAAGGACGGCGTTTTCCTTGCGGCAGGGGCCGGTTTCCACAGGCTCATAAGTCAGCAGGTTGGGGATGGAGTACAGCCGCGCCCTTTCCGGCGCTCCGGCCAGTTGAAGGGCATCCTGCGCATAACGGCTGGAAAGGAAGACCACCTTGTCGGAGCCGCGGAACATGTCCCGGTATTTCTTCCTCTTGGCGCTTGCGGCCTGATATTTCCTGTACGGGAGGATGGCCCGGCGCAGCAGGGTTTTCACGGCATTGCCCCAGGTGCTGAAATCCTTCCGGAGCAGGGCGGAAAAGTAGTCCAGCCCGGTGTGGACGTCAAAGGAAATCCAGGAGACGATGGACGCCTGAACGGAAAGGCGCTCATGGCTGAAAAAGAAGGAGTCGTCCTGGTTGGCCCCGCAGTTGATGATGCAGTCAATCCCTTGTGCGGCGCACAGGGTTTCCACGTACTCCCTGTTTTCCGCGCAGGAGAGCGTGTCTGTCCGTGGGAGGTAAAAGTAGGGGGAGGCGGCGGGCAGGGAATCCGGCCGCCGGAGGGACAGGAAGGAAACCCGGTGGCCGTGCCGTGACAGGGCCTCCGCCAGAAGGTGCGCCGCCCGTTCCGTTCCCCCTGCATGGGGCAGAATGGGGTGGTCAAAGTAAAAGATCAGGTTCATGGCGGCGGAACGGAGGTGGAAACGGAAAAAGCGGGGGGAGGGAAGGAAGGTTACCGGGCTTTGAAAAAGTAATGGAGGGGATTGCGTGTGGAGGCGGCCTTGGACAGCAGGCGCGTGACGCCGTAATGCCAGGGGCAGGGGAGATGGTTCTTCCGGAAGGCCGCCCGGTTCTGCCGCGTATTGCGCAGGATGGCCCGCAGGCCAGCCGTGCTGGAACCGCCGGGGCGCATGAACACCATGTTGCGGTCCATGTAAGCCGTGGAGATGCGGTTCTTTTCAATGAAGCGGAGCATCAGTTCAAAATCCGCCGCGCTGCCGATGGCGGGGTCAAAGCCGCCGTAGCGGGTGAAGCATTCTTTTTTGCAGTAAAACGTGGGATGCGCCGGGCACCACCCGCGCTGGAAGGCGCCGGGGCGGTAGCCCGTGCCGCGCCACGTGCGGACGATTTTACGCGCTCCGTCAATGTAATGCAGGTTGCCGTGGACGGCGTCCGCCCCGTGCCGGGCGAAGGCTTCCGCAATGGCCTTCAGAACGCCGTTGTCCTGGTAATAGTCATCCGCGTTCAGGAAGCCGATGACGTCCCCGGTGCTCATGCGGATGCCCTTGTTCATGGCGTCGTAAATGCCGTTGTCCGGTTCGGAAATCCATTTCAGCCGTCCGCGGAAGCGGTCTTCAAAGGCCTGGAGCATTTCCCTGGTGCCGTCCGTGCTGCCGCCGTCCACCACCAGGTATTCGTAATCGTTCCAGGACTGCGCGAGCACGCTCTCCAGGGTGTCCCGGAGAGTGGAGGCGCTATTGCGGCAGACGGTGACGATGGTGATCTTCATGTGGCGGAGCCTGGCGGGATTACGGGCGGAGTTTTTTCAGCATGCCGGCATGGTGGGCGTCCGTCCCCCACCACAGGTACAGGTTTTCCTTCCGGAACTGCCGGGCGACCGCCTGGCAGGTTTTTCCGTAAAGGCCGAACAGGGAACCTATATTCCCCTGGAAGCGGATGCCCCGTGAGGCCAGGGCGGCCAGTTCCTCCGGAGGCATGATCTTCCCGTACCGCTCCGGATGGGCCAGCACGGGAGTGAATCCCCTGTCCCGGACCAGTTGGAGCATGTCCATCCACGCATTCGGCAGGCGGAACTGCGGAAGCTCCACGAGCAGGTGCGTGCCGTCATGGCTGAGCGGCTCCTCCTCCGTGATCATCCGCTCGAAGTTCTCGTCAAGCATGTACTCCGCCGAAAGCCGGAGATCGAAATCCCGGTCCGGCAGGGAGTCCAGAAGCTCCCGGAAGCGGGCTTTCAGGCTGGCCGGGGTGTTGGAGGGGTAGCGGCTGATGATGTGGGGGGTGCAGTACGCGCCCCGGAACCCCCTGGCTTTCAGCAGGGAAATGATGTCACTGCTGTCCTGGAGGGTATGCGCCCCGTCGTCCACGCCCCACAGCAGGTGGCAGTGCATGTCCATTCCGTCAGGACAGAGCGCGGCGGTCTTGAGCCTGGGTTGGAAGAGGGAGGAGAACAAGGCTGGGAGATCAGGAATGAGCGTTCTTGGAGGTATTGCCGTAGTGATAGCCGTAGCCGTAATAACTGTAGCTGCTGGCCTTGAAATCCACGGCGTTGATGATGAAGCCCAGATTGGGAAGCTGGCCGGAGTCCGCAAGCTGCTGGACGGTGGAGATATGCCGCTTGTCTATCCTGTTGCTGCGGATGACGTACAGGGAGATATTCGCATGGCTGGCGAGGATGGCCGTGTCTGCAAGGATGCCGTACGGGGGGGAGTCAATGATGACGGCGTCATAGCGTTCCCTGAAGAGCCGGATGAGCTCCTCCAGCTCCGGCAGGGAGAGCAGGGTGACGGGATTGGGTACCTGCGGTCCTGCGTACAGGATGTCCACTCCGGCGTGTTCCGGCAGGGTGCGGATGACGGAAAACGGGTCTTCCACTTTGCGGAGAAGGATGGTGCTCAGCCCCTTGCGTCCCTTGCCGTCCAGTTGTTTGGACAGGGACGCCTTGCGCAGGTCTCCGTCAACGACCAGCACGCGTTTGCCGATGTTCGCAAAGGCCAGGGCCAGGTTCGCGGAGATGAAGGTTTTCCCTTCCCCCTGCATGGTGGAGGTAAGGAGGATGACGTGCCCCTGGTTCCGGGTGACCGGAAGCATGGAGTCCGCATTGTGGCACAGGATCTGGAAATACTCTGAAATGACGGAATGCTCATCCGTGAACATGCGGGTCACGTTCCTCTGCTCCTTCTTGGTCATGGCCGGGAGTTCCGCTACCACGGGAAGGTGGGTGACGGCGTTCAGGTCCTTCCTGTTCTTCACCTTGTTGTTGAGCAGGGCCAGGCCGAGGAATCCGAGGATGCAGGCAATGGCGCCTCCCGCGGCCGCGGTCAGTACGGATTTTCTGGTGTTGGGGGCGATGGGGGAGTCCGGGCCGTGGGCTGCCTCCAGCACGCGTGCGGAGGATTCCGTCAGGGCCAGCGTCAGGTCGTTTTCCAGTTCCTTGCTCAACAGCGTGAGGTAAAGTTCCTCCTTCACCCGGTGTTCACGGTCCAGGGGCGTCAGCTCCCGGGCTTTTCCGGAAGTGGCCGTGAGCCTTTTGCCGATGTTTTCACGCTTCTTGGTGAGCTCCTCAAGCTGGAGTTTCTGGTTATTGCGGAGATTGTCCAGGGAACGGGCCGCCGCGCTGCGGGTGGCGTCCATCTTCTTGGTCAGGGTAACCACAATGGGGTTCTGCCCACCTGCGCTGCCGGCTACTTTCTGGTATTCCAGATACGCGGTGTTATAGGCTTCAATCTGGCGGGAAACGCCGGAATCCGCAATGCCGGTATCCAGGGAGATGAGGCCCGCCTTCTGGTCCAGGGCATTCAGGCTTTCCTTCAGGCCGTCCGCCAGTTTCATCTGCGTCTGGAGCTCAAAGATGGAATTATCCAGGGTCTGTGCCGCATTGAAGTCTGCGGAAATGGACGCCTCCGTGTCTGCGATGATGTCATTCTTGATTTTAATATCATCCATTTTCTGGTCCACCTGCTTTAGGTCCGCGCCTACCTGCGCGCGCTGTTCCCGGATGAAATCCTTTGTTTTTACCGCGGTGGTGCGGCGTTCCGCCGTGGAATGGTCATTGTAAACCGCAATCAGCTTGTTCAGCGTATCGGCGGCTTTGGCCGGATTGGTGGAAGTCAGCGTCATTTGCAGGATGCTGGACTCCTTGGCGTCCGGGCGCATGACCGTAAAATTGGCAAGAAGCTGGTCCGCGGCGGCGTTCACGGGGGTACGGCGCACGGTGATGGTGGTGCCGGGGACGGCCTCCGTCATGTTGGACGTGGGGTAAACCGTAACCGTGGCGAAGGGAAGATGGATGGGGGTGTGGAAGGTGCCTTTCTCCTGGACGGGGTTGCCGTTGATGTCATGGTACGTCAGCACCAAGGAGTTGCCCTCCTGCAAGGTGACGTCCACGCTGCAGAAGCGGTTCTCCGCGATGCCGTCAAACGTGACGGTGATGGGGCTGTCCCTGTACAGGTCTATCTGGCGCAGGTCCTGCTGCTTCCAGTAGGAGACATTCAGCGCCAGGTCTTCCACCGTGCTCCGCATCACCGTGCTGGAGCGGAGGATGAAGCTTTCATTAGCCAGGTTGGCGGCTCCGGAATCCATGCCCAGGTCCACCTTGATGCGGTCTGAGGAGGACTCCTTGCTGGACTCCCTCATGAGGACGCTGGCTGTTTTTTCAAAGATGTAATTCTGCTTCCCGGTCATGTAGTAGGCCGCGCCGCCCCCGGCCAGGGCAAAGAGCAGAATCCAGTACCAGCGTCTGAGAAGAATGCCGGTGATGACATCCAGGGAAAGGGAGGACTCCGGTTCCTCGGCGGGCGGTGCGGCGGGGGGAGCAGAAGTATCTGGCATAAAAGAAGGAGCGGTCAAAAAAGGTGTCGGCTTTCCGTTTCGCGGAAAGCCGGAGGGATGGGCAGGGTGCGGCTACAGGGCGCACAGGGCGACGATGCCGAGGATCAGGCCCAGGCCGGAAGCGGCCCAGCCGACGTACTGGACAGTATCGCTGCGGGTGTTGATCTTGCGTTCGGCAGGCGTGACGTAAAGGGTGTCATTCTGCTGAATGTAGTAATAGGGGGACTGGAAGAGGTCCTTGCTGCGGAGGTCCACGGTGGCGATCTGGCGTCGGCCGTTGGTCTCCCGGATCAGGGTAATGTCCCGGTTGCCGTCAATGTTCAGGTCTCCGGCGCGGCTGATGGCTTCCAGAATCGTCAGGCGCTGGCCGTCCACGGTGTAGGTTCCGGGGGAGGCCACCTCGCCCAGGACGGAGAATTTGAAATTGGTGATTTGAACGTTGACGGAGGCATCGCTGATGTAATCCCTGTTCCTCAGGGTGGCGGCAATGTCATCCCCCAGCTGGGAGCAGGTCTTGCCGGCCGCCTTGATCTTGCCGATGACCGGAAGAACGATGTAGCCGTTTGAATCCACCAGGTAGCCCTTCCGGGAGGTGGTGCCCTGGCTGCCGGAGCCTATCTCCGAGACGGCGAAGGGAGCGGCCAGTTCAGGCTGCTTGCTGCTCACGGTGATGGAAAGCTGGTCATCCTTCTGGATGCGGGTCTGGTAATTCCCCTTGATCTGTTCATTCGTCTGTCCGGAGACATCTTGGATATAGAGGACTTCCTTGGGGCTGACGCAGGAAGGGAGGAGAGAGGAAGCGGCCAGGACTGCGGAGCAGACGGCGGCTTTGCTGATGAGGTGGTGTATATTCATTGGTTGGAGAGAGGTTGGATGAAGGGAGTCAGAAAGAGCGGTTGGGAGAGGGAGTGGAGGAGGGCAGGGAAAGATCGTTATGGACCAGGGTTTGTCCCAGTTTGTTCTGGAATGCCTCATTGCACTGCTGGATTCCTTCACGGATCAGGACTGTGCGGGCTGTCTGGAAAATGAGGGAAAGGTCCAGCTTCAGGTTGATGTTGTGAACGTAAATCAGGTCATAGCAGAGGCGGCGGCAGAAGGGGATGCCATTGCGGCCGTGGATCTGCGCCATGCCGGTGATGCCGGGACGGACGGAGCAGCGCCTTTGGCAGTAGCTGGGCGGGAAAGCGGCCATCTGGGAGGGAATCCAGGGCCGCGGTCCTACAAAAGCCATGTCGCCTTTCAGGATGTTGATTAACTGGGGAAGTTCGTCCAGGGAGGAGCTGCGGAGAAAACTACCCAGCCGGAACACCCTCTGTTCATCAGGCAGAAGGTTGCCGTGTTCATCCCTTTCATCGGTCATCGTTTTGAATTTGATGATCTTGAACAGCCTTCCCCTGTACCCTACGCGCGTTTGCAGAAAAAACGGGGATTTCCCTGTAGAAAGTACAAGAAGTCCCGAAACGATCAGCAGCAGCGGAAGAAGAATAATGAGAGCAGTTCCGGCAATGAGGCTTCCAAGAAACGGTTTGCAGATACGCATGTACATAAAGGCCGCGGCAGAATTAGCGGATTGCAAATCCGATGTCAATAGTAATCATTAAAGAAAAATTACTTATTTAACTTCTCTGTGTCTTAAAAAAGTAAAAAAATTTAATGCAAATCAATGTTTTTAAAATATAACATGATGAAATAAAAGGATTTATAATAAAATTCATTCTACCCTATTATTTTGATAGGATTTGCAATCCGCTGGATATTTTAAACCGGACGGCGAAGAATTGAATAAGATGTCTTTTTATAATAGAAAGAACGTTGAATTAACTTATTCAGTAAGATAAGATAACGGAATTGGCTATTGTTGTGCTTGTATTGGTTTGCAGGGGAATGGCGGCGTTTGTACAGGTAATGGAAGGAGTATGCACGGAGGCGTCAGCAGGGGGAACGGGGGAGGGCGTTTCTCTGATTTTTTCTCTCCCGGCGCTCTGTTTTTTGCCGCATTCAAGTGAATTCTCCCCCTCAAGGCCTCCCGCCTCTTGTTTAGCCTTGAGTTGCGCGCGCGGAGTTGTTAAGATAGAAGGCAGGTATGGCATTGGATGTGCAGGAGCATCATGCATTTGAGCATGAAGAGGAGCGCCCCCCGGTTTGGATAGGAATGGTGTGGGGTGGCGTGTCCCTGCTGGGCGGCGCGGCGCTGCTGGCGGCCATGCTGACGTTTGACGTGCGGGAAATAGGCTGGAGTTATTTAAACAAGTCCGGGCACGTGGTTCCCGGAACGTCCAATGTGCTGGGGCTGGCAGGGCTGTATGCCGCGGGAATTCTTTACTGGGTGCTGGGCGGCATGGCCTGGATGCTTGTCATTCTGCTGGAATGGTGGGGCTTTTACCGTCTGGCGCATCGCGGCAGATTGCCCCGCGGCGTGGTGTACGGAGGCCTGTTCCTGCTGCTGTGCGGGTGCCTGTTCCTGACGGCCGGGCATGTGCCGGGAGCGGAGTGGGTGGCGCGTCACCAGGTGCAGGGTTCCGGCGGCCTGGCAGGCCATTTGCTGGGGACGCTCCTGTTGATTCCCCTGGCGGGAGCTTCTGCCGTGCTGGTGCTTTCCGGCCTGGGTTATCTGGCGGCCCTGATTTACGCCGCGGGCATGCACCCCCGGCCGCTGTTCCGCGCCGTGCTGCGTGAATGGCGCGCCTGGCGCATGAACCGGAAAGAGAAAAAGATGAAGCGGCGTTCCGACCAGCTTGCCAGGGAGGCGGCCCGCGTAAGGGCCAGCATGGACGCCGCCGCCCTTTCCGCCCCCAGGCCGGACCGGAAGAGCAGGGCTTCCTCCTCCCCCCGCCTTCAGCGCACCGGGGATGATCTGGAAGGCTTATATAGTGAAGTCACCGCGGCTCCCCCCGTGAAGCCTGCCGCCGCGCCCGCCCGGGCCACGCGCACGCAGGGCCGCCTTCCCCTGACGCCCAAGCCCAGGATTACCGTGGCGGAACCCGCGGAAATCAAGCCCGCGCCCAAGGAGCAGCCTTTCTCCAAACTCTCCACGCCGCCCACGGAGGAATTCCGCAATTACGAGCTTCCCCCCTTTGAACTGCTGCATTATGAAGAAAAACCGGACGGCCCCACGGAGGAGGACAAGGATGAAATGCTGGAAATCCAGCAGAAGATCATTGATACGCTGACGACATTCCGCGTGGATGTGACGCCGGGGGACATCACCCGCGGTCCGACCATCACCCGCTATGAAGTTTATCCCGCGCGCGGCGTGCGCGTGAACACCTTTGACCAGTATGCCAAGGACATTGCGCTGGCGACGAAGGCGGAAAGCGTGAACATCGTGGCGCCCATACCGGGCAAGGACACGGTGGGCATTGAAATTGTGAACCGGAAGAAGGTGGCCGTGCCCCTGCGGGAACTGCTCCAGGACCCCGGCTTCTGCTCACCCAAGAAGAAAATACCGCTGGCTCTGGGGAAAGACGTGTACGGCCGCACCGTGATCGGGGATCTGGCCTCCATGCCTCACCTGCTGGTGGCCGGGGCCACCGGGTCCGGCAAATCCGTCTGCATCAACAGCATTATCTCCTCCATGCTCCTGAAATTCCGTCCGGATGAACTGAGGCTCATTCTGGTGGACCCCAAGGTGGTGGAAATGCAGCCTTATTCCAAGCTGCCGCACCTGATCGTGCCCGTGGTGACGGACCCCAAAAAGGTGCCCAATGCCCTGCGCTGGTGCGTGAATGAAATGGAGCACCGCTACCACTGCTTCGCCAAGGTCGGCGTGCGCAACTTTGAAGCCTTCAACAAGCGTCCGCCGGACGCGCCTGCGGAAGAACCTGAAGAGCCGGAAAACGGGGAGGGGGACGAAGCGCTGGCGGAGGCCGTCGCCCGCGAATTTGAATCCCAGGGCGAATGGCCGGCGGAAGAAGATGATGAACTGGACCTGGATGACGACGGCGTCATCCCTGAACGCTTCCCCTACATCGTCATCATCATTGACGAGCTTGCAGACCTGATGCAGACGGTGGGGGCGGACATTGAAACCAACATCGGCCGCCTGACCCAGAAGGCCCGCGCTGCGGGCATCCACCTCATTGTGGCTACGCAGACGCCCAGAAGGCAGGTGGTCACCGGAACCATCAAGGCCAACATACCCACGCGCATCGCCTTCCAGGTGGCCAGCGGCACGGACAGCCGCGTGATTCTGGACAGGCAGGGCGCGGAAAAACTGGTGGGCAAGGGGGACCTGCTGTACCTGCCGCCGGGTTCCGCCCAGGTGGAGCGGGCGCAGGGCGCCTTTATTTCTGATGACGAGGTGGAGGCCCTGGTGGCCCACTGCGCTTCCCAGGCCAGGCAGAAATTCCATGAAGAGGTGCAGAAATCCCTGGAAGAGCCTTCCCACGGAGGGGCGGACAGCCCGCTGGATGACGCGGAGGAGGAATGCTACTCCAAATGCCTGGAAGTGGCCCTCATTGAGCGCAAGGTGAGCACGTCCCTGCTCCAGCGGCGCTTGAGCATCGGGTACGGGCGTGCGGCCCGCATGATGGATTTGCTGGAATCACGTGGAATCATTGCGCCTGCGGACAACACCAACCGTCCGCGCAAGGTGCTGGTGGAATAAATGATAAAAAGCTGCCCTCTCCCATGAAACGCTTCCTTTCCCTGCCGGTCCTGGCGGCGTGCGCGCTGCTGGCCGCCTCCTGCTCCCAGCGGGTACAGCCTGTCAAAAAGGCCCCCCGGCCCCCGGTGTACGTGGGAAAGGTGGAGCAGGTGTACCCCACCCATAACTATGTGCTGATTGCGCTGGCCGGGAAGATTTATGAACCGGGCACCGTGCTGATCTCCCAGTCTCCGGGCCTGGAGGAAAACCGGAGGGTGGCCAACCTGGTCGTGACGGAGGAACGGCTGGGCCGGGCGCGCATTCCGGCGGACATACGCAGCGGCGCCGTGGAGGCGGGGGACCTGGTGTTCCTGTACCGCAACCTGGCCGCTCCGGAAAGCTCCGGGAAGAAGGATGACCAGGACCCGGACCATCCGGCCCCCAAACCGGATGAAGACAACAGGGACATTACCCCTCCGATTACCCCGGACAGCGGCAAGACTCCGGACGGCCTGCTGCCCATGCCCGGAGAGGAACCCGCGCCTGACTCCGCGGAGCAGGAGCGCATTTCCCGGGAACGGGAAAAAATCCTGCGGGAGCTAGACAACATCCCGGGCAGGCTGGATGACCCGTGGCGCGAGGCTTTTTCCGGAAAATCGGCGGGTAAATGACCGGCAGCGGATGCATTTGGGATGTTGAACGGGGCGGTTACGCGCTGCTCCTGATGCCGGAAAGGAGGGCGGGAACCGGTCCGGCCATCCGGGATTCAGACTCCTGCTTCCTTAAAACGGATGGATGATTGATTCCAGTATTCCATATATACCCGGTTCTCTTGTCCATCAAGATTCAACTGGTACAGGCGGAAGATGACCGGAATATCCTTGGGCTGCCACTGCTCTTCATAGGAATACTGGTAGTGCATGCCCAGCTGTTTCATCACGCCGCCGCTGCGGGGATTCCTGATATCGTGCGTGGCGGTGATGAAGGGGACGCCGTCCTTTTTCAGCTGGCCGACGACAGCCCTGGCCGCTTCCGTCACGAGGCCTCTGTGCCAGAACTCCTTGAGCAATCCGTAACCGAGGTCATGACTCCCGTCCGTACCTGCGTGGATATACCCTACAGGCGCCTGGCCGTTCTTCAGGCAGATGGCGTAATGGTATCCATGAGGTTGCCTGTATACTTCCAGATACTTTTCTTTGAAAAGAACCCCGGCTTCCTCCACGGAGGCCAGCGGAAACCACGGCAGATACGTGTTCACCTCTTCATCACTGTAAATATGGAACAAGGCGTCCAGGTCCTTTTCTGTAAATCTTCTCAGAATCAGCCTTTCTGTTTCTAAAGCGGGCGTATTGGTGGAATCCATGGATTGAGCTTCTGGGCGGCTTTTTATAATTCTAGTATCTGTCTGTGGAATGTCAAACGGCCCGTTTCATTCCCCGGCCCGGCCTCGCGGTGCGGAAGGTTGCCTGTTCCCTGGAGGCCCGTTTTTTCGTTGGCGGATGGGGAGGCTTACAGCGGGAATGCGGCATCCGCGAGCTTTCCCGTCTGGGAAAAGTGCCGAATTACTCCCGGATATGCCTATTTTTTAGATTCATTCAATAAATGCTTGTTTTTTTACAGGCCGTTATTAGGATACTCCCGCTTACGCAACCCGATGACTAATTTATGAAATCCATCAAAGGCACAGAAACAGAAAAGAATCTCCTCAAGGCGTTTGCCGGGGAATCCGAAGCGCGCAACCGTTACACCTACTTTGCCGGTGTAGCCAAGAAAGCAGGCTACGAGCAGATTGCGGCCATCTTCCTGGAAACGGCTGACAATGAAAAGGAACATGCCAAGGTGTTTTTCAAACTGCTTAAGGACGCCTGCATTGAAGTGACCCACACCGTCTGCACGGCTCCCCTGGAATCCACGGAGGAATGCTTGCTGGCCGCCGCGGCCGGAGAGCGCGACGAATGGTCCGAAATGTACCCCACGTTTGCCGAGGTGGCGGACAGGGAAGGCTTCCCGGCCATTGCGGAAACCTTCCGCAAGATTGCCACCGTGGAACAGCACCATGAAGCCCGCTACCTGAAGCTGGCTGAAAACGTGCGCGACGGCAAGGTATTTGCCAAGGAAAAGGAAATCCAGTGGAAGTGCCGCAACTGCGGTTACGTGCACACCGGAGCCACCGCCCCCAAGGTATGCCCGGCCTGCGTGCATCCCCAGGCGTACTTTGAAGAACTGGCGGATAACTTCTAATCCTCCTTTCTCCAAGAACTTGATTGGGGCCGGTTTCACGAGCTGATCGTGTGATCGGTCCCGCTTTTTTACATACGGACGCATTACACTGATGGACGGGAAGCACACGGATACGAAATGGAGGGACTATGGCCGGCGGCTCTGGAAATTTGCCGGAAGCTACGGGCTGGGCATCGCCCTGATGCTGGTACTGCTGGTGCTTACGTTTGCCGGCACGCTGCACCAGGTGCGCCTGTCCTCCTCCATGGGGTCGGAAGCCGCCATAGAATCCTTCTTCGGCGCGCCGTATGTGCTGATTCCCCTGGGCGGGGAGCACTCCCTCATCTCCCTCCCGCTGCCCGGCATGGGAATCACGTGCACTCTTCTGTTCATCAACCTGCTCATAGGGGGCATGTTCCGCGTCCGGTGGACGTGGAAGCACGCGGGCATTCTGGTGGCCCATGGCGGAATTCTGCTGCTGCTGGCCGGCATCATGCTTGGCAATAAAATGACGGTGGCCGTGGACCAGGTGGAACTGCCCCAGGGGGACCGGGTGCATGAGCAGGCCCTGCCGTTTGACCTGCGCCTGAACCGCTTTGTGCCGGAATTCTACCCCGGCACCTCCAAGCCCAAATCCTATGAATCCCAGGTAACCGTCTTTCCGGAATCCGGAGGCCAGTATGACGCCGTCATCCGCATGAATGAGCCGCTGCGCCTCTCCGGGTGGACGCTGTACCAGATGAGCTGGGGGCAGGACTCCCTGCACCCCGGCAGGCTCATCTCCATCCTCCGCGCCTCGCACAACCCCCTGGAGCAAATGCCCAAATGGTCCTCCTACATCATTGCGGCGGGGCTGCTGTGGCACTTTGGCTTGGTCTTTGGAAGATACCTGCGCCGTAAGCCGGGGCAGGTTCCCGCAGGGATGGAGGCAGCCGGGGAACAGCCGGAACCGTCCGTTCCCGGCGGAAGACGCCGCCTGCGGCTGGTAGGCGTTTGCGTGCTGGTGGCCGCCATCTTCGGAATCGGCATGCTGGCGGCCAGGCCTGCCGCCCATCCGGTTGAAGTGAAGAACTATGCGCCCTGGTCCTCCTTCCTGGTGGAACGCGCCGGGGGAATGGCCGTGCAGGACGGCGGGCGGCTGAAGCCCGTCTCCACGTATGCGGGCTTCCATCTGCTCCGGACGCTGGGCAAAAGAAGCTTCTCCATCAATACGCCGGAGGGGAAAAAGAAGCTCTCCCCGGTGGAATGGATGCTGGACTGCATGTTCCGCCCGGAACTGGCGGAGCAGTACCCCGTTTTTCTGGTCAACCGGGAAGAGGTGGTCACGCAGCTGCACCTGCCTGGCCAGGCGGACAAGCGTAAAAAATACTCCTACGCGCAGATTGCGGAACGCTGGCAGGAAATGACCCGTGCCGTCCGGGAAATCCGGATGCTGGGAGAAGGAAACCTTACGGAAGCCCAGAAGGAAATCCTGGCCCTTTCCCGCAACTTTGACGTGGTGCGGGGGTGGATGCTCGGCTCACGGATCATGCTGGAAGACCCCGCTGCCATGGAGCGGATGGAATTCCCCCGCTGGTTCCCCGCCGGAAACCACGATGGGGAGCGCCTGTGGACGGCTGCCCCGGACAAATCCACCGGGGCCTTTCTGGCCATGGCCTCCCTGCTGGAGCGCAAGGCCATGGGCATGGAAGGGAAGGAAGCGTCCGGACTGAGGATGAAGGCGGAAGGACTGCTGCTGGAAAAATTGGCGCAGCCCAATGAAGCCGCCTCCGCCGGGGAGCGGCACAGCCTGGAAAGGGAAATCTTCTACTACCGCCTGGACCCGCTTTACGTCTCCCTGGCTGTCTTTGTGGCGGCGTTCGTGTGCCTGCTGGTCTGCGCCCTTTTCCGGCCTTCCGCCGGCGCTCCGCTCTGGCGGCGCTTCCTGCGGCCCGGCGGGTTCAGCCTGGCGTGGCTGCTGGGAGCGGCGGGAACCGGCGTGCTGGTGGCGGCCCTGGCCATCCGCGTGATGATCACCATGAGATCCCCGGTGGGCAACACGTATGAAACCATCGCCTTCATCGCCTGCATGGGCGTGCTCTGCGCCCTGGTGGCGGAGCTGTTCAGCAAAAAGGGCATCGTGCTGGCGGCGGGGCTGCTGCTGGGGGCGCTCTCCTGCCAGATGGGCATTCTGTATGAATCCTCCCAGGCGGTGGACCACATGGACCCGCTGGTAGCCATCCTGCGCTCCAACTTCCTGCTCTCCACCCATGTCATCACCATTGTGCTGGGGTATGCGGCGGGACTGCTGGCGGCGGTGCTCTCCCATGTGTACCTGCTGGCCTCCCCCCTGCACCTGATCGGCAGGAAAACGGAACTGTCCCTGGACCGCATGGCTTACGGCATCCTGTGCTTCTCCCTGGTATTCACGCTGGTGGGAACGGTTTTCGGCGGCATCTGGGGCAATGAATCCTGGGGCCGCTTCTGGGGTTGGGACCCCAAGGAAAACGGGGCGCTGATGATTGTGCTGTGGCAGTTGATCGTGCTGCATGCGCGCAAGGCCGGGTGGCTCTCCCCCTGGCTGCTCCACTTCAGCAACGTGGTGGGCGGCGTCATCATCGCCTTTGCCTGGTGGGGCGTCAACATGCTGGGCGTGGGGCTGCACTCCTACGGCTTCACCTCCGGGCGGGACGCCCTGGACATCTTCTACTGGTCTGAGGCCGTCCTGTGCGTCCTCTTTATCATCCTGCACTACCGCGCGCTCCGGCGCGTGGACATCAGGTAGGGGAGGGAAGGACGCATTTTTCTCATTTTCTCCTTGCCGTTCCGGATTCCCCGGTATATATTCTTGCCACCTCATGCACGGATAGCTCAGTGGTAGAGCGGCTGTCTTACACACAGTTGGTCGGGGGTTCGAATCCCTCTCCGTGTACCATCAATAAGCCTCGCAAGCTTAACGTCTTGCGGGGCTTTCTTTTGTTATGGATTTGTGGACGGACGCCTGTCATGTGCAGAATAATTTGCAACGTTTCCTTGCTACATTCAGTGTCCATGCCATCACCCATATTCAAATGGTCACAAAGCTAAAGCATGAGGGCCGCGAGGAAAAAATTTTCAGGCTGGCATTCAAAAGAGCCGGTTTGAAATAATAAAGCCCTGTTTCCAAATCTGGAAACAGGGCGGTTTGGCTTCAAACATTCGGTGAACGCATTTGCTTGGTTCTCCCTGTTTCAAGGAGAGAACCGCATCTGGTTCTATCGGCTATTTTAATGCCATTGTGAGTATGTAGCCTATTTATAATTATAGTTGTGATGCCTTTTGCATAATTTTAATGATTTTGGAACCACCCCGGTTGATTAGCCCTGTGAGCACATAGCACCAGCGTTCCTTTCCAGTTTCATTCGGAGCAACAATAATATCTATGGGACCGCTGTTGTCTTTATGTACAGAGAACTGCGATGGTTGCACCCATTCCGCGAGGCTGATAACTGCTCCGCACCAGCCGTAATCCGGACGGTTCTCTCCATCACAATTGACATGGCCCGTGATGGTTCCGCCCTCCGGTTCGATAGTGTAAGCAGTTTCAAAATTATCTTCCCAATTGTAGGGCTCGACGACTTTCAGCCCATACATACTGCACAGTATTTTTTCTTCTAAAACAGCCTCCTCGGCAGTAACACTAGTTGAATACGTGCGGATAACAGCTTTTTCCGTGATGCCGTCAACGGTGGAAATGGTTTGTCCTCCTCCGCACATATAAGCCTTCCCAAGGGAATAAGCATCAGCATACCCTAATGAATTATATTCTCCTCTGGTGCCAAAATACGCCGCGAGACTAACTTTATAACGGTGACGGTGAACGCCAATATCCGTACCGTAATCCGGATCATACTCTGGTGTACCATGCAGGCCCCACGTTGTGTGGAGAGGAAAGTAGGTTCTGTCCCAAAAGATGGCGGCAAAAATAGGTTTATGAACGTATACATTGTAAGCGATGAGCACAGGCAGTTTGTTGCCACAGTAATTTTTTCCTATTAACGTCCACACACATGTGGAATGACCATAGCCTATTTCTGCTGACTTATCTGTCAGAGGTACATGTAAAGCCCAGGGAGCTTCTTCCCATATGGAGACGGCCCTGTCGTATACCCAGCCAAAAAAGCGGAGCGACGCTCCAAAATGTACCACAGACTTATTTGGGCATTCGATGTGTATCCATTGTGAGTTTGCACCGTCATCTTTGTGTCCTTCCCCCACAAGTGTGGTTAAAACTCCTTTTTGCGGTATTGCTGATGCATTCGTCCAGCACCCGCCCCCATGGTAATCTTCTTGTGTTGAGAACGCAAAAAATGAATCGTAGACTGCTTGCATACGGGAAACGATCTTTGCCCCACGGACAGTCAGGAGGGCCGTATCAGTGCTTTCCAACGTATTTTTTCGCGTATTTCCATTCACGACAAGCGAACCGTTAAACGTTTCCGTTCCTGTGTGAATATTGTTGCCGGTAAAGGTATTATTGCCATCAAGAGTAGCAAGGTTGGATGGAGCGGTAGCATTCCATTTATTCCTTTCCTGAGCAGTAATATGAACCGTAGAATCATTTTTATGAGTAGTGAAGGTAGCTATACTCACCTTGGAGCCAAGTTCAGAAGAATCGGCTTTCGCATTCCATGTGGTACGTTCCTCTTCCGTAATGTGAACGGTCATATTTTCAGTGTGTGTGTCCAGTCCATCCTGCGTGGCCGTTAACACTCCCTTCGTTTCTCGGGTATTCCATTTCTCACGTTCTTCTTGCGTCAAATGCATTGTCGCATTTTCGGTGTGTTCGGTTACTTCATCACGGGATGCCAGAGTGACTCCGTTAAGAATATTAGTAGTATTCATGATTATTATTGATCGTTATTGTTTGTTGTGAAGTAGTTGAAAAACGCCACTGCCGCCCCGTCCACCATCGTGAACTCCGAATAATCCTGACTGGTGAAAAGTCTGCGTCCTCCCCGGGCATTGACTGCTTCCACGGTCAACGCAACCGCATCCCTGGATTCCGGGAATACTTCCCCTTCCTCCGGGAGTGGGCTGACGGTGACTTGTTCCAGCCGCACCCAGACTTGAAGCGCTTTCCATTCGTCGGATAAAACGGCAATGTGTGTTACCACTTCCTTGAAAGTTTCTGCCTGTTCCTGGGAAATATCATCCTGTGTGAAACGTCGGGACTTGATGAAGCCGTTATTATCCACGAATACGGCTGTCAGGATAAACCTTCCCCAGTTGCCGGGTTCGGGAAACTGAAATTGTAATTGTGCTTTCATCATTATTTAACCTCCATCATTTCACACCATTCCGCCACTACGGATTTTTGCCCGTAAAGCCCTGTGTAAGTTTTTAGCGGATTAATTCCTACTTCCAAAACTTCTCTATTGCATAACAATCTTATATTTTGCGTGTTAACAGAATTATGATAAGAAGAGGTGAGCCAGGTTTTTTCACAAATGCGGTAGGCCTCCAGTCTGCCTCCCGTTGTCTCATTTACTCCAACAACCCAAATCCCCCCATGGTCATGTTCATTTCCCCATGCTATCGCAATCCCCCGTAACCGGAAATTTGCAGGTAACAGCGCCGTCTTACTAAATAGCTCCACCTTTCCGGTATTGTGGTTGAATCGGCAAAATCGCCCGCGCGCGGGAATCTTGTTGTCCTGGTCCGCGAGCTGGTCCCCAAAGTAAACATCCCACCACATGGCAACGCCATTTACAGGTTCGGAGAAAGGATAATCGTCAGGGGTGGCCCATGCTTCATTAAGCGTTACATCAAACAGTCCCCCGGCAACAACCTGAAACATGCGCTGATAGCCAAGACCGGTGGATAAGGGCAGAAAGATGCCGGTTACAGCGGTATAGGAGCCGCCCCGGTCACTGTCTTGGCCAAAAGGAGCGCATCGGAAATTAAAAACCACCCATCCATTTTCCGTTGCCGGTTTGGGCCAATAGGTAGCCAGCCAGGAAAATGGCGATAGCAATTTACCGCATGGGGGCGTGGAAAAATTGAAATAGTTTTGTCCTGCTCCATTGGTAATCTCATTAAGCACCCTCACCTCATGGTAGCGGGCGGCATCGGTATCCGTTACAGGATCAACTGGAATATTAATGCCGCCGTTGGCGTTATAGGCTCCTGCCGTCGTCAGACTTCCGGCAAGCGTCATATTGCCGCTTTCGTCGACTTCGGGAGCAGCATTCCATCGGTTACGTTCTTCTTCCGTGATGTGGGCCGTGGCGTTCGTTTTGTGGGCTTCGAATGCTTCCGTGCTGACTTTGGAATTGACGTCAGATGCTTCAGCCTTGGCGTTCCAGGCCGTTCGTTCGTCCTCCGTGACGTGAACGGAACTGTTTTTCTCGTGCTGATAAAAATCATTCTGAGATGATAGTAGAATTCCGTTGATAGAGGTAATTTTATTCATGGTTTTTTGTTTGCGGGTATCGTTTGTAGTGAGGTAGTTGATCAACTCATTCTCCTTCTTTCTATCCATGGTGATGAATTCCGTATCGTCCTTGCAGGGAAAGCTTGCTCTCTTCCTGTGGATTGATTTCTCCAACGGTCAAAGCAACTCCGGATGCTGAAGTTGGATTCAGTGGTGAATTTGATGTAATATTTTTACTTTCAAAGGATAAAAAGATGAGGTTGAAAACTGCTTCGGAAAAAAATTACGGCTGTTCCGGAAAAAAATTACGGCTGTTCCGGAGAAAAATCATCATGCGTAAAACGTTCAGACAGCATGAATGCCGTACCCCGTTTTTCCGCTCCTGATTCCCGTGAAGCATGGGCGGACTGCCCGCCATTGGTATAAAAAAGGGCTGCCCCACCAGAAGGTGAGGCAGCCCTTGCTTAATCATGCGGCTGAACCGGGGCCTGAATGGGAAGAAATCAGGCTCCGAAGTCCAGCGCCTTGGGTTCGCGGGCCCAGACGCGGTGCTGTTTCATGGCCGTGATGAAGGGTTTCATCAGCGCCTTGGTGTCCTTCGGCGTAAGCAGGCCGGGATCGTCCATGTCCTGGGGCAGGTCCGCTGCTTCCTGCATTTCACTGGCGTCTCCGGGCAGGCCGATGGCCTTCAGGTGCCGATAGGCCTGGCGCAGGTGGTATTTGGCGTCTCCGTTCATCATCAGCGTCTGAATGCTCTTCGCTCCTTCCGGGACGATGACGGCGTCAAACAGCACGGCCAGGTTGCCGGACAGGGTTCCGTCCACGTGGAGGTCTTCCCCGTCCTCCGTTTTGACGGAGCCCATGTGGGGGGCGAGCACCTGGGGATGCACTCCCTCCTTGTTCAGGGCGTCGCAGATTTCATCCACGGACTTCAGATTCACTCCGTCCGCCACCAGCAGGGAAACGCGCATGCCTTTGAGGTTGCCGTCCGGCTTGGCGTACAGGCTCAGGGTGGGGTCTTTTTCCAGGCCGCATACAGGCTTGGGAAGTTCCCGGTTAAGCTGTTCCTTCGTCAGTTCGATGCCCAGGTTCTTGGCTACCCCGGCGGCCAGGTCCGGATCAATGCGCGTCAGCAGGTCCACCACCCGTTCCCGGATGTACGGGCGCGTCACCTTGCCTACTTCAAAGCTGAAGGCGTCAATGATGTGCCTTTGCTCCACGGGAGTCTGGCTCATCCAGAACAGGCGGGGCTGGGCATAGTATTCCGCAAAGGAGGGGCTCCTGAGGCGTTCTTTAATGCCCGTTACCGGCTGGGGACTGGTGGCAAAGCCGCCGTCTTCCGGCGGCGTTTCACGCGGCCAGTTGTCCCCGATGGAGTTGGGGTCATAGTTGGCCGGGGCGGTGTCTATCTGCATGCGGTGGAAGCCGTCCCGCTGGTTGTTGTGGAAGGGGCAGACGGGCCGGTTGATGGGAATCTCCGTAAAGTTGGCTCCGCCCAGGCGGTGCCGCTGGGTGTCGCTGTAGGAAAAGATGCGGCCCTGGAGCAGCGGATCGTCGGAAAAGTCAATGCCCGGTACAATGTTGGCGGGGCAGAAGGCGACCTGTTCCGTTTCCGCGAAGAAGTTGTCCGGATTGCGGTCCAGCACCATCTTGCCGACGATTTCCACGGGGACCAGCGCTTCCGGGATGAGCTTGGTGGCATCCAGGATGTCAAAGTCGAATTTATCCACGTCCTCTTCCGGGATAAGCTGCAGGCCGAGCTCGAATTCCGGATAGTCTCCGCCTTCAATGGATTGCCAGAGGTCCTTGCGGTGGAAGTCCGGGTCCCGTCCGGTAAGGTCCTGGGCCTCATCCCAGATCAGGGATTTCTTGCCATATGCCGGCTTCCAGTGGAAGCGGACGAAGGTGCTTTTTCCTTCCGCATTGACCAGCTTGTACGTGTGGATGCCGAAGCCTTCAATGGTACGGTAGCTCCGGGGGATGCCGCGGTCGGACATGAGCCACATGACGTTGTGCAGGGTTTCCGGCTGGAGGGAAACATAGTCCCAGAAGGAATCGTGGGCCGTCTGTCCCTGCGGCATTTCATTATGGGGTTCCGGCTTCACGGCATGGATGAAGTCCGGGAATTTGATGGCGTCCTGGATGAAGAAGACGGGCGTGTCATTGCCCACCAGGTCATAGTTGCCTTCCTTGGTATAGAATTTGGTGGCGAAGCCGCGGATGTCCCTCACCGTATCCGGAGATCCTCTGAAGCCCTGCACGTTGGAAAAACGCACAAAGACCGGAGTCTTTTCTCCCGGATCCTGCAGAAAGCCCGCCTTGGTGTACTTGGAAAGGGATTTGTATACCTGAAAATAGCCATGTGCCCCGGAACCTCTTGCGTGAACCACGCGTTCCGGTATCCGCTCCTGGTCAAAATGAGCCATTTTTTCCAGAAAGTGGAAGTCTTCAAGCAGAGAGGGGCCCCTGCTTCCGGCTTTAAGTGTGTTTTGGTCATCGGCTATTTTTACTCCCAGGTTGCTTGTGAGGGGCTGGTTCATGCCGTTGGAGCGCATGGTGTCCAGGTCCTTGATTTTTTCCGTGGTATTGTCCGGCGTCTTCATGGAGCCGGGGGCGGAGGGTTCCGCGTTGGGCGGCGTAGGCTTGGGGGTGGGCTTGATCAGCTCCGGGTCAATAGTATCTGTATAGTGGGGTTCCGCTTCCGTTCCATCCGGAAAGGGGGCGTAGCGTTCTTCCATTTGCTGGGTCTTTTTTTTCATTGGCTTGTCCCTTGATGTGTTTGAATTTTTACATGGGTTGAAGCTTGGACTCTGTTTTTCCGCGGGATGTTCCGGCCGGTTTTGTCAGTCCGGTACGGAAAAGATGATGGAGAATCCGGAAAAGACGCTTGAAGGGAATGATTTAAGTTGAGGGGAACGGAAGGCGCGGATCATCCCTGTTTTTATTGGCATGCGTTCCTGCCTGTGGCTTATTCTCTACGCTCGGGTTTCTTTTTTATCTGCCGCAAAGACTTGCGGCGTTTCTTCAGGTTTTACGCGGCTGCGGCTCTTTCCGGCAGGGATTGTTTTCAACTGCGGAAGTCCGGGTACGATTCTCCGGAATGGACTCGACTTGAAGAAGTAGTATGCTAAAAAATGAGCTTCATGAATAAAGCGTGTTTCATTGGACTCATGTTCCTGCCTGTGATGGGAGCGGCTCAGGAGGCCGGGAACAACCAGGATGTGGCCGTGGAGGTTCAGGCGGCGTTTGGCAAGCCGCCGCGTGTCCTGCATCTGGAGCCGGTGGAGAGCCTTGTTCTTCCGCAATACCCGGATGCCCCTTCCGGGCTGGTCAGCCGGGTGCATCTGTATGTGGACAAGGCACATGGGTCGGGTGAAAATTCCCTCTATCTGGTGGCGGAAATGAATTACCGCGGAGAGGATGAGGACCAGCCCCATATTGTCGGGATATTTGCCGGCTCCAGGGTGGGGGATGGCCCTGCTCTGCGGCTGTCTGATCTGGACGGGGACGGCATGCCGGAGCTGGTGCTGGCCCATGAGGCCGGAGCCGGGGCCTTTCATTTGCGCGTGTTCCGCATTTCTCGTGAGGCTCATGCCGGAGATTACCGGAGCTGCATTACGGCCTCCCCCATGCTGAAGCAGGTCGGGTGCATCGTCGCCTCACTGGGTACCGTTGCCGTGGAGGAGGGCGGCGCCGTGGTGTCCCGGTGTTATACGGATGAATCCCGCAGCCGGCTCATGGTGCGGAAGTACCGTTTGAAGAAGGGGGAGGATGAAATAAAGCCGGAGGGACCGGAGGAGGTGGAAGCCGCGGGAGTCCTCAAAAGCGGCGCTGGTATTCTCCTGAACACGGGAATGGATAAAATCCCCTGCATACGTAAATGAGGCGGAGCTTCCACAAATTTTCATAGACGCGCGGAATAAATAGGTTATGATTTTTTTGTCAATGGGGTTACCGGAGGGGGCATTCCTGCTGCGCGGCACAGGCCTTTCCGGTACGGAACATTTTTATTAGTTGTTAACAGGTTATGACGGTGCAAGAAATAGCTGAACAGAGTTTGAAGAGCCTTCTGGCTTCACTGGGTTTTTCCGCGGATATTGAAATAACGGAGACGGACGGCATTATTTGCCTGAACATTTCCTCCCCGGATTGCCAGTATATCATTGGCGGAGACGGGGACAGGCTGGACGACCTCCAGTACCTGGTCAACCGGATGATTCAGCGGAAGATGGAGGAGGCCCCCCGCGTGAAGGTGGACTGTGACCATTACCGGGAACGCAACGAGGCCCGCCTCCTGGAAAAGGCCCGCTCCCTGGCGGAGCGTGTGCAGGAAAGCGGCAAGCCCATGAAGATGCAGCCGCTGAACGCCTACCACCGCCGCCTGGTGCACAATGCCCTCCAATCCATGGAAGGCATCGCCACGGAGTCGGAGGAAGGTGACGGCCGCTACAAGCGCATCACCATCCGGCGTGCCTGAAGCCCGGTTACGTTCATGAGGGCTGCAGCGGTAATGGCGTGCGCCTGTCTGGCGCTGGTGATGGCGGTTCCGGGCCGTGCGGAAACGGAGGATGCCTCTTCCACCTGCGCTGCGGTTTCCTTGCCGCCGCCCCCTGTGCTGGTGGTGTACGGTTCCGCGGAGCCCGGAGCGGCGGAAGCCCGCTGGGTGAAGGCGCTGCGCCCCGGAACGGCAGAACGCCGCGCGCTGGAGGGGAAGGTGCGTGACGTGCAGTTTGTCACGGTGCCCAAACGTCCCGTCCTGAAGGACTGGGAAGAGGGCGGCAGCCTGTCCCGCGCGGCGCTGCATGGCGTGCGTGTGCTCCCCACGGTGGTTTTTCTGGATACCAGGGGGCGCGTGTTTGATGTAATGGAAGGAGGGGCGGATGCCGCCTCCCTCCCGGGAAGGATGGCCCAGCTGGCGGAAAAGGCGCAGCGCGTACGCCCCGTCACCGTGGTGAATGATATCCCGAAGGGCGGAGACCCCGCGGAGGAAGCCGCCGCCATTTGCCGGGTTCTGGAGCAGGTCCCGGCGGAAGCCTGGTTCCGGGACTATCCGGGAACCATGAAACGCCTGGAAAAACTGGACTGTAAAGTTCCCGCCTTCCTGAACGCCCGCGCGGCGGCCCTCCGGCTGGAGAAAAACCGGGAAACAGCTGATTTGCTCTGTGAATCCTTCCGGGCCTGTGAAGCCCCGGCCATCCGGAAATGCCTGGAAACGTGGCGGAGCAGGGCGGCTGATCCTTCCCTGGCCGTGGAGGAACGGCAGCTGCTCCTGCTGGCCATGGTTCATCCTCTCTGGGTCCGGCTGGAGGAATCCCTGTACCGGGACGGCCACAATGCGGAAAGTGAGGAGGCCTTCAACCGGGCCATTGCCGTGCTGGAGGAAGTGCGGGACATGGACCGTTCCAGCGTTTGCGGCAGGCGTGCGCACCAGCTCCGGGAGGAGCTGAGAAGGGCTCGCCTGGCCGCCGCCCGGTATGATTGAACCGGTTTTTCCATAACTCCCGGAAACGGACAGGAAGGGGCCCCGGCTCCCGCCACGGAATCAAGGAGTGCGTTTTTTCTTCCTGATTCTCCGCTCCACAGGAAGGACCGGGCAAATTGGCTTGATTTTGCCCATGGCAGGGGCTAGTCTTCGGACCGTTATGACAGATTCATCCATCCCGGACATGATGGCGGCGGCCAACCGTGACAAGTGGACTGACCAGCAATTGGCCGCCAAGGCCGTGGAGCTGGCGGAATCCATTCTGAAACAATCCAATGCCGGGATGCGCAGGAAGGAAAAGAAGCAGGCGGAGCAGATGGAGCGCATGATGAATGATCCGGCGGGCAAGGCGTTTACGCTGGCGCTGGCGGACCGCGTCTTCCGCCCCTCCGCCTCCGCCCGCGGCGCGGAGCTGTTCCGGTACCTGCTGGACGGCTATGGCATCCCCAGGTACCTGTCCGCCACGGACCGCCTGGCCATGAAGCTGGGCGGCAGGCTTTCCGCACAGTTTCCGGGCGTGGTGATGCCCATGATCACCAGCCAGCTGAGGAAGGAAAGCTCCAACGTCATTCTCCCGGCGGAGGACGGGAAGCTGCATTCCCACCTGCGGCGCAGGCGCAAGGCCGGAATCCGGATGAACATCAACCAGCTGGGCGAGGCCATTCTGGGTGAGAGCGAGGCCCACCACCGCCTTCAGCAGGTGGTGGACCGCCTGGGGGACAAGGACTGCGAATACATCTCCGTCAAGATTTCAGCCATTTTCAGCCAGATTCATCTGGTGGCCTTTGAGGAAACCGTCAAGCTCATCCAGGAGCGCCTGCGCATCCTGTACCGGGCGGCCATTACGAATGCGGTGACTCTGCCGGACGGCTCCAAAAAGCCCAAGTTCGTGAACCTGGACATGGAGGAATACCGGGACCTCCACCTGACGGCGGAGGCGTTCAAGCGCACCCTGATGGAAGAGGAATTCATGCATCTGGAAGCCGGGATCGTCCTTCAGGCCTATCTGCCGGATTCCTGGGAGGAACAGATGAAGCTGTGCGCCTGGGCGAAGGAACGCGTGGAGCAGGGCGGCGCGCGCATCAAGATACGCCTGGTGAAAGGCGCCAACCTGGCGATGGAGAAGGTGGAGGCCTCCATGCATGACTGGGCGCAGGCCCCGTACGGCACGAAGGCCCAAGTGGACGCCAACTACAAGAGAATGCTCCATTACGGCTGCATGCCGGAGAACGCCAGGTACGTGCAGTTCGGCGTGGCCTCCCACAACCTCTTTGACCTCTGCTACGCCATGCTCCTGCGTGAGCGGGAAGGCGTGCGGGATTACGTGGAATTTGAAATGCTGGAAGGCATGGCCAACCACCAGGCGCGCGTCATCCGCCAGGCGGCGGACGGCCTGCTGCTGTATGCTCCCGTGGTCCTGAAAGAAGACTTCCACAGCGCGATTGCGTACCTGGTGCGGCGGCTGGATGAAAACACCAGTGAGGAGAACTTCCTGCATGACCTCTTCGGCATGACGCCGGGCTCCCGGAGCTGGGAAGCCCAGAAAAAGCGGTTTTTAAAAGCCTGCCAGGAGAAGGACGAGGTGAAGTACGGCCCCAACCGCACGCAGAACCGCGCCGCGGACCCCGTACAGCCCACGCATTACCGGGACGCCTTTTCCAATGAGCGCGATACGGACTGGTCCCTCAGGCAGAATGCGGAATGGATCAACGGCCTGATTGCCGCGGAAAAGGAAAAATCCGGAGAAGAAATCCCCCTGGTCGTTAACGGGGAGGAAGTCACCACCAACCTGTGGGGCGTGGGGCGCGACCCGTCACGCCACAATGAAGTTTCCTACAAGTTCGCGTATGCGGACTTTGACCAGATTGAACGCGCGCTGGACACGGCGGACAAGGCCCGCTCCTCCTGGGCGTCCAAAAGCGTCAGTGAGCGCGCTGAAATCCTGCACCAGGCGGCGCAGGAATTGTCCAGAATCCGCGGCGAGGCCATTGCGGCCATGGTCCGGGACGCCGGAAAGGCGCCCACGGAGGCGGATGTGGAAGTGAGCGAGGCCATTGACTTCTGCCGCTATTACGCGGAAGGGCTGGACCGTGACGGCATGAATGACGGCGTGGAAATGACCCCGCTGGGCACCGTTTGCGTGATGTCGCCCTGGAACTTTCCCTTCGCCATTCCCACGGGGGGAATCGCTGCCGCGCTGATGGCGGGGAACACGGTGGTGTTCAAGCCGTCGGAGCTGGCCGTTTACACGGCCTGGCAGATTGCCCAGGCCTTCTGGCGCGCCGGGGTGCCCAGGAACGTGCTTCAGTTCATGCCCATGCCGCGCAATGAAATCTCCCACAAATTCCTGATGGACCCGCGCCTGAACGGCGTAATCATGACGGGCTCCTACCGCACCGGGAAGATGCTGCGCGGCCTGCGGCCGGACCTGCGCGTGCTGGCGGAAACCAGCGGAAAAGACGCCATGGTCATTACCGCCACGGCGGACCCGGACCAGGCCGTGAAAGACCTGGTAAAAAGCGCCTTCGGCCACTCCGGGCAGAAATGCTCCGCCGCCAGCGTGGCCATTGTGGAAGCGTCCGTTTATGACAACCCGGCCTTTCTGCGCCAGTTGAAGGATGCCGCCGCCAGCCTGAAGGTGGGCGGCTCCTGGGAGGTCAACTCCGTAGTGACCCCGCTCATCAAGGAGCCGGAAGGCAACCTGCTCCGGGCGCTTACGCAATTGGAGCCCGGGGAGGAATGGCTGCTCAAGCCGGAACCCTCGGAAGACAACCCGTGCCTGTGGTCGCCCGGCATCCGGCTGGGCGTGAAGCCGGGAAGCTGGTTCCACCAGACGGAATGCTTCGGGCCGGTGCTGGGCATCATCCGCGCGGAAAACCTGGAAGAAGCCATTGACATCCAGAACGACTCCGAATTCGGCCTCACCGGAGGCCTCCAGTCCCTGGATGAACGGGAAATCGCCCTCTGGAAGAGCAAGGTGCAGGTGGGCAACGCCTACATCAACCGCGTCATTACCGGCGCCATCGTGCGCCGCCAGCCGTTCGGCGGGTGGAACCACTCCTCCATGGGGCCCGGCGCCAAGGCCGGAGGCCCCAACTACCTTACCATGCTGGGAAGCTGGGAGGAAAAAGCGCTCCCGCAGAAACTGCGCACGCCGGGGGAACGCATTACCGGGCTGGTGGAAAAACTGTGCTCCGAACTGCCGGACTGCGCCAAGCGCATCCGTTCCGCCGCGGGCTCCCAGGCCAAGTGGTGGATGGAGGAATTCGGCGTGGAGCATGACCCCTCCCGCATCTACGGGGAAAACAATACATTCCGTTACGTGCCCGTGAAGGGAATACTGGCCCGTGTGGAAAACATGTCTGACGATGATGCCGCCATCCTGCTGCTGGGCGCAAAACTATGCGGAGCGGCTCTGCACCTGAGTGCGGAGGAAGGCCATCCCTGGATTCAGAAAATGAACGGCTACTACGCCACCCTGACGGTGGAGACGGAAGCCGAACTCATCGACCGGATGCCGGAGGCGGCCCAGGGCGTGCAATTCCTGCGCGGAACGGGCATCTCCGAGGCACTGGCGAACGCCGCCCGCGCCCGTGACGTGGAAGTCCTGGACCGCTCGGTGCTTGCCAATGGACGCCTGGAACTGCTGGGCTACTTCCGGGAACAGGCCGTCTCCGAAACTGTCCACCGTTACGGCAACCTGATTCCGCCTCCCGGCAGTTTCAAGACGGCCGGGGCGTGAGAAAACGTCCGGGAACGGGAAGAAAGAAAAACATCTGGGTGCCGCAGGTCCTGCGGCGCTCCTTGAGCCTGCTGGATGGGGAAACCCTTAAAACCAACGGGCCGTCCAGGCTTTCCTGGCCATTGTTCCACTCTTTTTTCTTTTCCCCTGCTTCCGCCGCTTCCGGATGCCTGTTTCCGGGAACCTTTTGTTTCTTTTCCCCATTTTATGATAGAACGTTTCCGGGAAAAGGGTATATTTCCGGGAATGTCCGCAATGCTGCGGCGCTTCTTTCCACCACACCTCCATGAGCACCAACCAACCATTGAACCCACACGGCAGCCACATCGCATGGATTGACTTCCTGCGCATCCTGGCCTGTTTCCTCGTTGTCATGGCCCACTGCTGCGACCCGTTCGTAGGCAGTTTTGACGGCACGTTCAACTTCAAATCAGCCGTCTTCTGGGGCAGCCTCGTCCGTCCCTGCGTCCCGCTCTTCGCTATGATCTCCGGCGTGCTCCTCTTCCCCGTCACCATGGAAATGAGCGCTTTCTATGCCAGGCGTCTCAAAAGGGTGCTGATTCCCCTCATCGTGTGGTCTCTGCTGCTCCCCCTGTTCTACTTCGGCTACTTTGCCGCAGGCGTGCAGACGGCCAGCCCCAACATCGTGATGGACACCTACACCTGGGGCGCCACCGTTCAGAAACTGTACACCTTCCTGTTCAACTTCAACTATGACACCACCCCCCTGTGGTACGTATACATGCTGGTGGGCCTGTACCTCTTCATGCCCATCATGAGCGCCTGGCTGGCGCAGGCCAAACGGAAAGACGTGAAAATCTTCCTGGGGATATGGATATTCAGCATGACCCTCCCCTACATCCAGATGCTGGCTCCGGCGCTGGGCTATGAAGGCAATTACGGCAACATGGGCATCCTGGGCGTTTGTGACTGGAACCCGTACGGCATGTTCTATAACTTTTCCGGCTTCCTGGGTTACATGGTGCTGGCTCATTATCTGGTTAAATACCCCCTTGCCTGGAGCTGGAAAAAAATGTTCGCCATCACCGCTCCCCTGTTCCTGGTTGGTTTTGCCATCACATTCTTCGGCTTCCTCGAAACTCAAAAGCACTTCCCCGGCCAGTACTCCAAGCTGGAAGTCCTCTGGTACTTCTCCGGCATCAACGTCTTCATGATGACCTTCGCCATCTTTGCCATGGTCAGCAGGCTCAGGATCAAGCCGCGTCCGTGGCTGAGCAGTCTGGCGGCGCTGACCTTCGGCGTATACCTGTGCCACTTCTTCTTTGTCCAGTGCTCCTATGACTTCGTGAACTTCATCGGGCTGGGCGGTCTCCCCTCGGCAGTGAAAATTCCCCTGCTGGCCTGCATGGCCTCTGTCATCTCCGTGGTGCTGGTATGGTTGTTGAGCCTGAACAAGTGGACGCGCAAGAGCATCATGTAAAGCCGGATATTTTTTGTCTGGCGGGGCGGGGAATAACGGTATTCCCGGGACAAGGGCTGTGCAAAGTTCTGGACGGAGGAAAGGGCGCGGGTTAGGATGCTCCTGCATCGTGCACAGGCCCAGGTTGCCGGAGGCGGCTGCTTTTTACAGGAGAAAAAGCATAGCGTCCGGTCTCCCTTGCGCCAACCCCAAGCTCACAGGAAATTCCCGGGACATCGGCGATTCCTGCAAGACGTTGGGAATCCTATCTTGACAACAATAATCTCTTCTTTACGGCCTGGAAACCATGCGCCGGCATGGGAGGTTGGCGCAAAACGCCCACGGCGTTATTGATGCTCAACCTGTAAGACCTTAGGCCGTCGCACCCTCACGGGTGCGTGGATTGAAACCTGCACGGAGCAGCCCCTTTTAACGAATCCCCTGTCGCACCCTCACGGGTGCGTGGATTGAAACCGAGAATTCCCGCTACATGGTCCACAGGGCGCAGGTCGCACCCTCACGGGTGCGTGGATTGAAACTTCCGTCACGTTGGTGATCCAGCTGCGCTGGTAGGTCGCACCCTCACGGGTGCGTGGATTGAAACCAGTGACGAGGCTTCCTCTTTAAGCAAGGTGGGCGTCGCACCCTCACGGGTGCGTGGATTGAAACAGCGGCACTTGCGAGCGGCCTACCCGTTTGCAGCTGTCGCACCCTCACGGGTGCGTGGATTGAAACACGAGTGCTTCGTGTGCATTGCAGACTGGCAAGGGGTCGCACCCTCACGGGTGCGTGGATTTAAACACGTTGGAGGGAGACGGAACCGTGCGGAAAGCGAGGCCCTTACCAGCCGGAAGATGCATGCCCGGTGGCAGGTATGACAGGACGGCGGCGTGGAACTGTTTACGGCGGCATGTTCCGAGTGGTTCTGTTTTGAAATAAGTTTATTTTATTATAAGCAAGTTGTGTAAAAATTTCCGTGTACGTTATTTCACGCTGAAGCGGGGGCGCTGGATAAGCCGGGGCCGGGATGAATGAGGGAAACGTCCTTATTCTTGATCTTTTTTCTCTGAATGTTGTCAAAGGTTTATACAGTATGAACGTGCACGATCAGGTAGAAAGAATACCGGCAATGGAACATTCAGTGATTTTTCCGGACCATCGGAAGGTTTGCGCCCTGGGGCAGGGAACCTGGAAGATGGGAAAGTCGGCGTTAAGGGAGGCCGAAGAGATCAAGGCGCTGCGCGCCGGCATTGAGCTGGGCATGAGCGTGGTTGACACGGCTGAAATGTACGGAAACGAGGACCTGGTGGGTGCGGCGATCCGCGGATTGCGCGACCGCGTTTTCCTAGTGAGCAAGGTGCTTCCAGGCAATGCCAGCAGAACCGGGACGAAGGCCGCCTGTGAGCGTAGCCTGAAGAAGCTGAAGACGGATTTCATAGATTTATATCTGCTTCACTGGGGCGGTCCCCATCCCATTGAAGATACGGTGGCCTCCATGCTGGAGTTGCAGCAGGAGGGTAAAATCAAATCATGGGGCGTCAGCAATATGGATGTGGCGGAGATGGAACGGTTTTATGCCGTACCGGGAGGAAAGAGCTGCGCGGCCAACCAGATTCTTTATAATTTGTCCCACCGCGGCGTGGAGTATGACCTGCTGCCCTGGTGCCGGGAACGCCATATTCCCGTAATGGCCTATTCTCCGGCGGATGAAGGGCGTCTGTGCACCCATCCCGTTCTGGTGGAACTGGCCCTGAAGCATGAGGCCACCCCGGTGCAGATCGCGCTGGCCTGGATTATGCGGATGCCCGGAATGATTGCCATTCCCAAGGCCGGTTCCGTCACGCATGTGCAGGAGAATTACCACAGCCTGTCCGTTAAGTTGACTGCGGGGGATGTGGAGCTGCTGGACGAGGCTTTTCCGCCTCCGGGCAGGAAAGTGCATCTGGATTCCTGGTAAACCATGCCGCCGCACGGTTGCGAGTGAAGCGGGACAGGCCGGGTTCACCCGTCAGTTCCCCTTCACTTTTTTTGTTTAAAGCAGGTGATTTCCGGCATTCCCGGATTTTTTCCCCTCCGGATGTTTCCGCCTTGTTTTCTTCCATCCGCCCGGAAATGGGTGAGGAGAAAAAGATGGAAATTCCCGTGAAAGCGGTTCCTGGACATCGGGACATGTCCCGGTTCTTCAAATCGCCATTGCCGTGTGCCTGCGTAGCTCCGTTCAGGCATGGACAAGGGCCGTTCTTCCGGAAAGCCGGGGTCCGGGAGAACGGCCCTTTGCAAGGGGGAAGTGCGGCCGGCTTTACAGCGGCTGGGCGTCCGTCCTGGGTATCCAGACGGGCGTGTTCTGGAAGGTGCTGGCATAGTACCAGGAGCCGCGTTCCGCGCGCAGGATGAGCGGGGTGGATTCCGGAAGGGTGATGATGGCCGGGCTGGCCAGGTCAGCCGCATGCCTGCCGGGCGTCTTTTGTGTGACGACAAGAAGGCGGTCCGCGGGGACGGATTCCGGCGTTTCCGGGTACATGATGTAGTTCATGACGGCCGCCACGGTGACCAGGCCGCTGAGGGTGGCCAGGATGGTCAGCAGCGCGCCGTGCCTGCGGGTGACGGTCAGGAGGGCCAGGAAGGTGAGCATGACCGCTCCGGAGAGGATGGAGACCGGGCCCAGCGCATCATGGCTGAGGTAGGTGAGCCACTGGTTTTCCGTGGTGTCCGGCGGCAGGATGGCGCCTTCCTTGCGTTCAATGAATTCCAGGTTGTATCTGGCCTCCGTGAAGTAGGGGGATAGCTCCAGAGCGCGGCGGTAGTTGAGAGCCGCCAGTCCGGGCTTGTTCATGCGGTAGTAGGCGTTGCCGGTGCCGAAGCAGGCATAGGCGCGTTCCGCCCTGGAGAGGTCCGGGTTGGCGCTTTCCTTGCTGAAATAGTCCGCGGCTTTTGCGTATTCCCCCTGCTCGTAGGCCTGTACGCCCAGGTTGTCCGCTTCCTCCGCGTTTACGGCTGTTCCAGCCAGGGCCACCGCTAGGACGGCGGCCATGATGACCACGGGAAGCTTGGCAATGGCTTTTTTAATGGCTTGCAGCATGTGCTGGCGTTCCGCATGCGGCAGTTCGTCCGCAGAGCCGGAGGGCTTGAACGCCGTGTCATCCCGGAGCTGAAGGATCGTTTTCATTTCTTCATTCTGTTTGGTGGGCGGGATGTAGCTTTCAATGAAGTTGCCTGCGGCGCGCAGGAATTCCGTGGAGCTGGCGTGGCGCGGGGTGGAGGCGAGCCTCCTGAAGGAACGCATGCGCTCCCTGGCCGTGAAGCTTTCCTTCTGGACTTTCCGGATGTAGCGGATGAGAGCCATGCCCAGCAGGACGACGGCGGGGATGTAAGCCAGGAAGTACCATCCCCAGTGGGCCGGGGCGGTCAGGGCGTTCATGACGGATGCGGGCATGAGGCCGTAGATGTCCGTCATGTCCGCTACCGGGATGGTGCCCGCGGGGGGAGGTGTGGCGGGCGCAGCGGCTCCGACCGCCGCTCCGGTGATGGCGGAGGCCTTCCATTCCAGCGGAATGGGGGCGGTGGTCACGGTTTTGTACTGTTGCGTGCTGGGGTCAAAGAAAGTGAGTTCAAAGGGGGGAATGGCATCCGTCTGGGCAATGGGGCGCAGCATTTGCTGGAATTCCACGGTCCCCTGGATGGTGCGGGTGTTCTGGCCCGGGTCCAGCTTGTTGGGCGGGTAGAGCTTCCAGTTGGAGGCGTCCGTGAGGGCAGGGCAGGCGATGCTGTGGATGTTGCCCGTGCCTGTCACTTTGATCTTGACGGTGATGGGTTCATTGGCGCTGAGGTCCCGTGCATCCGTGCTGGAAGAGATGCGGAATTCCCCTACGGCGTTGGTGAAGGAGGCTGGCGCTCCCTCCGGGAGTTCCTGCGCCGTGATTTTTACTTCCGGGATGGACATTTCCACCAGCACTTCCGAGCGGATGAAGTTGGCGATGAGGGGATCCGCCTCCGGCAGCGTGGCGCGGGCCGTAACGGTGCCCGCGGCGGTGACTTCCCCTGCGCGCAGCGGGAACAGGGTGCTCTGGAAGGTCATGACGTTCCAGTTTACGCCTTTATAGAGCACGGAACCGCGGGGCTGTCCGCGGAGCAGTTCCACCAGCGTGGGTTCAAAGCGCCAGGTGGCCAGGTTGGAGGTGGTGATGGTGGGGGCCGTGTATTCCAGGATGTATTCCGGAGCGTATATCTTCAGTTCGCAGCGGTCCGGCTGGTGCACGTAGGGCCTCTGGTTGTCCACATGCCACAGCATGCCGTACGGCACGGTGGTTCCGTTCATGTTCAGCGTGTTCCACTTGATGGCGCTGTACGGGTAAACGGTCAGCGTCTGGGGAAGCGTGGTGTAGGTGCGCCCGTTGTTGGCCTGGAGGGTGAGGGAGGGGATTTCCACGGTGCCCACTTCATCCGGCGTGACTTCAATGGCCATCAGGAAGGCGGACTGGTTGGGGGACCCGGGCCAGCGGATGTAGTTGCCCTGGCTGACCCAGCGCAGGCTGGCGCCTTTCACCCTGGGGAGCGGGTCCTGGCGGGCGATGCTGCCGTCCGTCAGGATGATGAACAGGCGGGTCTGTTCTCCCGGCACCACGGCGTCAGACAGCCAGGTGGTGACCACCTGCTGCGCCATGGCCGTGATGGCCATGCAGAAGAAGAGTGAAAGAATGGCGAACAATTTTTTCATGATGTTGCGGTGTGATTTGAAGGGGTTAATAATGAAGAGGGTGAAGGTTAATAGTCCTTGTCCGGGGGAATTTCCGGGGAGCGCTGGGGAACGGGGCACCCTGGCTCAATATCCCTGCGTTCCATCAGGATGGCTCTGGCTTCACGGCGTTCCTTTTCCTCCTTGCTTTCCTTTTGCGTGGCTACCGGTACGGGCTTGTCACCTTCCGGGCGCGGCTGGGGCTGCGGTTGCTCCGCTCCCGGCGTTTCCGGCAGCTTGTCTTTTTCCGGAGAGGAAGGGAGCTGGGCGTTTTTCATCTCATTCCGGTTTTCCCGGTCCTGGGCGTTATCCTTGTTTTGCTGCTCCTTGTTTTGCTGATCCTTGTTTTGCTGGTCCTTGTCCTGCTGGTCCTTGTCCTGCTGGTCCTTGTCCTGCTGGTCCTTGTTTTGCTGGTCCTTGTTTTGCTGATCTTTGTCCTGCTGGTCCTTGTTCTGCTGGTCCTTGTCCTGCTGGTCCTTGTCCTGCTGGTCCTTGTTTTGCTGATCCTTGTTCTGCTGATCCTTGTTCTGCTGATCCTTGTTCTGCTGATCCTTGTTCTGCTGATCCTTGTTCTGCTGATCCTTGTTCTGCTGATCCTTGTTCTGCTGATCCTTGTTCTGCTGATCCTTGTTCTGCTGATCCTTGTTCTGCTGATCCTTGTTCTGCTGATCCTTGTTCTGCTGATCTTGTTGTTTTTTCTTTTCCTCTTCCAATTTCTTCTTTAGTTCCTCAAGCTGTTTGCGGTATTCGTCCAGCTCCTTGTCGTAACGGAGCATGTCTTCCCTGTTGGCAGCGGCTCCTTCATGGGAACGGTAGGCATTAATGGCATCGTCAAAGCGCTTGACGGCCTCCTTGACGTGTTCTTTTGCCACGGGAATTTTTGCCAGCCGGGCATCTATTTCCTTGATCTGGTCATCAATGGAGGAGGGCCGGGCCTGAGGCTGTTCCTCGTCCGGCTTGGAGAAGGTCATGGTTTTTCGTGCCTGGGCGGCTTCCAGGTTGCCAAGGTTGAAGTGGGAGTCCGCCTGAAGGCTGGCTTTGGGAGAAAGGAGCGCCCGGGAGAAGGCTTCCGCGGCTTCCTTGGCGTTGCCTTCCTTCTGTTCCAGCCAGCCTTTGGCGAATTCCAGCGCCTGGCGCGTTTCTTGCGCCAGGTCCGGCGCGGAAAGCATCTCGTCAATGGACTTGACGGCCTCCTCCGTTTTTCCCGTGCGGAGCAGGTCCGTGACATTGTCCAGGGCGCCCGTGTCCGCTCGCGCCTCCGTGCCCAGCAGTCCGGCGGAAAGCAGGAGCATGGCTCCCAGGGCGGCCATGCCGCGGCGTCCGGAACGGCGGAAGGAGCGCCAGCGGGTGCCGGCAAGAAGGGTGAGGATCAGGCAGATCAGGGCCGGAACGGCAAAGATGACGTAGCGGTCGTTCGGCACGCGGCGCACTTCCTCCTTTCCTTCCGTGACATCCAGGCGGTCCGCAATGTCCTTGACAAAGCGGTTGAGCGCGGCTCCGTCAGAGAGCTGCACATACTGGCCGTCCGTCTGCCGGGCCAGGTATTGCAGGCTTTCCGGGTTGAGCTTGGAAACGACATGTTGGCCGCGGCGGTCCCGGTACAGGCCGGAGGGGGATTGTTCATCCGGAATGGTGGTGCCGATGGTGGTGCCGATGCCCGCCGTGACGATGATGAGTTCATGCTGCCGGGCGGCTTCCGCCGTCTTGTAGGTGATGTTGACGGTGTCTTCCCCGTCGCTCAGGATGACCAGGGCGTTTCTGGCGTCCGCCTCCTTGTCCCGCTTGAAAGTCTGGAGGGCCAGCCGCACGACGTTTTCCAGGTTGGTTCCCCCCTGGGATACCCAGCCGAATTGAAGCTGTTCAATAGTTTCCTTCAGCGCATTGTGGTCATGGGTGAGGGGCATGAGCAGGACGGCATCCCCGGAGAAGATGATGATGCCGAAGTTGTCCCCCGGCAGGGCGTCCAGCAGGTCGTAGGCGGCGGTTTTAGCTCTTCCCAGGCGCGTGGGGGAGGCGTCCTTGCTGAGCATGGAGCGGGAGCAGTCAATGGCGATGAGGATGTTGCGGGATTTGGGGATTTCCCTTACCTCCGTATAGCCGTCCACCGGGCGGGCTACGGAGAGGATGGCGAAGATGGACGCCAGCACGGCAAAGATGACGGGGAGCACCCGGTGCCAGGTGGCCGGAGCGTGGACCAGCTCCTGCCGGTATTCCGGTGAGACGAGCACTTCCCATTTTCTGGAACGGCGGCGCCACAGCCACCAGGCCGCCGCCGCGAGCAGGGCCGGGAGGATGAGCGCGTACAGAACGTAGGGATAAAGGAAGGTCATGGCGGGGAAGGGATGGTGTTACGGGGCCGGGGCGGGTTTGAGCACTTGCAGGGAGAGGCCCAGAAGAGTCAGCGCGGCGCCCGTGACAAGGAAGTACATGAAGTATTCCTCAATGTGGCGGACGGTCTGCACCTTGGCCTCGCTTTTTTCCAGCTTGCCGATGGAGGTGAACGCCTTGTTGAAGGAGGCCATGTTCGTGGCCCGGAAGTGTTCCCCGCCCGTAATCTGGGCTATTTTCCGCAGGGTGGGTTCGTCAAATTCGCTTTGCACCACCATTCCGTTCGCCAGGGTGCCTTCTTCCGTGCCCACGGCAATGGTGTAAATCTTGATGCCCAGTTTGGCCGCGTTTTCCGCCGCCACCAGCGGGGATATCTGGCCGGAGTTGGAGGCGCCGTCCGTTACCAGGATGATGATTTTTGATTTGGTGTCCTTGCGGTCGTCCAGCCGAGTGGCCGCCGCCGCGATGGCGGAGCCGATGGCCGTTCCGTCTGCCTGGATCATGCGCAGGTGAAAGTCACGGATGATGCTGTTTACCAGGGCGTGGTCCAGCGTGAGGGGGCAGAAGGATTTGGTCTTTCCGGCAAAGCCCACCACGCCGATGCGGTCGTCCGGGCGGCTGTCCACGAACTGGGTGATGACGTGCTTGGCCGCCACCAGGCGGTTGATGGGCATGCGGTTGAGGACCATGTCCGGCGTCTCCATGGAGTAGGAGAGGTCAAAGGCGATCATGATGTCAATGCCGTTGACGGTGCGGAAGGTTTTATCTTCCACGTTTTGGGGGCGCGCCAGCGCGATGGCGATGGCTGCCGCCGCGAGCACGAAGCAAATGGCCCCTATTTTCCCGGCCAGGGATTGGGGATTGCGGGCCAGGGAGGCGATGAAGCGCACGGTGGGGTAGGTGATGGAGCCTTCCGCTCCCCGCCTGCGGCGGAGGATGATGAGGCACAAGATGAAGGGAAGGACGTAGAGCCATTCAGGTTGTGCGAATTGGAAGTGTTCCGTCATGGTGTGCTAGCGTTGGTTGGAGCGGGGGGAAGGTTTTTTAACGACGAGGTCCGTTTCCTCTTTCGTGCGGCGGGCATCGTCTTCTATGTCATTGATAAGTTGGACTGTGTCGTCCGCCAGTTCGTTGACCAGGGAGTCGTTTTCCGGGGTGTCCGGCTCATATTTCAGGGAGGCCATGCGGTCCAGCAGGTCGCGTGTGGGGCCCTGGAGTTCGGAGGGGAGCGCGGTGAGCGCGTCCGCCCGGCGGTTGAATTCCTGCTGGGTTTCATACAGCGCCGGGTCTTTGGTTTCCCCCACCAGGTATTTGCGGAGGAGAAGGGAGAATTCCACGGCAGCCTGCCTGAGGGAGGGATGCGTTTCCCGGAGCGTCGTGATGTCCCGGATGGCGGTTTCCGCCGGGCTGAGCGGAGCGGGGGGCGTTTGCCCCTTCCTGCGGATGAGTACGATAACGGCAATGGCGACGGCCAGCAGGATGGCAGCGAGCATGATCCAGATGCCCCACGTATCCCAGAAGCCCGCTTGAAGGTAGGCGTCCGGGGATTGCGTCTCCATCAGCGTGGGGAAGGCCGGCGGCTCCGGAATGGCCGTGGGGGGAGTCTGGAAGGTGGCGGGGGCTGGCATGGCTGGCGGGGAAGGGGTTAGCGTGAGAATTTGCGGGACCTTCTGGAGAAGAGGGCCTGGAGGGGCGGCATGAAGTTGTCCGTAGTTTGAAGGTCCAGGAAGTCAATGCCCAGGCGGCGGAAATCCTGCGTCCATTTTTCACGGTGCAGGTGCACGACGTTGGCGTGGGCTTCCCGGACGTCCTGGCGGGAGAGGTTCAGGAACATGCTCCGGCCGGTTTCCGGGTCTTTCAGGATAACGCGCCCGGCGTCCGGAAGGTGGAGTTCCATGGGATCCGCCACACGGATGGGGATGAAGTCATGCTTGAAGTTGAGCTGGCCCAGGGCGGCCTTGTTGTGCTCGCTCCAGAAGTCGCTGATCATGATCACCATGGCCGCTTTTTTCTGGGAAAGGACGAGCTGGCGCGCTACGTCCGAGATGCTTTGGTCCGTTCCGTCGTTTTTACTGGCTACGATTTCGCGCACGATGCGCAGGGTCTGCTTGATGCCCTTGGCCGGGGGGATGTACCGGGAATGGCTGTTCCCGTAAATGAGCAGGCCGCACTTGTCCCCGCTCTGGGCCGCGCTGAAGGCGAGCACCGCCGCCACTTCCGCCGCGTAATCCAGCTTGGAGGCGCGGGCCGCGGAGGAGGCGTAGTGCATGGAGCCGCTGACGTCCACCGCCAGAATGACGGCCTGCTCCCGTTCCTCCCGGAAGCGGCGCACGAAGGGGGAGTTCATCCTGGCCGTCACCTTCCAGTCAATGAAGCGGGGGTCGTCCCCCGGCATGTATTCCCGGAAGTCGTCAAAGTCCAGCCCCTGGCCGCGGAAGCCGGACTGGTATTGCCCGGCAAAGTTTTCCGTGGCCAGATGCCTGGCGCGTAGTTCAATGCGGCGCACGCGCTTGAGAATGTCTGAGGCTTTATCCATGAATTAATCCTCCCTGTTTGAGTTCAATCAGGTTTTCATGAGGCGCCCCGCAGGGCCTGAAGGATAAGGCGGACGGGGGAACCGCCTCCTGGCGTCACGGCACGGGGACCTTCGTCAGGATGTGGTCAATGACGTCGTCCGTGGTGATGTTTTCCGCTTCCGCCTCATAAGAGAGCAGGATGCGGTGGCGCAGGATGTCATGGGCCAGGTCCTTGATGTCCTGCGGGGTGACGAAGGAGCGGTGGTGCATGAAGGCGTTGGCGCGGGAGGCCAGGGCCAGGTTGATGGTGGCGCGGGGGGACGCGCCCGCGCGGATAAGGCCGCGCAGCTTTACGTCCACCGTTTCCGGGAAGCGGGTGGCCCGCACCAGGTCCACGATGTAGCCGCGCACGGCGTCGTCAATGTAAATCTGGTTGACCAGGTCGCGGGAGGCCGCCACCTGTTCCGGCGTGGTGACCGGGGAGGTTTCCGGCGGCTTGGCGGAGCTTGCCATCAGGTCCAGCACCTGGAGTTCCTCCTCCCGCGTGGGGTAGGTGACCAGCACCTTGAAGAGGAAGCGGTCAAGCTGGGCTTCCGGGAGCTGGTAGGTGCCTTCCTGGTCAATGGGGTTCTGCGTAGCCAGCACCAGGAAGGGGTCCGGCAGGCGGTAGGTGGTTTCACCCAGCGTCACTTGGCGTTCCTGCATGGCTTCCAGCAGGGCGGACTGGACTTTGGCCGGGGCGCGGTTGATTTCGTCCGCCAGGATAAGGTTGGCGAAGATCGGGCCTTTCTTGGCCGTGAACTGCCTTTCCTCCGGATTATAGATCATGGTGCCCAGCAGGTCCGCCGGCAGAAGGTCCGGCGTGAACTGGATGCGGGCGAACTGCGCGTGCAGCGTGCCCGCCATGGCTTTAACGGAGAGCGTCTTGGCAAGGCCGGGCACGCCTTCCAGAAGAACGTGCCCCTTGCATAGGAGGCTGAGGATCAACCTGTCCACCAGCGCCTGCTGGCCGATGACCACCTTGCCAACCTCCGTTCTGAGAGCAGAAATCCACGATGAGTTCGCGGCGATAATTTCGTTGAATTCTCGGGTGTCCATGATTGTTGATAGCGGGTGAGACAGTCTGCCGTGCGCCGGCGTTGAAAAATTCCGATTATTTCCCAAGGGCAAATCCGGTTTTTAACAGAAGGTCTTCCCGGAAATGGGGAGCGATCATCTGGAAGCCGACCGGAAGTTCCAGGTTCCCTTCCTTCACCGCCCCGCAGGGGATGGAGATGGCGGGAAGCCCTGCCAGGTTGGCGGGGATGGTGTAAATGTCCGCCAGGTAGGTCTGGAGGTGGTCCAAGGCGGAATCCCCTATTTTGGGCGCGGGGGCGGGGGAGGTGGGGCCCACGATGATGTCCGCCCTGGAGAAGGCTTCCGCAAAGTCTTTGGCAACCAGAGAGCGGACTTTCTGCGCGCGGGAGTAGTAGGCGTCATAGTAGCCGGAGCTGAGCACGTACGTTCCCAGGATGATGCGGCGCTTCACTTCCGGGCCGAAACCCTCTTCACGGGTGCGGGAAAAGAGCTCCACCAGGCCGTTGGCGTCTTCCGCCCGCTTGCCGTAGCGCACGCCGTCAAAGCGGGAGAGGTTGGAGGAGGCCTCCGCGCAGGCGATGATATAATACGCGGCCACCACGGCGTCCGCATGGGGAAGGCTGATCTCCACCAGTTCCGCGCCCAGGCTTTCCAGTTGCTTCACGGTGTTCTGCACGGCCTCGGAAATGCCCGGATGGTTGCCGGAGGTGAAGTATTCCGCAGGGATGCCCACCTTCAGCCCCTTCACGTCACGGCCCAGCGCGGCTTCAAAGTCCGGCACGGGCTGGTCTGCGGACGTGGAGTCCTTCGGGTCATGCCCGGAGATGGCCTGGAGCAGGATGGCGGCGTCTTCCACCGTCCGGGTCATGGGGCCGATCTGGTCCAGGGAGGAGGCGAAGGCCACCAGGCCGTAGCGGGAAACGCGCCCGTAGGTGGGCTTGAGCCCCACGATGCCGCAGTGCCCGGCGGGCTGGCGGATGGAGCCGCCCGTATCCGAGCCAAGCGCGGCGATGGCGGTGGCGGAGGCTACGGCGGCGGCGGAGCCGCTGGAGGAGCCGCCGGGGATGTGGTCCGGAGCGTTCGGGTTGCGCGTGACGCCGTAAGCGGAGTTTTCACCGCTGGCGCCCATGGCGAATTCATCCATGTTCGTCCGGCCCAGGGGAATGCCGCCCGCCGCCTTCAGCAGGCGGATGGAGGTGGCGTCATAGGGAGAGGCATAGGGGGCCAGCAGGCGGGAGGCGCAGCGCGTCGGCTGGCCCAGGACGTTGATGTTGTCCTTCACGGCGATGGGGATGCCGGCCAGGGGGCTGGAGGTATCCGCGGCGGCGGCGGCCCGGAGGGCGGACTCGCGGTCAAAGGAGATGTAGGCGTTGGTGGTCCGGTCCGCCTCCATGGCGTCCGCGGTCAGGTTGACCAGTTCGGCGGGGGAAAGTTCCTTGCGGCGCAGGCGGTCGCGCCACTGGGCCAGGGTGCCTTGAATGCTTGACATGAAAAAGGAAGGGGTAAGAACGGTTGAAGCGTGAAGAGGGAAAGACGGGGAGGAGGTCAGGCGGATTCCACTACCTTGGGCGTGCGGAACTGCCCCTGGGACTGCTGGGGGGCGTTGGAAAGGGCTTCCTCCTGGGAGAGGCCGGGCTCCGGAACGTCCTTGCGCATCACGTCCATCGTGGGCAGGGGATGGTTCATGGGGGCGATGCCCGTGACGTCGTAGGATTCCAGCTTGGTAATATAAGCCAGGACTTTGTCCAGGTCTTTGGAGAAGAGGGCTGCCTCTTCCTCCGTCAGGTCAATGCGGGCCAGTTTGGCAATGTAGGCTACGTCAATTTGGGGCGTGCTCATGATGGGAACGTGCGTCATATGGGAGAAAGGAAAAGGGGAAGGACTACTGCTGTTCCAGCAGGCGGACAATCCAGCAGAAGGAGGCGGCGATGGCGCAGACCAGCAGGCCCAGCAGCATGAAGTTTTCACGCAGCTCCCGCCTCATGTTGGTGGCGCGGCCGTCGCGGGCCACCACGGCGCGCAGGGCGCGGTTCTGGGTGCCTTCCCGCACGCGGTCCGGCGGGGGCATGGTATTGCGGTCCAGGCGCATGCGGGTCTGCTGCGCGGGGCGTTTGAGAGAGGCTTCCAATTCCTGGATGCGGTTCTCAATTTCCCGTGAGGCGCGGTCCAGTTCTGCCAGTTCTGAGGAACGGCGTTTGGCTTTTCTTTTAATCATGATGCGGAGGGGCTGAAAATCCAGATGAAGAAGAGGATAATGAGGGCAATCAGGAGCAGGGGAAGATGGAAGGAAAGGCCCTGGAGGAACTGGGTCATGAATTCACGGGAGCTGATGCGCACCTTGCTGGAACGGCGCACGCCCGTAAGCACCTTGGTGTGCTGCATGCGGGCGCACTGCTGGACGGCGTCCGCAAACTCCTCCTCACAGCGGTCAATGACCTGCTGGCCCTGGCTGATCAGGTTGTCCGTGTTCTCAATGGGCCATTCATCCGGCCGCACGGTGCTGAGCATCTTCAGGCTGCGCGTCAGGGTCATGTGAATCTGTTCCAGCTCGTTGCTCTCCTGCCGGAGGCTTTCCACCTCTCTGGAAATGAGGTCCGCGGCGTTCACCATGCGGTCCCCCAGTTCGTTCTGCTGGTCCATGAAGCGGGCCTTGCGCAGATGGCTTTCCTCCAGACGGCGGCGGGAGCTCTCCACCTCCTCCTTTTCCTTCCGCAGTTGTTCCAGCCTAAGCTGGGCCTGTTCCATGTCGGAATCCACCTGGTCGTCTGCCTGGGGATTGAAACCGGGATCGGCGTCCATGCGGCGGTATTGGGGATTGCTTGGTCTCATATGCGGTAAAATGATGCGTGCCGGGATACGGGAATGCAGCGGATTACGGCGTTTCCGGGCAAAATGGCCCATCAGGCAATCCCTGCGCGTGTTATTATTTAACTTTCACAAAATAAATCAAGCCAAGAAGAAGGTAAAAAGTGATTTTCCAGGTACATCCCCGGAACGGAATGCAGGGGCGTTTTATCCGCCGCCGCCGCATGTCCGGACCCGCCGCCGGGAAGGAATCCGCCCCTCTTTCCCGCAAAGGCGGGTGACGTGCGCTTTTTTTATGGTCAAGGGCATGGCATTGTTGGTATGTAAGGAACATGCAGTCTGACACGGTAGAATGTAAGCCGACCATGTGGTTCACCGGCAGGGCGGTTCTCATGGCTCTCATGTTCCTGGGGTTCGGAGTGTACTTTTATTATGATGCTTCCACCGGGTATCCTCAAAAAAACCTGGAATTCTTCATGCACAAGGCGTTTGTGGATGCCGGCGCCCTCTTTGACCGTGAAGTGAGCGGAAACGGCGCGTCCCGGGATGAATGGGAGCGTACCGTCATGGCGCGCACCGTGGAATTCCCGGAGGGGTACAAGATACCCTCCGGCGTGGACAGGACCGGAACGGCATGGCCCGCCGTGCTGGCGGATTACGGGCTGATGTCCGCCCCCGGAAAGGGGTGGAGCGCCGCATGGCAGTCCTATTCCGGAGAAATGCGCTACCCCATCAAGCCGGAGGACCATCCGTATGACGCCTCCAAGATTTTTGAACAATGGGTGGCCGGAAGCGTCTGCATGGTGCTGGCCATGGTGGCCCTGTTCTTCCTGGTCAGGACGCGCGGCAGGAAAATGGCCCTCAGCGAAGGGCAGGTGACGGCTGCCGGCAAAACCTTCCGCGTGGAGGACATTGCCCGCCTTGATTTGCGCCGGTGGAAGCAGAAGGGGCTGGCCCTTGCGACGTTGAAACCGGAATGCGGGGGAAACCGCATCAGGCTGGACGGGCTGACCTACGGGGGCTTCCGCAAGGAGGACTCCCCCAACAACGCGGAGGATTTCATGAAGGCCCTCCTGTCCCTTTACCGGGGAGAGGTAGTTGATTATGAAGAAGCTCCGGATGCGGACGCCCCGTCTGCCCGGAAGGATGGCGGGGAACATGCGGAGCATGGCATATGAGCGAGTCCCCCCTACCGGAAAAAAACGCCCGTGACCGTGCGTTTGGCATCGCCTGCTGGACGCTGGGCGCGCTGGCCTTCATCCTGCTCCTGATGGTGGGCGTCTCCTTCAGCCTGTCCGCCCGTACCGTGGTGGTGGAAAAAATGGTGGAAATTCCCGTGGCCGTGGCGGCGGAAGCCGACCCGCAGGCCCCGTCTGCCGCTATTGAAGACGAGGAACCTGCGGAGGCACCCCCCGTACCGGGAACGTCCTCTGAAAAACCCCGTTCCGTGGAGGAAATGCTGCGGGACGCTGACCTGTCCGACCCGGCCGACGATCCGGCCCCCGCCGCCGTGGCGGCTGCCGTGCCGGGGGGGGAAGATGTTTCCGCCCAGGCTCCCCGGGCGCCGGAGGACCCGGCTGAAGCCATGCCGCCCATGACGGAGGAAGTGGCGGAACTTGTCAAGGCGGCGCGGTATGCCCAGATTGACGGAGACCTTAAAGTGGCGGTGGTGAAGCTGGAGCAGGCCATGAGGCTGGAGCCGGACAACCCGGTGGTGCTTTACTATTACGGCCTCACGTATGAATGGCTGAGGAATGCGGATAAATCCCGGGAGTTTTTCCTGAAGGTATACACCCAGCGGGAAAAGGCGGGGAAATACTTTGCGCGCGCGGCGAAGCACCTCCAGGCCGGTTTTTCCAGCCCGGCGGACCTGCGGGGGGATATGTCCTTCGGCACCATTCTGGAATACCGGGATCCGGAATGCCCCGCCGGGGAGCGCGTCAAGCTGATCGTTCCCATTCTGATGAAGGATGGGTTGAACGTCAGGCCGGAGGACCTGCGCGTCATTGTCCAGTTCTTTGACAAGGTCAACGGAAAAAAGGTGGAAAAGACGCACGCTCCGGAACCCTCCTCACGGTGCGTTACGGAACCGGCGGACTGGGCGGACGGGGAGGAAATCATGGAAGTGACCTACTACATGCCCCCCCTGACGGAGGAAGAGACGATCGCCTACGGAAGCCTCAAGTATTACGGATATACCGCCAAATTATACTATAAGGGTGAACCGATGGATTGCCATGCCTCCCCCCCCGTGCTATTCTTGCTGGAACAGATGAACCAGAGTTCCCCTTCCGGCATGCCTGAAATTTACGACGGCGGCCTGCTGCCCCCGGTGGAGGCGGCTCCGGTTTCCGACTCCTATGACTCCCTTCTGCCTCCCTGATGCCTGACTTGCCCATGTTCGACCTTCCCCACAACTTTGGCGACTACACGCTGGTGGCGTTCATCGGCCGCACGCGGGGAGGGATTCTTTACCAGGCCATCCAGCAGGGCATGGACCGTTCCGTGTTCCTGGAACTGCTGGACCCGGACAATGCGGAGGGCGTGAGCGTGGAGGACTTCCTGATGAAAGCCCGCACGCGAGCGGCTCTCACCGCCCCGGTGCTGGGCACTGTTTACGAGGCGTCCCAGGCGCAGGGGTACTGGTTCGTCACCAGTGAACAACTGGGGGGCTCCTCCCTCCAGTCCATGCTGGACCGCGGGCAGACCGTGCCCATGAAGGACCTGCTGAAAGTAATTGAAACGGTTGGCGGCATGTGCGGCAGGTATGAACGCCTGCAAACCGCCTTCAACGTCATGGAGCCGCGCCACATCTTCCTGGATGACAAGTCCGCCGTGCGGCTGATGAATACGGCCATGCCCGGTGACTTTCATGAAGAAATATCCCGCGCGCAGATGAAGCGCCTGGGGGCCGACCTTCTGCCCCTGGTCACGCCGGACGTGCCCGGGACCACCCGCATGCGCACCCTGCTGGAGTGGATGCAGGAGGGCCAGAACGGCAAGCCGATGCAGTGGGACCAGGTCATGGAGCTGATTGCCGCGGTGCGCGAACAACTGGGAATCTCCCCGCGGGCCACCACCCACCGCTATACCGTTCCCGTGGAACCCCGCAGAAAACGCGGGGCATGGATGCTCTGGGCCGGAGCGGGCCTGCTGGGCGCAGGAATAGCCGCCGGTGCCGTGCTCCTTTTACTCCCCCGGGAGGAAGCCTCCGGGCCTGCTCCGCCTCCGGCGCCGAAACACTATCCGGATTTCTCCGCCAGCGACCATACGGAAGTCCGCATAACCCTTCCCGGCGGCGGGGAATTGATGGTGGGAGCCCATGAAATCACCATGGAATCCTACCGCCTGTTTCTGGACCAGTGGGCGCGCCTTACCCCGGAACTGAGGGAGGAATACTCCCATCCGGACCAGCCGGACAAGCAGACCGCCACTCATGTTCCCGCGGACTGGGAAGCCATGTGGACGGCGGCCAATACTCCGGGGGGGAAATGGAAGGGCAGGAAAATCACGCTCCGCTCCCCGGTGGTCAACGTCAGCTTCTGGGATGCCTGGGCGTATGCAAGCTGGAAACCCGTTGCGCCGGGAGAGCCGCGCTACCGGCTGCCTGCGCGCCGGGAATGGATGGCCCTGGGCGCCATGCTGGACACGGGGGAAAAGGGGGACAAAACCCTGGTAATTGACCGGTACAGCAATGACTATGATTTAAAAACGGGCGTGTGCGGCATGGCCTCCGGCGTGATGGAGTGGACCTCCTCCATGGAAAAGGACCCCGCGCGCGTGAAAGAGCCGCCGGGGCCTGTGGCCTGCGGCGGGGACTGGAAGCACCCCGGCATCACCAACAGGGTGGAATACCTGCGCTCCCGTGATGAATGCCGGGACAACCTGGGCTTCAGAATTGTGCGGGACGTCCGCTGACCTATTTAAAAACACCTACTCGACATACCAATACCATGAAACACATCCTTGCAATGCTGCTGCTGGCCCTGATGGGGGCGTCCGGGGCCCTGGCCCAGATCTACGTGAAAGTCGTTCCGGAAAAGAAAACCTTCCTGAGCGGGGAGGCCATGTACATGAGGCTGACCATCACCAACAACTCCGGCGTGCCCGTGGAACTGAAGAGCCAGGAATACTCCTCCTGGCTGGACATCCATGTGGAGCACTCCACCGCAGGAGCGGAACTCCCCCAGTCCAAATTTGCCATGTTCCCGCCGCTCAAGGTTCCCGCCGGCATGAGCGTATCCCGGAAAATTGACCTGCGGCACTTCTATGACCTCTCCCGGGAAGGGAACTACCATGTGCAGGCGGTGGTGAAAATGCCCAACCAGAAGGACATGTTCGCCTCCCAGAAATCCCTCTTTGCCGTCCGTACCGGCACCCCCATGTGGTCCCAGACCGTAGCCATTCCGGGCAGCGCCAAGCGGTGCACCTTCTCCATCTGCACCATTGCCGTGCGCGGAATCCAGAAACTGTACGTGCAGACGAAGGACCCGGACACGGGCGTGGCCTACAATGCCGTGTGCATCGGGGACTGGCTGGGCACCACGCGGCCGCAGTGCATGGTGGACGGAAAGGCGAACGTGCACGTCTTCTTCCCCACCACTCCCCTGTTGGGCGCGTACTCCCGCATCAACTGCCGCGGAACCATGGAAAAGCTCCAGTACTACAAAAAAGTGATGGGCTCCCCCTCCATGGTCTTTCTGCCGGACGGCAGCGTGCGCGTGACCGGGGCCGTCCACTATGACCCCACCGTGCAGCCCAAGACGGTGCCGGATGCCGCGGACGTGCCGGGCATGTAGCCGGACTTGTTTTTCCAGAATCCGCGCGGGGGAAGGCAACTACTCCCGCGCGTTTTTTATGCCGGGAAAAGCGGGGAATGGTTCAGGAATCTCCCTGGGGCTTCTTCTCCTGCTGCTGGGCTTTTTCCAGAATGCGCTTCACGCTTTCCTGCACCACGCTGATGGGAAGGGCGTAATTCTCCGCCCGGTTCACTCTGGCGATGTTCATGCCGATGAGCTCTCCCTTTAGGTTGAGCAGCGGGCCGCCCATCAGTGTATACCGGGAAGGGGTGTCATGCTGGAGCACCATGGGAAAATCATCCCGGCGCTTGCTGAAGCCTCCGCTGATCAGGTCATTGGAATTCTGGGGCGTATCTTCACCCAGAGCCTTCCGCCGGGAACCCAGCGTGATGGCGTAGGAAACCTTGTTGCCCTTGCGGCTGACCTTCAGCGTCACCTTCTCCCCGATCTCCTTCTTGGACAAAATGGGGTAAATGGCTTCCAGCGTGGTAACAGGGGCGCCGTCCACCGCCAGAATCTCATCTCCGTCCATGGCGCCGGCCTTGTCGGCGGGGCCATCCTTGACGACCTCCTGAATGGAGCACGGAGCGGCGAAAACCACGCCCATGTAAGCCGTATCCCCGTTCGGAATGGGGCGCTGCGCCGCGCTGAGGGTGCCGAGCTGGGCCCGTCTGGAACTGCGGGTGGTGGAGCCGTTGCTGACCACCAGCATTCCCATGGGAGCCTCATGGCTGACGGGACCGGGGGCGGAAAGGTTGGAGGCGTCCACCTTCACCACGGCGATGTCCGTGGCCGGGTCCGTGCCGATCTCCTTGAAATGGCTGTACTTGGCAGCCCCTATACGGATCACCGGATTCTGGTGGGCGTGAAGTTCGGAAGCCTTGGTGGCGATGTAGCCGTCCGGACTCAGGACGATGCCGTAAACCATCACGTCATGGCCGGAAAAGAAAACGGCGCTCAATTCCTGAAGGCGTTCACGCACGGGTTCAATGGTCTTCAAAACCGTCTTTCCATTGATGCGCTGTTCAAAATCCAGGCTCCCGTTATAACCTTCCGCCACGGCGGAGGGCAGCAGGAAACAGGCCACGGGAAGCAGATACGCGCAGGAGGGAAGTTTCATGAGCGGCAGGAATAAATGGTTTAGCCGTCCTGTTCCGGTGACGGGGGGAGGGGCGCTTTTCCTCCGGAGGGAGGTTCCGTCAGGGCGTCGAAATCCTTCATGGGAACGTGAAGGTTGTCTTCAAGCCCGGAACCCACCCGGCTGTGAATGCCGATCAACTCTCCATTCAGGTTGAACAGAGGGCCGCCGGAATCCCCGCGGATCAGCTTGCAATCCGTCTGGATAACGCCATTCTTGAGGGAAACCACACGGCCCAGGCGCACCATCGGGCCGCGTTTCTGGTCCAGTCCGCCTCCGTGGCCCAGCGCGAACACCCAGTCTCCCACGCGGGGCAGTTTCTCTGTCCGCTGCACACGGGGAAGCCCCTTGTTCAGCACCGTGGTGATTTCAGCCAGTCCGGCGTCGGACTCGCTGTTCTGCGCCGTGGTCTTTCCGGGCAGGCGCGTACCGTCCGGCATGATGATCTTGAGCACGGTTCCCTGCTTGTCAACGACGTGGGCCGCTGAAAAAACCAGCCCTTTTTCCGAGACCAGGATGCCGGAGCCGCTCCCGTTGTTCACCTCAATGCAGACCAGGGCGGGAAGCACCCTGGGAAGCACCTGCTTAAGCTGGTGTTCAATGCGCTGGAGATCCTCCACGGACTGCGGCGTGGTGGAGAGGATTCCTGTGCTGTCCGTAGACTGCGCCAGAGCCTGCGGAAAAGAAGCCAGCAGGGCCGTGCCGCAGAGAATGGCGGAAAAACAGGGTTTCCGGGAAGCCGTTTTCATCATGGCCGGGGCTATTGGGCGGAAGCGGGAGCTTGCGTCTTCTGCTGGTCCGTCTGTCCATCCCCCACAAGGGAATCATGGTAATGCATGCCGATGAACAGGCCTGCCAGCGTAATAAGGGTAATGAGCAATTCTTTCATGCCGCCACAGCATAGAATGTGTCTCTCCGCCTGACGAGAGAATTTCATTTATAAGCCACACTTTAATACAGTTCGGCAGAAAGGGAAGGGCCGCGGGACGGGAAAATCCCAAAATAAAGGTTGCTTTTTTCCGGCGCAGGCGTATAAACCCTCCAGCGGCCAGTTCCGGTCCGCTGACCCATCCAAGCGGATGTAGCTCAGGGGTAGAGCGCAACCTTGCCAAGGTTGATGTCGTGGGTTCGAATCCCATCATCCGCTCCAAAAGTTTCTGTAAGAAAACCTACGCAAACCTTGATATTGCTAGGGATTATGAATAAAGTACACGTAAGAAAACTTACGTAAACCATATTACAAAACCCTTACAGGAAATATTACAGGTATGAGCAAGCCTTTCTACAGCGGCCGTCTGTCCATCAACAAGGAAAAATCTTCCCCTTACTGGATGGTAACATTCCAGGGACCGGACGGCAAGATGCGGCGGCGCTCTACCAAGGTGCCTGTGAATGGCGGCGAGTTCGAGGGAGACCGCATCACGGCCAAGCTGGCGGAACGGCTCGCCTACCAGCGGGGCGTGCAGATTGCCTGCGCGGAGGCGGAAGAATATCAGGCGCACAATAATGTTTCCGTGCGCGCCTGGTGCGACGGCTACGTGATGCGCAAGGCGGCGCTGGTGTCGGAAGATACGGCGCGGAACGCCAGGACGGCCTACAAGCATTTTTACGCTTATCTTGGGACGCGGGCTGACGCCCCGCTGCGTCTGATCACCAAGGCGGACATCAAGGGCTTTGTGGCGGCCCGCCGGGAAGAAGTCAGGCAAAAGACGGTGGCCAAGGATTTGGCCGCCCTTTCCCAGGCATTCACGGATGCCGTAGATTCCGAAGTGATCGACCGCAACCCGTGCACCGGCGTTTCCATTCCCCCGGATCGCGCGGGCGAGAAACTGCACAAGGAAGCGTTCACCCTTGACGAGATACGCTACATGATTGAGCATTTCCCGCCCCTGTGGAGTTCCGCGGTGCGCTGCTCATTTGAGACCTTCGGCCAGAGGCTGGGGGATATTCTGCGCCTCAACTGGAATCAGTTTGACTGGGAGCGCCGCGTCGTGCGCTTTGACACGGGCAAGACGGGGCGCTGGATGGACCAGCCCATGAGAGAAGGATTTTACCAGTGGGCGCTTGCCCGCTGGAAGGAAGCCGGGGAACCGGCGGACGCACTGCTTCATGCTCCCCTGCTGGCCCTGGGGGATGGGGCTTCCGCCCAGTTCGGGCTATTGCTGCGCACTCACGGCATCGGTGTGGTGCATGGAGCGGCCGGCGGCCGCAGACGGAGGATGAACAGCAAATCGTTCCACAGCATCCGGGCCACGGCCGCCACCATGTTGCAGGCTTCCGGCGTTTCCCAGGGGCTGGCTATGGAGCTGGTGGGACATGATTCATCCGCCGTTCATAGCGTGTACATCCGCCCCTCCGCGGACCAACTACGTTCTGCTGCTGAATCCCTGCCGGAATTGTAAGGTTCCCGGCTGTGTGACACCGTCACGCTTTCTTTGATTCTTCCGCCTTGCCATGCTGTAGGCATGGACAGGCATACCGTGTTTACTCTCGCCCTGCAACTGCTTGGGACGCAAGAGTATAAAGAGGACTCCCCCACACAGCACCCGTGTGATGTATGGTACAATCCCGTACTGCGGATAGCGTGCGCCCGTTTCAACTGGACGTTTGCGGCGCGTGAAACGGTGCTGAAGCGCAAGAGAGACGCCCAGGTGGCGCCGGGTATGGCCTTGTTTCCTTATCCGGACGGGTGCCTGAAGATTACCCGCATGAGGACGGAGGACGGGGTGGACGTGCGCCTGCCCCGCTTGGAAGCTGATGGCATCCTGGTGGATGAAGACGAGTGCCCGGAGACGTTGCGGGTGAATTACCAGAGTGACCTTGTGGCGCTGGGAGGGACGTTGCCGGACCATGCGCCGGAGTTTTGCGACGCGGTGATTTACCTGTTGGCCAGCCGGGTGTGCATGGCGCTGACGAGTAATGCCAGACTCCAGCAGGCGTTGGAAGAACGGGCCCAGATGGCTTTCCTGTCCGCCATTGCAACCGACCGGCAACAGGACGGCAGCAAGGCGATCGACCCCATCACCCGCATCACGAGGCAGAACATTTTTAGAAGGAGACGCTGATATGGGTTTTATCAATAGCATGCTTTCCGCCGACGTTACAGCCAGCGGGTATGATGCCAGGAAGAAGCAGACGCTGGCCCACGGCCAAGCAGCCAAGAACCGTGCCTACAGTCAAGCCACGGGAGTGGAACAGGCCGCGCGGGCCAACGCGCTGACCGAGGGAGCCAACATGATGACGATGCGGGGCAACCAGCGTCGGGCGGTTGGCACCGCCAGGGCCCAGGCGGCAGGCAGCGGGTTCACCAGTGAGGGCACAGGTGCGGCAACTGCTGACGCGATAAGTGACCTGTATGGGAAGCGGATTTCCGACATGGCCTATGAGTCCAGCACGGGTTCTCTTAATGCGGTGAATCAGGCTATCGGCCTGCGCCGGCAGGGAGACGAGTACATGAGGGCGGCAGAAGCGGAGGCAGCCCAATACCGCAGCATGGCCAAGGGAGTACGCACGGGCATGTGGATTAGCGGTCTTGGTGCCACAGCGGGCGCCATCAAGGGAGGAATTTCTGCTTATAATGGGGTTGCATCAGCGAACGCTATAGCAGACAAAACCAATGCTTCCATAGAGGTTCAGCTTGGTTTGGTAAAGCCTAAGGAAAAGCAAAACCTGGCAGAGAGTTCCATCATTGGAGCTTTGGATGGACTAGGCTGGGGAAGTTCTGCGGTCAATGCGTTCAACCCCTACATGTCCTCTTTCACGTCCCAGGGATGGGAGAAGAATTTTTTGAAAGCACTTGGTTATGGACAGAAATGAAAGCTTGATCAATGGGCCGGGGGTGCAACCTCCGGTGAGTGTGAACGCCCCGGTGCCTCGTGACGTGACTGGGGATGCCTTGCGCCGTGGCGTCGTCCAGGTTGGCCAGAACATCGGCGGGGTGTTCCGCGAGATGGTAGATACAGAGGATTCCATGAAGCAAATGGAGCAGGAGCGGACTCTGATGATGATGCAGGACGAGGTGAATCGTGAGAGCAAGAGGCGGCTGCAGCTCCCGGATGGAGACCCGGAAGCGTTTTTTGACGAGAGGGGGAATTTCAGTCACGTGAACGTGCGCGATTTCCTGACCCCCTACCGGAAGACCTTGGAGGGAATAGGAAGCGGCATCATGGTTCCAGAACGTGCGCAGAGGATGCAGATGAAGGCTGCCTTGATAGGGGACAAGATGTTGAGCAACCTGATGGATAACGGGTTTGAAGTAGCAAAACAGAAGCAAAAACAGGAGTTAGACACCAACCTCAAACTGGCTGAGGAAACAGGAAATTGGGGGTGGTATGAAGATTCCTTACTGGAAGCGGAAAAAGAAGGAGCTCTTACACACATACAAGCAGAGTTACTGCGCGTCAAAGGAAACAAGATCAGATATGACAAGCAGCAGGAGAATTTGAAGACAGCCTTGTTTTCCAGCGTCGCCGCCGATCCCATACGTGCGGCTGCGGCTATCAACAAGGGACTGTACAATGACCTGAATCCCATTGACCTGGACCGGGCCAAACGCGAGGTGCGCCGACGTCTGGCTGATGAGGCCACGCCCGCTCCACTTTCCGCAGAGGACCGCCGCAAAATTCAGGAAAAGAATATTGAAGCCCTGAAAAAACAGTTGCCCAACGGAGCTACTGAACAGATGTGGAGATGGGCCCGCAATGCCCAAAAGAACGGCGGACGGTTCACGGAACGGGACAAGGTGGAAATACGGGGTGCGTTCAATACGGAGTTGGACAAGCTTCCTGTTCCTCAATCACGCGAGGAGGCTAATCAGATTGCCGAGCGCACCGCCAAGAAGTGGGCACTCCTGGGGGCTTATGAGGGGAACCAGGAGTATATCCGCGCCGTGGTGATGGATAAGATGACTTCCCGGCTGGATGCCGCCAAGGGCGCACGCAGAAATGACATCGGTCTGGTGCTGCGCCATATTCCGGATGATGCGTATATTCCGAACAGGTCCGCTTCCGTACGGGATGCGTACAAGAAAGGTGACCAAAAGAAGATTCAGGAGAAGGAGGCTGCCAGAAATTTGGTAGAGAGCCAGATTGACGAGTATGTGCGCGTCCAGATGGCGTATTGGCGTGAACGGAATCCGGAGGCGAGCATTCACGACGACCGGATGCAGATTTTCAGATTTGCCGCAAAGAAAGCCAAAGAGTTGAACGAGTACGAGCATCCGGAAAAGCTGAATGTTGAGAAGAAGTCCAAGGAGATTTCCCGCGCTTTTGACAGTGAGGCCCAGGTAGGAGACACCAGGGAACGCACGCCGGATTCCGGGAAGGATTTCATCGACCGGAAGAATAAGGAGTGGAAGGAGTATCAGGAGAAGCAGGTTCCCTACACGCCGCAAGTGGAGGTCGTGAAAGACAGCGCCCCCCTGGCCGTCCCCATGTCCTTTGTGGCTGGCAGGCGCGCCGGGGCCTACGTGCCCAGGGAAATGTACCAGCAGCTTGTTCAGAAGTACGGAAGCCGCCCCTGTCTGAAAGCCACCATGGACCAGTCCAAGGCTTACAACGAAGTTCCCGTGGTGGGGTTTTATGAAGGCCCCAACAGGGGGATTGAGCTTTCCGGCGACGAGTACGGCAACCGCCTGATCATGCTCGCGGGGGACAAGGGGAATGCGACCGTCCGTTTTGCCCCCGAAGAGGTGCCCGGCATGATCGAGCCCGGCAATATTGATTTGAGCGCACGTCCCGTCGTCCGCAATACCGACGGCTCCATCAGCACGGTGCGTTCCATTTCCGTGGAGATGGACGGGAAGGAATACCTGATTCCTACCGTTTCCGAGGACGGCAAGGTTCTTTCCGAGGACGATGCCGTGAAGCAGTTCAAGCAAACCGGCAAACACCTGGGCGTGTTCAATTCTCCGGAGGACGCGACGGCGTATGCCAGACAGCTCCACGAGGACCAGGAGAGTTTTTATGCCCCGCAGCAACAAGGAACAAGCAGCGTACTGAACCAGCCTATTTCTTCCCCGCAGAAGGCCGCCCAGGTTCTTTCCCCCGCTCTTCTGCAGTACGAATCTGCCTTCCGGCGGGCCGGGGAGAAGTACGGTGTGGACCCTGATTTGCTGATGGCTATTGCCATCCACGAGACAGGCAACGGCACCAGTTCCGCTTTCCGGAATAAGAAGAATGCCATGGGCGTGAGTCCGAATGGCGGAGGTCCCCGGTCTTTTGAAACGGTCGAGGCCGGTATTGAGTACATGGCCGGACAGCTCGCCCGGAATTACCTGGGCAAAGGACTGACAACGATTGCCGCCATCGGCAAGAAGTACGCTCCCCCAGGAGCATCCAACGATCCCAAGGGATTGAATTCCCACTGGGTGAAGGGGGTTTCCGAATATTATTTCCAACTTAAAGCTTAATTGATTACCATGTTTGAAACAGATTTTTTTCCTCTGGCGAAGCAGGCGAAGGATTATAACCTGGTTCCCGATTCCCTTGACCATTTGCAGGAGAATACCGCTTCCCCTTCCTTGCAGGATTGGGGACAGGCGCCGGGTTCCAAAAAACTTCCGGAGTTCAGGCCCGATGAAAGCCGCCTGAAGGTGTTTTCCGCGCTGGCCCTGGGGGATGCCGCCGATGAAGGAGCCAGAAAGCTGGTGAAGGCGGAAGGCTACCAGGCCCCAGCCACGCCGGACGAAGAGGCTTGCCTGGGCCTTGATGTGTGTGTTTCCCTGTTTGGTCTGGACCAGGCCGCCGACCCGTATTTGTATTGGGCCCGGCAGGGTAAAGAGGCCCCACAGTTCAAGGACATGGGGGAGGCTCACCGCGCTGTGTGGCAGGATTTTTCCGAGAGAACACGCGTGGAGGATGCCGCCTACAAGGAACGGGTGAAAAGAGTCCAGCAGGAACAGGAAGAGATTTCCCGCCGGATGGTGGATTGCGTAGCCGGGAAGGAAGGCGACTGGGATGCATGTCCTGCTGATTTGTTGAAGTATGCCGAGAGACCGCAGGAGGCTGCCGATTCCATCATGCGGGCGCGGCGGGCGTATGCTTTTGTCAAGAGGCGCGGGTTTGAGGATGTCTGGCGTTCCGACGCTCTGGACATGGCCAATCTGCTGACGGTGAATGTCAATGGTAATGAGGTGCTGGACCAGCAGGCATTGAGGCTGCTGATGACCGCGGTTGACCGGAAGGTTCAGGAGAACCAGACGGATTCCACTTCTTTCTGGCGCAATTTGTACGGGAGTTTTGCCGACACGGTGCGCGGCGCGGAGAGCCTGGGCGTGAAGGCGGTTCAGGCTGTGCGCAATATACCTGGCATGGAAGGCGTGGAAAACCTGTATTCCGATACGGTGGCGTCCGCGCTGGGCATGAAGGATACGTTTGACGGACAGAGACAACTTTATGACCGCTACGAGCAAAGACGCGGGGCGCTGAATACGATGCAGGACATCATGCACGAGTTCGGCCAAAGGATGCGGGGCACGAGTCCCGACGCATCCTGGTACGTCAAGGCGATTAACGGTGCCGGGAATATCACCGGGCAGAGCCTTTCCTACATGGCCCCCGGCGGCTGGGCCCTGGCGCTGGCCGGGGATATGGGCCACGCCGGGAATGCCGCCTCCCGAAATGGAGATTCCCTGGTGGATGTGACCATCAACGGCCTGCGGAATACGGTGGAGGAAAAAGGGTTCGGGGTGTTTTCCGTGTTCGGGCGCATGGGGGCGATTAACAAGCTGCTGACCAGGACAGGTTCCGGCGCACTGGCAAGGCTGGCGGCGAAGGTGCCGGGACGCGCGTTTTTTGCCGGGACGAGAACCGGCAAGATGCTTTCCACCCCGGTGTTTGCCTACGCGGAAGAGATGGGGGCGGAACCCCTGGCCGGGGAGGTGTTTGAGTGGACGGCCCGGAAGTTGTCCGGGATGACGGGGATGGAGGTGAAGCCGAAGGATTTCGAGGTGGTGGGGCCCGTGCTTCAGGCGATGGGGGATGTGGAGCAGTCCGGCGGGTGCGCGTTGTTCGTGGCGGCCATGGCCGCCGGCCACGCTCCGAGGATGAAACAGGAAGTGGCGGCGTTCGTGATGGACGCCCAGCGGGCCCAGCTGGCCGGGTACACGAAGAGGCATGCCGAAGAGATGGCGTCTTTTTCCACGATGGAGCACAAGGCCGCCCTGGCCCAACGTTATTTTGAGTCTGATATTTTGAAGGATCCCGAAGGAGCCGCCGAACGGGCGCGGAAGGCCGGCGCCGAGATGGCGGACCGGGAGGAAGCCCGGCTGTACCAGATGTCCGGCGCTCTAGACAAGGTGCTGGAGAAGGCCCGCATTGGCCGCATCCGCAAGCTGGAAGGAACGGACAAGTACGAAGTGAGCCTGCGGGAAGGCGCCGAAGTGAACGGTGTGAGGATGGAGGAAGACAGGACCGTGGAGATGAGCGAGGAACAGACGGACGCCCTGATTCAAGTAGTTCTTCAAGGAGCCTATCTGAACGGGGTGCGCATGATGCAGGATGCCGTCCTTGGGAATGCCGTCGTTTCAGAAGCCGGGAAGATGGATTTCATTGAAACGCTGGATATGTTGTCCGAGGAAGCGCCTGCGGAGTACCGGAAGGCAGCCGCCGAAACCGGAGGGATGACCGTTCCCGGGTTCATGGATGTGGCCGCCCGAGCCCAGGCACGGATTGACGCGATTGTCCGGGAAGAGGGCGTGTCCCTCCAGGAGGCCAGAAGCAGGACGGACGCCGAGGTAATGGAGAAGGTGCAGCTTGGTTCTATTGCCGATTTGGCAGCTTCTTTTGAGAGGCGTCTTGAGCAGGGGGTACGTTCCGGAGAGATAACGAGGAAGAGGGCCGAGGAGATCAGGAGCGGCACGACGGCGGCCAGCGCCGCCCACCGGTTCACGATGGCGGCCGACCCGGGAAGTTCCCTGCTGCTTTACGCCGGAGGCCATGCCCGGACGGCCAACGTGATGGAGGATGTGCAGGAGTCCGCCCTGGTCCATTACATGAATTTGACCGGGAAGGACTGGCAGGATTTGTGGGAGCATTTGCAGGCGGCGGACGCCGTGCTGGGAAGGTATGGAGTGAATCTGGGAACGTATGAAGGTCCGGCACATGATGTCAGGGACGTGGTGGAGAGTTTTTCCGGCCTGTCCCTTTCTTCTTCCCTGGCCGATATTGAGAACCTGCCTGTGCCCCAGTGGGTAAAGGACACGGCGGAGTTTGCCCTGAAGAATCTGGAGGATTCTGCCCGCATCATGCGCATGGGCGAGCAGTGGAACGAGTTTGCCACGGGAGATGAAGGAAAGAAATTTATGAAGGAGCATGGCGGCCTGGCAGACGCGCTGCATGCCGTGGGCGCGAGTACGGAGAGCGTTTTCCGCCAGGCGCGGATGGATGCCACACAGAGGTTGGATGTGGAGATGGTGCATGCGGACCTTGCTTCCCGGAGGGCTCCGGGGGATTCCACGATGACGCTGGGTGAGCTGGAGGCGCTGGAAGAGTCCATGGCGCAGATGGATGCCGCGGAGGATGTGGAAGATACCGCGGAAGAAGAGGAGGGGACTGATCCCGTGACTGGCATTACCGGGAATCCAGCTTCCCCCGCTCCGCTGGTGGAGGATGCCGGAGGCGCCCTGGAAGGGGTGGGAGAAGATGCCGAACACGATGAAGAGGCTGGCGCTGGGTTCCGCGACCATGCGTTTGTGCGGGTGGCTCCGGATTGCGTGTTTGCCCAGGTGCGGGTGGATTCCCTGGCCCTGGCTCCGGACGTGGAGCAGTTCAAGCAGGGAGATCATAATGAACGCGGAGCCGTGAAGGGGCGCGAGCTCCAGGGACGGTTCCGGGAAGATGCCCAGCCCGTTTCCGTCTGGCGGCGCAGGGATGGAGCCCTGCATGTGATTACCGGACGGCACCGGTTCGATCTGGCCGTACGAGACGGGGTAGAATTTATTCCGGCTTACGTTTATCAGGAAGATGAGGCACATGACGCCATTTGGGCAAAGATGCACGACATCGGCCAGAATATGCTGGACGGCCAGGCGTCCGCGCTGGAAGTGGCCTTTTTTGTCAGGAATTCCGGAATGAGCCGGGAGGAGATGGAGGCGCAGGGGTATTTGCGCCCCGGGTCGGCCAATGTGATGGGCTGGGATATTGCCACCCTCGCCGGGGAAGAAGTGTTTACCCGCCTGAAAAACGGGGTGATTACGGATAACGAAGCATGGAAGGTATGCCACTTGTCCGGAACGGAGGCGGGGCAGATGCTTGCCCTGCAGTTGCGCGAGAAGGGGAAGCCGTGGGATTACGTGGCAGCCTATGTGAAGGAGGCTGACCGGGTGGCTGCGGAGAAGTCCCGGGAGGGTGAGGCGTTTGATTTGTTCGGCAACGATACGTCCTGGCAGGAGGATTGCGAGAAGGTGGCCCGCTTTACGGCCCGGGGGATTGCCCTGATTGCCGAACGCCTGTCCCTCCTGAAGAAGTCCAGGGGCATCAGCCGGCGGAAGGATTTGGCGGGCAGGATGGGCATCCGCCTGGAGACGGACGCAGATTTGAATGCGGCCATTCATGATTTGGAAAGAGCCAAGGGGGCGTGGCAGTCCCATGACCCGGCGCTGCGCCTTCATGACCGCGCCCTTGCCTGGGACGGCACGAGTGAAGTGAATCCGTTCGAGCATGTGCCCGTTTCCGGGGCGACTTTTTCCGTGGTTGCCATGGACAGTTCCGGATCTGTCCTGGCGCCGGAGACGTTCGTCACCCGGGAAGACGGAAGTCCTGATTGGTTTGTGATTCCGCGTCGTAAGGGGCAGCCCGCCATGCCGGTGCGGCTGCTGGTGGGTTCCGATGTTGGGGAACATCGCGGCTATGGTCTGACCCACATTCTGGCTTCCCGCGGGTTTTCCTTCTGGCAAGACCGCTCCCCGGAACGCTATATCAGTTCCATTCTGGCGAATGTGAGCGAGCTTTACGAGGTGGCGCCCGGGCGTGAGCTGCTGGTTAGGGGAAGGCAGCCTTCTTCCTGGATGCTGCTGCAATTGGACCGGAAGGACGGGTTTTATTCCATTGTCTCGGCTTATCCAGTGCGGCAGGGCAAGAAGCCACTGGGAAAGAAGCTCCCCCTTGCAGAGCGACAACCTGCAAACGCGAATAGCGGCACCGCGCGCCTAGGTCCAGGATCAGCAAGCAAGGCCGCTCTGCCGTCCCAATCCGCTGGCGGGGGAGATGGTTTTTCCTTACCACAAGGGGCGCGTGTTGTCAATGTGAATGAAGTGGAATGCCGGTTTGACGACGGCGCCATTGTTCCGGCAACGTTTTCCATCAACACTAAAGCACTTGACCTGGAGTATTTAGAAGCCGTCGAGAAGAACGATATGGAAAAAGCCCAGCGCATGGTGAATGAGTTTGCCAAGGCAAAGGGGTATGTCGTAGATGATAGCTGGAAAATGGACCACAGGGCGCCGAGCAAATCCGGCGATACTCCGCAAGAACGGCAGAAGAATGGGGAAGTCAGCTTGCTGGATATGGCGGATGGGTTCGGAATCATCCCGGAAGAAATGATTCTTGATTCCTCCCGGAATCTTGAACTGGGCTGGGATAATGCTCACATGAATGCCTTGTACGCCGTGAGGCATGCTATGGAGCAAAGGAGGTCTCTTGTGGAAAAGGGGAAGAACAACAAGGTACCGGCGATTGCCATGTACAGGGCTATCCCCCGTGACATTAAGGAAGATGATTTCCGGGGCGGCGATTGGGTAACTCCCTCCATGGAGTATGCCCGCGAACACGGAGAGTCCAGCCTGGATGGGAAATACAGGATCATTTCACACAGGGTGTCCATCAAGAATGTGTATTGGAACGGGGATGATATTTGCGAGTGGGGGTACGATGACGGGGTGAATTATGCCTATCGCAATACGAAGAATAACCGCAAGCTGCTGGACCCTGTTACTTATGATCTTGTAGAGGTAAGAGACGAAAATGGAAAGTATGAAGGGCACGATCTCGGAGAATGGGATAGTGAAAAGAAGAAGTACTCCCGGATTCCCTACCGGTTTAATTATGAAGAGAGGGTTATACCTCTTTCCAAGAGATTCAATTTTAAGAATCCGGATGTTTCTTTTTCCATCGTCTCGGCAAAAGAACAGGGCTTGTTCCGGGACGGGCATTTTGAGGCGGCCAATGCCGTCATCACCGAACCAGGCGTGACGTTTTCCATTACCGCCCTGCATGCCTCCCCTCATTCTTTTAGGAAGTTCACCACGGAGAAAATGGGAGACGGCGAGGGAGCACAGGCGTATGGATGGGGACTGTATTTTGCGGAGCATCAGGAGGTAAATAAAGCCTACATGAACCAGTTTGCGCAGGATGTGGCGACATGGAGGTTCAAGGATTTGGAGGCGTCCAATGTGGATGATATGGCACGAGGGTTACGCGATAGAATCAAACTTCCGCCAAATGCGAGTCGTGTAGCTATGGATGGCGCACTAGATACGGTGTATGCCGTTCTTGGCGATTTATCTGATTCTAAAGGAGATAGGAAGAAGATAGATGCCATTAAGGATAAATTGAGGGAGGATATACGCGTTAATGAGAATTATACGAAAAATTACCCCGATACGAAAAACCTGAACGATGCAGATAATGTAGTTTGTCAGTTTTTGGTTGACCATCTGGATGAAATAGAAGTTGCTGCTGGCAGTCCGTCCAATTACCGAGTGGAACTGAATGTTGATGAGGGTAGTTTGCTGGGCTGGGAGTACATGGAACGCGACGTTGAAGAGTTGTTGAGTTCCTCTCCGGTTGAGGCGGTGAGGTACGCCGTTGAATATGCCAGGGATGTGGCCGATGCCCGTGGCGAGGATGTAAGCGGCAAGGGTATTTATGTCGCGCTGGTTGACGCTTTCTGGGATGGAGGAGATGATACTAAACAGGATGCTAAAAAGGAGGCGAGTCTGGCTTTACTGGAGGCTGGAATCAAGGGGATTAAATACGCAGACAGCCTATCCCGCGGAAAGTTGCAACAGACGTATAACTATGTGATTTTTGACGAGAATGACATCAAGATCACGGAGTTTGCGGATGAAAGTACAGGTGGCGCGTGGAAGGGTTACACAGATCCGGAGGCAACTTTCTCTCTTGCTACAGAAGAGAGTATTTGGGTGACGCTGGAACGGGAAGCGCGGAAGAACCGTCTGGAGTTGCTGCGCGGCCAGACGGCAAAAGCGCTGGAGACATGGCGCCGGGTTTGCGCGGCCAACGATGTGAAGCAGGGGGACGGAGCGGAGGCGTTCGGAAGGGTCATGGCCGTGGTGGCTTCCATTTACAAGACGCTGCCGGAGGGGTACAGATTCGGCCTTTATCCCTACATGAGAGCCGCCGAGAATCTTGCCACCCGTCTGGAGGACGGACAGACATGGCTTTCCGAGGAGTTGAAGAAGGAGACGCTGATGGACGATACCAGCGAGCGCATGGATGCCGTGATCGACAAGCTGCTGGCCCGCACGCTGGAACAGGCGGACCGGTATGCCATCGACCAGATGCGGACGGAGATGGTTGCCCGCATCAAGGCCGTGCAGCCGACGAAGAAGGCCAGCGGGAAGTTCAACAAGGGCAAGTTGAGTGCGGAGGATTACAAGCATCTGCACGGGATCGTCGCCATGATGAATACGGACCAGGAGGCGAAGGAGAAGCGGATGCTGGAGCTGGAGGGCGTGCTTTCCAGCAACCAGTCCACCGACGAGGAACGGGATGCGGCCGAGCTGGAATTGAAGGATTGGCACACGTTCGGATATTTGGCCGGGATGGGACTGGAGCAGACGCGCGCCTGCATGCGTGCCCTTGCCCAGTTTATCACGACAGGACGGACGGCCTGGTCCGCCAGATTGGACGAGGAGAGGCGCCGGACGAAGTTCAAGGCCGAGAAGATTGTGGAAGGGCTCGGGCAGGCCACTCCCCAGGGAGGGCGTGATGCGGAAGAGGATGCGAAGGCGTCCACGAAAACGAAGGTAGCCAAGTACTTGAAGTACGGTTTGCAGTCTTATTCCCAAATGTTGAATGGGTGGAAGAAGATTCCCGCCCTGCGCGATCTGGCACATGCCGAGGTTACTGCGATTGCCGAGGCGAATGTGGCGTTGAGGAATATGAAGCATGAGCGGGACCGGGAGGTGACGGCCCTGGTCAAGCGGTGTTTTGGCGTTCAGCGCACCAAAGATGTGGCAAGGGTTCTTTCCGATTTCAAGAAGACAGGGGATTCCGGCGTGGTACTGAATCCGCTGGTGAAGGTGGAACGCACGGTGAGGATTGCCGAGGCCCGCGAGTGGGTGGGTTTGTCTTTTGAGGAGAGGGAGGAGCGCCGCAAGGCGATCAAGAAGGAGTACAATGACCGGGGTCTTTCTGATGATAAGGCATCCGTGCCGGAAGCACTTATTCCGGAGATGCGCCGGCAGCTTGCCGAGTTGGACGCGCTGGTGAAGGCCGGAGACGGACGGGCCAGGAGGCGGAAGAATATTACGGCGAAGGCGGAGGTGGTCCGTCCGGGCAGGAAGGGAGAGACGTTGAAGGTTTCCCGAGCCCAGGCGATGTATGCCATTTTGCTTTACGAGCAGGCCGAGTACGTGGAGACGATGCGGAATGAAGGCATCGGGGAGGCGGAGGTTGCCCGCCTGCGCGAGTTTGTTGGCGCCGAAGGGCTGGCGTATGGCTATGGCCTGCGGGAGTTGATGAACCGGCAGGGAAAGCTGCTGGCCCGTGTGTATGAGGAGCGGGAGGGGGTTCCCTTCCCCGCGGTGGAGAATTATTTCCGGGCCGTGTTCCGGGCGGACCACAAGCTTGATACGAAGGCGTCCTTCGGTGAGCAGACGAATGCCGTGGCCGGCGGGGCGAAGTACGGGATGCTGATTCCCAGGCGGAAGCACAATCTGCATCTGGCGTGGAATATGGATTGCGAGGCCGTGTTCCAGGCAGCGAGCGCCGAGGTAGAGAATTATATTTGCACGGCGGATATTACTTCCCGCTGGCGCGGCATTCTGGCGGACAAGGAGGCGGCAGCGTCCCTGAAGGAGCACATGGGACGCCACGGGATTGATTCGCTGCGGCATTGGCTGGACGTGATTGATGGAGCCGGAGTGATGGAAGGGGGAGCCCTGCTGGCCGGGGCCCAGGCGACGAGCCGCTTTCAGAGCGCCAAGGCGGTGGCCTTACTGTCCTGGAACGTGCTGACAATGCTCAAGCAGACCAGCGGCCTGATGCACGGGATGTTTGCCGGGGAGGTGGGCATGGGGAGTTTCCTGCTGCACCTGGGGCAGACGATGTCCATGACCGGACACATGGGAGTGATGGAGATGATGAGGACGGAGGCTTTCCGGGTGAGAACCAATGACGCGCAGGCGGAGCTGGTGAGCCAGTTGATGGGGTATGCTTCCGACCAGAATTACACCGGAGCGATTCGGTTTTCCATGGCTGGCATGAGGGCTATTGAGAAGATGGACGTGTGGAGCAATGCCGTGTCCATGGCTGCCCTGTATAATGCAAAGTGGGCCGAGCTGGAGGAGGCCGGCAGAAGGACCGGCGCCCCGATGACGGAGGACGAGATGCACGCCCTGTGCATGCAGAGCGTGACCAGGGCGCTGGAGCTGGTGGCCCAGCCGCTGACGCAAAGCCAGAAGAGCATGCTGGGGACTTCCACGAGCCAGTTTGCGAAGATGGCCTGTTTCATGAGTTCCGAGGTGCTGAATAAGGTCGGGATGATCGTCTCCCATGTGAGCTCCGGGAATTGGGGGCAGGCTCTTGCTCTATATGGGGTGATGTCCGTTGCCGAACAGACGGTGATTGCCCTGTGGCACGCCTTGCTGGATGACGAAGACGAGTGGGAGAAGAACGGCGGATGGTTCGGCGCCATGCTGGGAGCTCCCGTTGCCATGATTGGCGGCGTGCCGATGCTGGGCGCGGCGGTGGAGTTTGCCTACAAGCAGGCGACTGGCCAGCGCATTTACGTGGGCACCGCGTCCGGAGTGATTGATTATTCCGCGATTCACCGGGCGGTCAAGAATACGTGGAAGGCTGTCACCGGAGACAAGGAGATGACGTTTGCCGATTGGGCGGAACTGATTCTGCTGGATGCCAAGGCAGCCGCTTATGTGGCCGGAGCGGGCGCCGGGAGCCGAAACAAGGCGGTTGATTCCGTGGCGTCCTGGCTGCTGTCCGTGGCAGGGGTGGCGAATTTGTCCAAGCCAGGGTTCAAGCTGGCGGAGTGAAAATAAAAAATCCCCTCCCCGTTCGATGCCGGAGAGGGGTATTCAAGCCTCAATGAGACGTATGCTCACGCATTTGTCGGATTAAGTCTTTACTATTAAACCTTGAAGCAGGCCCTCCAATGCGCATAACTTCTTCCCCTGTTCTATTCTCTACTAAAGTGAGAAGAACTCTACCCCTCATAAGTCTCAATATAGACGGGTCTTTGATATAGGTTTCTCCAAGGCTTAGCGGCGTTGTTGTATCAATTGATTGATGTCCAATAAGTGTATAACGAGCTTTTGCATTAAGTACACCTGTATTATCGTTAGTAAATCCGCTTACAATAACCTTCCAACCATCGTTTCTTAGCTCACTTTTAACATTCTCCATTACGAAAGGTAATGGCTCCGATGAAGTCGAAGATGGAGGAGCAGCAACACTCCTATCTTTCCCATTTATTTGTTTGAAAAACTGCGCTTGAAGAGGAGGTTCCGGAGTATGAACAGCGCAAGAGGTGAATATCAATGCTATGGCAGAGCAAGAATAAGTAAACAATTTCCCGATAGGCATACCAGAAAGCTATTCATTTCTTGAAAAGAAGACAACAAAAAAGCCCTCCGGCCCGAAGGCCAAGAGGGCTACACGCTAACAATGCGAGGAAATAATGACTTCTCCGTCGGAAGATGCAAGTCTTAAAATCATTATTCCGTGATAATTCTATATAATCATGTACTGAATAAGGTACTTTACCAGTTATATCCTGCTCCAATTCGTCAAGGTTGTTACATAGATTCCTGATATACGTCCTCCATCCATTGGTATAATATCTTTGTACTCCGGATTGATAGGCTTGAGAACATATTCCATCTTGCCGGTTTCCGGATTTTTACGGCGTCCCAGTTTTTTGAGGGTGACGCCGCGTTCATCGTTGTACTCCACAATCGTTCCTACTTTGGGTATGGGAGGGACGGTATATTTCTTCACGATAATGAGAGATCCGTCCATGATCTTAGGCTCCATGGATTTCCCGTTGACCCGCAACGCATATTCTCCTTTGCCTAGCGGCCTGTCTGTACGGATCATAAAAGGTATCGTATCTCCTTCTTCCAAATTGCCTGCTGCAATATTACCGATGACCTCTGCCTCTTGAGCAGGCACAGGATTTACTGTGCGGAAATAGCTCTGATGACTGCTTTCCTCTTTCTCTCCAAGGTTGATTTGGGGCTGGTTGGCACACCACTTTACAGATAGAGAACAATACTCGGAGAGCTTCATGCCACGACGGAACGCTTCCTGTTCGGCCTTGTGCAGGGTAGCCATGTCTATTTCCACGGGTAGCCGGAACTTTGTGTCCATTTCAGCTTCACGGTGGAATTCAGGCCCGTACTCCTTCTTTCCGGTGGTTTTGAAAATAAGAGTCTGAATAGTCAATTGAGCCTTAGAGGGAACCCCCCGATCTGACGACAGCCATGTATCCACCGTTGCCTTACTAACGCCACACTCTTTTGCAAGCCATGCCCGCTCAAGATTGTTCTCCTTCATCCAGTTTTTAATCTCATTTTTAGTTACCCTCATGGCCTTGATATTATGCGATTATTACAAATTGTCAACACATAATTCAGACAATAACTAGACGCTTCCGCATAATCATCTTGACCGATATGTGCGAAAAGCGCAAATTGACCCCATGCGAACAAATCCATCACGGAACAGATTTCCCCGAAGCATCCTGCTATCCTCGATATGGCATGGCAGTATGCAGATGCAACGTAGCGTCAAGCCATTCTTCCGTCGTCAACCCCCGTCTTGCAGCCTCAATCTGGATAAGCCGGTAACGCTCATTAGATACTCTGATATGGACGTCTGTTTCCCTGTATACTTTGGCGTAGTGGCTATCAATGAGGTTGTCCAGCAGCCGTTGCTTGTCAGCGGGGATAGGGACTGTAGACAGCCATTTGTCTATCATGCCTTTTTTGACAGCGCACCGTTCTGCCAGTTCTTCCCGAGTCATGCGGGTGTCCCGCAAGAAAACCCTGATTTTAGCCTTGAGGTCATCCATGAGTGCATTTTTCGCATACAGGAAATCTTGGCAAGGCTTTTCTTGGATATTTTCGCCAACGAGAAATATTTATTGACTTTTGTTAGATATGAGAGAAAAAATGTTTTCGCAATCCAATAAAAAACCAAGTTATGAAGATAACAACCCAACACCACCACACAACCCACTGTGAGAGAACCCTAGTCCGTGCCCTGTGTTTTGCGCGGAGATCGGGAGCTCTGTTCCCCTGCCATGTGAGCCACCTGCACGGCCCATTTGGCAATACCGTCCGCCGTAGGTTCAAATCCGCTTTGAGCAGCCCAGGCGGCAAATTGGCCGTAGGTTTCAGCGTCCAGTTTCAGGACAAGGTCCAGGGCACCACGGCATTCACCAGTCACGCCTGGAGACAATGGCTCCATCAGCTTTTTAATCAACTCCGCTTTGGCAGGAGGAATTTTACCAGCAGTAGAAAGCCATGCGTCCACAGTTCGTTTGTCAACAAAAAGCTGATCTGCTAACCACTTCCTGCTTTTCCCGGTCACTTTGAGCCATTCCTGAATCTCCTGCTTTAGGGCGTCCATGCCCTTAACAATACGAGATTTTTAGTAATCTGCAAGTCCTTTTTGCGAACGTCATACAAAATATTTTGAAAATATCGTTGACAGATACATTTTTTTTCGTAATACAGAAACCAGAAACACGATTTACAACCATGATCGAAATCAAAATCCCCATCGAAAAAATTGCCGCAGACAAGGCGGCAAGCAAGGCACTTATCCAAGAGTGCGTTGAATCCGGGAAGGCACCGGAAGATGCCTTCCTTGACATTCTCAAAAGGCGCGGGCTTCCCCCAGTCCGGAAGAAAACTGAACCCAAGAAGCCCGCGGCATGAAGTCAGTTTTTAGCAATCCCCCTTTGAGTGAGAATACCATTACGGATGAGGTATTCCAGCCCCCTTTGTTTAATCCAGCACCGAGTTCCTTCTACGGAGCGGCTGCAAAGGATGAAGCCAATAGCTTCAAGTTGAGTTGCAATAGCTTCGGTATAATCCCAATGCCATTCGAGCATTTTCGCAAGGTTAGAGAGTCTGATGCCATTGACTCCATATCCAACCATTCTTGGAAGGAGCTGGAGTTGAGGCTCTGTGAGGCTCGTGCTTTCCTGGGAGTGTTGGAGAAGCAATTGTTCCAGTTGGAGCTTAGTGTTCCTGGAATCAGCAAGGAGCTTGCGGTGCTTAGGGATGAGGTTGAGCAAATAGGATATGTGGTAGCGGATGCGCAGGAGGAAGTGGAGTTTGCGGCGAAAGGCAATCGCAGTGTGACGGCAGAACTTGCCAAGGCGTACAAGCGTTTTCCAGAGCTGCTTTCTAAAGATGGCAATGAGAGCGGTTCCTACGACGACGAGAAGCCCGGAAATGGTATTTCCCACAATGTTAATCCAGTCGAGCCTGGACCAGTCAAGCCTTGTCAGGAAATCCCACATGGCGAGAAGGATAACCAATAACTAGGAACCTTTCAATTCTAACAAAGATGACCATTGAAGAAGAACTGATCGAAGTGCTCAAGCTACTCGGCTGGCACGAGCTTTAACAATGAAGATACTATGACCTACCCTGAATCAGAATATTTAAGCTGCATAACATTGGCCAGAATGTACGACTCCAGCCGCGACGAAATCAAGGAGACGGTGATCGAGCTAAAAGCCAAGGGGCATGTAATCGACACGTTGAACTGGGGTAAGCAAGGGAAGCTGAAGGTGCACGGCAAGCAGTTCCGCACGGCGCTGCTCCGCGAATACGGAGAAGGAGGAATGAGCAAATGAAGACGCTGCTGGAAATGTTGGCTGCGGCTGCAAGTGGCTTGTTCATGGTGTTATCGCTTTGGCTGGCCGTGGAAATAGACAATGCCGAATTGAAGGCCGGGAAGTCCCCGCATTCCGGGTTCACGCCATCCTGCCCGAAAATTTTTGACGGCTTCGCAAAACCGTCCCGCTCCACGCGGATCGTGGAAAGCAATAACCAATAGAAAACCAATACAATGGACAATACCGAAGAAAAGAATACGCAGACCTGCACGCCGGACGAAGCCTGCAATAACCCTGCTGCTGAACAAGCACTCGTCACAGAAGAGGAACTTCAGAAAGCGATTGATCATGTCGTGGATCTGGTTGGCCGTTACGATGGGCGCGTTGTAGTAGCCGCCTTCATCGAAGGAGACAATACAACTAGGCGAATATTCAGGGTCGCGAATGAGGTGTTTGCATCGAATGGGATGAATACCAAGATTTACGGGTGGACTGGAGCCTGCGGTTTTCTCCTCAAAGCAAACGAGTGCTTTGATCGCAATGCAAAAACCATGGGAGAAGGTGTTCGTTTGTTCCTTGAACAACAACAAAAGGAAAAAATGAAAAGGCAGATGAATCCCATTGCGGCCATGCTCGGATTCACTGGCTGCGTATGCGAGGAATGCGAAGACTGATTCAAGTGGCCGGGGTCGGCTGCAACCGAGCCCCGGCCTGTTACCAATAACTAACCAATAGAATACTAATAACGTGACCACACCTAACACAGAATCTCTGACGCTACAAGAGCAAGGACAGCAATTGTCCATCCTGGGTGCGTTTGCCAGCGGCGAACAGTTCCAGATGGCGATGCAAGCCGCCGAAATGCTTGCTTCCTCTTCCATGGTGCCAACCACCTACCAAAATAACCCCGGCTCCTGCTTCATTGCCCTGAATACCGCGCTACGGCTGCGGATGGATCCCTTGATGATTATGCAGAACCTTTACGTGGTTCAGGGGCGCCCGTCCTGGTCTGGACAGTTTGCTATTGCTGCTATCAATGCCTGCGGGAAGTTTTCTTCTACCTGGTTTGAATACCGCAACAGGCAGGATTTTCAGGCAGGCGTCCGGATGTGTGCCAAACTCAAAAATGGCATGGACGTTTTCGGCACTTGGATTACCCCGGAGATGGTGAAGGCTGAAAAGTGGGGGAACAAGTGGAACACGATGCCGGAGCAAATGTACCAGTACCGGGCTGCGGCGTTTTTCGCCCGGACGAATTGCCCGGAAGCACTCCTTGGTCTGAGGGTGGAAGGAGAAGCGGAGGATATGGCCGACAAGAGCCAGCCAGATATTAAACCGCCCCTGTTCAAATCCAAGGAGACTCCCAAGGGTGATGTTGTGGATGCCGAGAAAGTCCCTGACACTCCTGCGGCAGTTGGCAATGCAGAGGTTCCTGGTCAAGGCGATATGGAAGTTCCCCCGCCTCACATCCGGTTAATGGAAGCCCTTTCCTGCACGGAAGAAGAGCTGAACGCTGTGTTCAAGGAAGCATCCGGTGGCAAGGTAGATAGCTGGAAGAAGCTCACTACAGCAAAACTGGAAGATTGCCTGGGGAACCTGGGCGAGATGCAGGCAGTCCTGGCTAAAATTCAAGCGCAATAGAAAGGAGACGAACACGTATGGATATATTATCGGCTTACGACCCCCGCCAGGGGCTACCCTCCGCCTCCGCATTTGGACGGCTGGCCTTGTGTCCCGGCTCCTTCACGATGGAGAAAGCATGCCCGGATGAAAGTTCTGATGCGGCCTCCGAAGGAACCTTGCTACATGCCTACATGGAGCAACTGCTGACCGGCGAACCTTGGGAAGGAACCCCGCTGACAGCGGAACAGGTGGAGCTTTGCGAACGAGCCATGCGTCTGCTGGATGGGGTGAAAGAGATGATCGAGAGAGACAACCCCGGCGCCGTATTTCATCTGGTTTCTACGGAAGAAAGAGTGTTTTACCGCAACCTGTTCGGGACTGCGTACTATTCCGGACAGTGGGACGCCTTATTTGAGGTGAATTGCCCCGATTCCAGCTTCATGATGGTAGCAGACTGGAAGTTTGGCCGTGTGGAAGTTGATTCCGCCGAGGCCAACCGCCAGCTTGAGGCCCTTGTCCCTTTGGTGGCCCAAAAGGAGCATAATGACAATGCCATTCATCAAGGTATTTATGCGGCCATCATCCAGCCGCGCGTGGCTGGTCCGGCATCCGTTGCATTTTACGATGCCGAGGCGATTGACCAGGCTGAACAGAGGTCTCTTGCCGTCGCCAAGGCAGCTATGGACCCGGACGCTCCGCGTTATTGCAGCGAGGAAGCCTGCCGGTATTGCCGGGCCAAGGCGGTGTGCCACGAAGCTGCGGCCATGGTGCAACAGGCGGCCCTGATCGCTACGGACCGGGATAAGTGGGAGCTGTTTTCCCCTGACGAAAAGATCCAGGCTTACCGCCTGGCGAAGACGGCGAAGAAATGGGCAGCGGCAGCGGAATACCGGTTTGAACAGGATGTGGCCGCCGGCTTGATTCCTGGCTTTGAAATGGGCCCCGGTCGCACCAGCTTCACGGTAACGGACCCCTCCGGCGCATTTTCCGCACTGAATGCCGAGTTCCCGGAAGTGGTGACGGCGGAAGCATTCGCCGGCTGCTGCAAGGTGGGAATCACGGAGTTGGACAAGCTGGTGCATGAAGCCTGCAAGGCGGCAAACCCGAAGGCAACCACGAAGAGCAGCCGTGAATGGCTGCGGCAGTTGCTGGCGGAGTATGGCGAATCGAAAACCACGAAGGGCTCCGTGAAGGAGATAGGACAATAACACCTCTTTAACCATCAACCATTTCATACTATGCAAAAAATCAAAAGAGTTTATCTGGTCCCGTCCGTGGGAGAAAACATCCTGGCCTTTGCCGATTTTTCCGGGGCCTGGGAAAACGTCTGCCAGCACCCTGACCGCCGCGTTTATACGGGCAAGGGAAAGCTGGCCGCCCGGTACGCCTCCCTACTCGTCCAGCCCTCCGTACTCACGGCATGCGAGGATGCACCGTCAGACCCTCACGCGGAAAAGCTGCAGGGCGAGATTGACGCCGTGGCCAGGGCCGTAGTGGAGTCCTGCAACCTCAAGAAGTACGATAAGATCAGGCAAGAGGCCATTGAGGCCGCCGTGCCGCTGTCCATGAGCTTTTCCGTCAAGGTTGATTACCGCAAATGCCGGGCGGATGCCAGCATGAGCGGCAGTATCAAGGTCAAGGGCGAAGGCGTTGCTTTGCTGCCGGATGACAGCCAGCCGGAATTTGATTTCCCGGATGAAGAACAGGAAGGAGAAGACGACGATGATGAAGGTTTATAAGAACAAGCTGCTGTTGTCTGTCGTGCTCCGTCATCCGGATAAAGCGCTGCATCCTAATAACAACATGCCCCTCTCCGCAAGGGGGGCAAAAATCGCCAACCAGATTAAAACCGACGCCAAGAAGAAAGCCCGCGGCCTGGCAAGGCTCAAGGCCATTGAGGCCGGAGCCAAGAGGCTGCCCATGCACCCCAACGCCTACCGCATTTACTGGTTTTTCCAGACTGGACGCGGCCCTGATGGAGATAATTGCGGAGCTGTCTGCAAAGCCTACATGGACGGGATTTGCCAAGCCATAGGTATGGATGACCGGCACCTTGAATTCCTGGGCGTCAAAGTCATCCGTGACCGGGCAAGGACCGGTTATCTGGCTATCAATTTTTATGATCGCATCCTTGTGGATGCAAATAGAAAGGAAATTTGAGCAATGACCACGCCTAAATGCCCGCTGTGCAGAAAGCCCCTCAAGCTATCAACAATCGAAAAACGGCTTTGGGAGCCGAGAAAGGAGGGGGAGTGATGCCAATTAAGGACAAATCTAAATACCCTTCCGACTGGCGAAAAATCAGCCTCAAAGAACGTACCCGCGCCGGGAACAGGTGTGAACTTTGCCAAGCGATGAACCACCAGCCACACCCAATCACGGGGAGCCGTGTTGTCCTCACTGTGCATCATTGCATGTGGATTGACGAGCCGGAAAACAATGAATATCCGAATTTAATCGTTCTTTGCCAACGTTGCCACAACAGACTTGACCTGGGGATGCGCCAGCGGAACGCCAAAAAGACAAGGATAGAAAGGAAGAGAAATGAAAGCCGTGCTTAGATACCTTGGTGCCAAGAACAGGCTGGCCGACTGGATTGTTTCATTTTTCCCGGAACATAAAATCTATGTCGAACCATACGGAGGTTCTGCGGCCGCCCTCCTGAACAAAGCTCCTGTGGAGATTGAGGTTTACAATGATCTCTATGATGATGTGGTGAATTTGTTCCGCGTTATTCGTTCCGATCGTTATGTAGAGCTGATGGAACAGGTGAATATGACTCCGTTTTCAGAGCGGGAGTATGAGTTGGCGGCCCAGGACAAGTCCGGGGATGAGCTTGAGCGGGCGAGGAAGTTTCTTGTTTGCTCGTTCATGGCTGTTTCCTGCGACGGGATGTTCCGCAAAACAGGATTCCGGAGAGACCGGAATGCCAGTTGCGGGCGGGTTGTCGGCAAGTGGCAAAGGCTGCCCAATCTGCTGGCGGAGGCTCATGTCCGGTTGTCGGGCGTGACTATCCGAAAGCAGGGCGCGCTGGATATTATCCGGGAGTATGATTCTCCCGATACCCTGTTTTATCTGGATCCTCCCTACATGCACGAGACGCGGACAAAGGACGGCCGCTATGCTTTTGAGTATGATCATGGGGATCATGAACGGCTTTTGCGTCTTGTTACAGGGCTGAAAGGCAAAGTTGTTCTGTCCGGCTATGATAACGGCCTTTATGCCTCCATGCTTCAGGGCTGGAGGGTAGAGAAGAAGGCTACGGAGAGTATGCGACGTTCGCAGAGGATTGAATGCCTGTGGATGAACTACAACCCCCAACTGACACTTTTTTGATATGGCGCGTAAACAAACATCTTTAATCCCGCGGACACACCGGGAACTTTGTGAAATTGCTGAACGCTGGCTCATGGGCTCTCAAGGCTGCCCTGTCGCGATCGCGGAACCGAATTGTATCATCACGAATGAAAAACCCGATGCAATAGGATTCAAGGGGCGTGCAAGCGTCCTTGTCGAAGCGAAAACGAGCCGGGAGGACTTCCGGGCAGACCTCAAAAAGCCGTTCCGCATCTATCCCCAAAAGGGTATGGGGTACAGCCGCTATTACATTTGCGAACCTGGAATTATCACGGAAGATGACCTGCCGGAACGGTGGGGATTGCTGCATGTCCTCCCTGGTGGACGGGTGCGGATAATCCGGTATAGCAGAGCATTCCCCGAAGCAAATTATGCCGCGGAAATAAGCCTTTTGACCGCATGCCTGTACATCCAGAAGCCGCTAAAAATCAATACTGTCCAAGGCAGAAAAATACAGTTCTCACCTGCATTTGGAACAGAAGCAAAAGAGACGGAAGGGAAAGGAGACAGCATGATATGCCAACACGATTGATCAGAGATGCTATTCTGACTTCCGGGCGCGTCGCCTCCCTCTCATGGGAGGAAGAGGTGTTTTACCGCCGCCTGATGTCCGTCGCTGACGATTACGGCCTTTATGACGCCAGACCTCCCATCCTGCGTTCTGCGCTGTACCCCCTCCAACTCGACAAGATGAGCGAGTGCAATATTCAACGCTGCCTCTCCGCGTGTGAGGCTGCGGGGCTTATTCTGCTCTATTCCCACGCCGGGAAGCCATACTTGATGATTCTGGGGTTTGGACAGCAGGGAAAGACAAGCCCCAAATGGCCGCTTCCGGACGGTTACGAGGTGCAGAAAGTTTCCGAGAAGAAATACGAACTGCGGAAACTCGTAACAGGTCGTAACGATTCGCCTCAACCCGTTACTTATGCGAATGCGTATTCGGATACGAAGACGGATGCGGATGCGAACAAACCACCTGTAAGACGGAGTGTAGAGCAATTCCCGCGGAACGCGGAGGAAGTGCGGCTCCTTATGGCGGCGCAGCTCATGAAACCCAAAGGAGAAGAGTTGATCCGGTGTGCAGAGTCGTTCTTCGATGACTTCTCGGCCCGCGGCTGGCGGGACAGCAAGGGAATCCCGCTTGCCAACTGGCAGCCCGCAGCCCGCAAGTATGCCCGCTCCTGGGCTACCAACAATGTGCAGCATGGGCGGCAACAAGGCCCGTCTGGGCGGAATGACGCCAACGCAGGAAGGAGATACGAATGATGGATGATATTCAACATCTGGCAGGGCAAGTTTCCCTGGTTCCATCCCAAGACGGGATTATGCGCAGCTACAAGCCTGTACGTTATGACATGGGCGGCTTTGACGAGCGAGTGCATCCGGAGGTCCAAGCCATGCACCGGGAAGTGCAGTGGTTCATCAACGACGTTGTGAACAAGGTTCGTCCGCGTCGCTGGCTGTCCCTGCTGGGGGCCTCCGGTATAGGCAAGACGCACTTGGCGGAGGCTGCCAGGGATGCGCTGTTCAAAGAGCGCCCTTCGCTGCCTATCCAGTTCTGGAAGTGGCAGAAGGTGGTTTCCATGCTCCGTTCCGGAGACTGGGCATTTGTGGAGTACCTGGTCAAAGAGGTGTACGTGCTGATTCTGGATGACATCGGTGCCGAAAATACCACGCCTCCCATTCTTTCCGCCCTGAACCGTGTTGTAGATGGGAGGCTGGGGAAATGGACCATGCTCACGTCCAATCTGCTGCCGGTGCATATCGGGGAACATTTGGATGCCCGTATTGCCTCACGCCTCTATCGCGGCAATAACGTGGTATGCCAGGTCGAGAATGCGCCGGATTATTGCTTTGAACGATACCGCAGAAGGGAGGGAAAAGAATGAACATTGAAGAAAGGAAAATGCTGCACCTGATTGTGCTGGCCGGAGACTGTGCCGCTTGCAGCGTGACGCCCCCGATTCAGCCCACCATGTCCTCCGTGATGCGGATGCTGGGACTGCTGGGAGCCATGACGCTTTCAGAGCTGGCTGACATCATCCCCTGCTCGCTCGAGGCGTTGCGCCAGCAGTTGAGTCGCCTGATGCGCTGCGGCCTCGTGTCAAAGAAGGTTGAAAAGCGCGATGGAAAGCCCGTGGGCATGTACAAACTGACGCCCAGCGGCACCATTACCCTGCAAGGGTGGATGGCCGATACAGAGAAGTTTCTCAAGAAAATAACCCAACCAGAAAGGAAATAGAACCATGCTGAATACGAAACAATACGAACTGGCCCATGCCGTAGCTGCTGGGGAAGACCACGTGGAAGCCTACATGCGCATTTACGGGTCGAGCCGGGAGACGGCGGGAAAGAATGCCAAGAAGACGCTGACCAATCCGGAGGTGGCCAAGCTGCTGGAGGATTTGCGCTCCGCCGACAAGGCGAGTGTGGATATGATCAAACGGGAGCTGACGGCAGAGTTGCTGAAGGACAGCCGCAATGAGGCTCTCCCTGCCCGTGACCGATTGGCGGCCCGTGCGCAACTGGCTAAGATTTATGGGCTAGAGAAGTCGAACATGAATTTCTCCGCGGATGACGAGTTCCGGCAGGCGATCATCCAGGCAGCCAGGGGGGAACCCTTGGTGAAACCGCAGGCAAAGTAGTGAGTTTAGGAGAGTTGCGGGAAAAAGGGTGGTCATTTCGGTGGCCGCCCTTTTTTGTTTTTGGCATGCTGGCAAAAGTTTTTTCAGAAAGTTTGTTGAAGAATATGGGAAGGCTTCGATAATAAGTTGAATAGCGGAAGCTCGGAAGTGCCGGGTGGATGTTATGCACTTATTGTAATTCATTAAAAATGAAAGCCATAAAAATTAATAAACCCTTTTGGGTAACATCTGGACAACATACCGAACCTCTACAACTTACGTTCATAGAGGAAAATGGGAAAATTGTTCTTAAATTAGAGAAATATGACGAAGATGAAAACGGCAAGCCAATAAGAAAAATAGAATGGCAAGACCCGAAAACAGGGGAATGTCTTAGGGCTAGCACAGAGCCCTGGAATTCATAACTGTATTTAGTAGCCAATTATTCCGCGCCCTGCTTCTTCCTGGAGGCAGGGCGTGTTTTTTGTTCTCCCCATCCATGTGACACCGTCACGCTTGCGCGGATGCTCTTCGGTTCCACATGATGGGGATATGAACCTTGACTTTTTGGGAGCGGAACAGAATTTCACCGTGCTGGCGGGCAGCCAGCCGACTTACAGGCTGGATTTCACGGATGATTCCGGCAACGCTCTTGTGCTGGACAACGTGACCTTCGACGGCGTCCTCACGTCGCCGGACGGGACGGAACGAGCCCTGGACATTACCCAGACGGAGAGCGGCAACACGCTGATGATCGTGTTCCCCGCCGTGGAAACGGGCATGTATCTGTACGAGCTGCGGGCCACCAGCGAGGGCGGAGACCGCTTGCGGCTGGCTTATGGGCGGCTGGGCGTGATGGGCACCAACCTGGAGCTTGCCCGCGTGGAGGACGACACGGAGGTGCGCCGGCTGGCTGTGAGGGTGCCGGGCAACGCGGCAGCTCACTGCATGCTGGAATGGCGGGCCGTGACGGATGCGCAACGGGCGGCCCAGGATGCAGCGGATTCCGCCAGGGAGGCCCAGGATGCCCTCAAGGAAATGGAACAGGTACGGCAGGACGCCAAAGAAGCCGTGAAGCAGGCCCAGGATGCCCTGGGCAAGCTGAATGCACTGGACGCCAAGCTGGCGGAGGTGGAAGGGCATATTACGTCTGCCATTGTGCCGAACCCGGAAACCAACACGTGGTGGATTTGCGGCAGCAATACCGGCTACCAGGTGACGGGCGATCCCGGCAAGAGCCCGAAGCTCTCCGCCACCGGAACGTGGATGATCTGGAACGTTGAGACACAGGCATGGGACGATACGGAGATTTCCGCCGCCGGGGAAGACGGGCACAGCCCGTATGTGAATGCTGCGGGCCATTGGTGCACATGGAATGTTCTGACGGGCCAGTATGAGGACACGGGCCTTGCCGCCGCCGGACGGGACGGCATTGACGGGGCCAAGGTGCGGCGCATCGTCGTGGGCAGCGTGGCGGAGATTCCGACCAGCGGGGAGACCTGCAACGGCGGGTATTACTACTACGTTCCGGTTTCCGTGGAGATTCCCCCGGCGAACGAGGGGGCGGAACCCGAAGTGAAGAGCTATTACGAGGTGTACGCGTGGTTGGAACAGCCGGACGGCACGGCGGCCTGGGTGTGCATTGGAGAAGCCAATGACATTGCCACGGCGGAGATTTACGGCTTGGTGAGGCTGGGTACTGACCATCCCGTGACCGACGGCGCCCCGGTGGGCAATGACGCTTCCGGCCAGATGGCTGTGCCTCATGCAGATTTCACGACGCCTGGGGCCACGCTTCCGGCCCTGGAGGGAGTCCTGGCGGACGGGGGCGCCGTTGGCTTTGACGCTTCGGGCCGCATGCGCGCAGAGCCTGCCTCCTTTAATAGATTCGGGGTAATCAAGCCGTCCATCAACCAGACGCTGGACAATGCCTGCATCGGGTTGAGAGCCGACGGGCGGGCTTCCGTGCGCTGGGCCACCCTCCTGGACGCGGGCGTGGTACGGCTGGGCAGTGAGTTCGGCCAGTTGAACCCGATCCCCTACCAGCACGGCGTGGGGTCCACTCCCAACCACCAGCTTGCCAACAACCTGCTTTATGGCGGGGCCCTCCAGCATCAGCGACCCTCCTACTGGTCCGGCAAGGGCATGAATTGGCTGGCGGCGGCTATGACCGAGCACCCGGAGTATTTCACCAGCACGGATTACTTCATGGGGGTGGTGACTTCCGGACAGTTCACGCAGAGTCAGGACCGCGGGTTGGAGCTGGAGAGCGCGACCGCCTCCTTGCTGGCGGGCGTCTATCTGGCTTCCACGCTGGGCAATCCCATTGAGGGGACGGCGGCGGACGCCAGAGGCAACGCAGTTCCCACGGCGGCGCAGACGGCTGATTACCTGTCCCAGTTCTATTACGACAAATCCCAGGTCTATACGAAGGGGGAAACGGAACGGCACGTGGCGGAAGAGCTGAAGCCCTACGCCACGCAGAGCTGGGTTGAGGGGAAAGGCTACGATACCGCGGATAGCGTCAACGGCAAGCTGGCCGGGTACATTCCCAAGTCTCCGCGGGTGGAGCGCATCGAGGTGCTGACCAGGGAGGAATACGCCGACCTGACCGCCAGGGATGCCAAGACCCTGTATATCATGGCGGCAAGCGTTGCATCCTAAATCATTACGACCATGAGAGTTACCAACGGAACGCGATTTGTGAACAGCTTTGTTGAGAACGTCCGCCTGGGCGATCTGGCGGTAAGCCACGTCTGCCTGGGGGATAACCAGCTTTACCCGGAGGATACGTCCAGCATGCGGCGGCTGACGGTGGAGCTGCCGCAAGAGGGTACGCTGGAGTGGGCCTACTGGGTGCATGCGGTGGCGGCCGTGCAGGACTTGGTGACGCCGAAGAGGTACATGCAACTGACGGTGGGCGGGGAGCGGTACATGGTGCGATCCTCCTTCAACGCGCTGCCTTCCGTGATGTTCGAGTCCAACGGCGTGTTCCTGTTTTACCCGGACGAGGGGGCGTCTTTGCATGCTGTAGGTCCGGGGGATTCCGTGGAGGTGAAGGCCGTGATTCCTGTGATTGATGACACGCCCCTTTCCATCCGGGAGCAGGACGGTTCCGGCAGCCGCAGTTATTCCCTGCCGTTTTTGCCCGGCACAGGGTTAGTTCTGCAATGGATGAAGGGCCAGAAGAAGAAGAGCGCTGGATGCTATTTCACACTGTCCGGTTCCGGCAGTGGCCGGGCTCATATCAAGGGACAGGGGCAGAAGAACGGCCATGGACGCGGCGAGACGGTGAGTTCTGTGGCGTGGCCGTGGTCCTGCCGGGTGGTGGACGGCTCCACTCATTCCTGGCTGAATGCTTTTATCGACGGAGATACGACCATGCGCCTGACCATGCAGGGCTACAATTCTTGCAATGCGCTGATGGGCCGCCCGCGTTATCCGGCCTTTATCAAGACCTTCCAGCTTAAAATTCTATCTATCGCTTAACATGCAAACGAGAACGTGTTTCAACGGCGGGGAGCAGAGCCCCGAACTGGCGGCCCGGTTCGACCTGGAAGCCTACATGCGCGGGTTGCTGATCGCGGAGAACTGGAAGCTTTCCCAGATGGGGGGAGCCGAACGCCGCCGGGGGATGCGATATTTCGCAGACGCCTTGAGCGAGCGCAGCCGGTTGGTTCCCTACGTCTATTCCTACGCGGATGCGGACGGCCTGCGCTTCCTGGTGGAGATCGCCGGTGACGTAGTACGGGTGCTGGACATGGAGGGCGCCGAGGCAGCCCGGTTCACGGACGGCGAGGACGGCCAGGAGTTTTACCTGGACCCGGACACGGTGCGGTGGCGCCAGCTCAACGCGCTGCTGTACCTCACTACGCAGGACAACCGTCCGATGGTGCTGAAGAGGGGCGAAGACGGCGCCTGGACATTGGAGGCATGGGAGTTCAAGCACCATCCCTGGCGGTTTATCAATGAGAAGCGGGACCATCCGCTGGTGCTGACCTGCACCCCCGTGCTGGGGGATGTGCGCTATACGGTGGAGTTCAGCCCGGAAGAAGAGCCCAGGGAAAGCGCCCTTGAAAGTGTGGACCTGCTGCGGGCCAGCTTCTGGCTGGAACAACAGGAGGCATTCGCCAAGGGGGGCGATCTGCGCCGGAACGTCATCATCGCGGACGGATTGCGGACAGCTTCCAAGGGAGACCGCCTGGCCGTTCATACCGATACCACCGTCAAATACTACATCTGCAAGCAGACGCTTTCTGCGGACGTGTACACGGAGGGGCTGGACGAGCCCGCTTGTTATCCCGATTGCTTTGTAGAGGCGGAGAATTTGGACGGGTTTGAAGGAGTGACCCCCGTCTATTCCGTCAAGGACGTGACCGGCACCGGGTTTGTGGACAGGGGAACGAAAGTGGCCATCAAGTCCGGCTACTGGGAGTATTTCACCTGCATCCGGGATTTCACGGAGGCGGACATGGTGGACCTGGGCACGGGGTTCGGGGATTATCCCGGCTATTTTGTGCGCGGTCTGGCCGTGGGCGCTCCGCTGACTTGCCGCGGGAAGTGGGAATTCTACTGTTCCGGGTTGTGGTACGGGAGCTACGAGGTGCGCAAGTGCTACGATTCCGACGACCTGGACGCCGACTGGGAGACGGCCGGCACGAGCTTTTCCAGAATCGGGGAGGCCAGCAACACGCAACTGACGGGGGACGAAGCGGACGAAGAGTGCTTCCTGCGCCTGTTCCTGACGCGCAGCAAGTTCATGGGGGATTCCCTGGCTTCCGGCTTCCCGGCGGATAGTTGCGGCAACCGGCTGATTGTGCCCGGCTACCGGCACGACATGGTGCTGCGGGCGGTGCCCACGCTGGATGATGCCGGTGAGGTGGTGGCCGTGGAATGGTCCTGTGAGGACAAGGTGCCCGTGGAGTGGATGGGGCGCCGGACGGTCCACAACTGGAGCTGGGCGGCTTTCTCCGAACGCTACGGGTTCCCGCTGCTCTGCGAGGTGTACAACCAACGGCTGGTGTTCGCTTCCACACGGGAACAGCCGCAGACCGTCTGGATGAGCCGCACGGATGATTTCAACAACTTTTCCACCGGGGACAGCGACGACGCGGCCCTGGCGCTGACGATGGCCACGACGAGCCAGAACCCGGTGTGCTGGATGATGGCCCAGTCCCACCGCCTGCTTCCTGGAACCAGCGAAGCGGAGTGGGTGATTTCCGCCGGCTCCAGCCAGGGGAGCATCACGAGCTCCAACGCCCAGATTGAGGATCACGGCCATGTGGGCAGCGCAGCGATTCCGGCCCTGATGGCCACCGACAAGGTGCTCTACATCGAGCGGGGTGCCGGCAGGTGCTACGAGTACGGTTATTCCTTCGAGACGGACGGCTACCGGAGCAAAGATTTGACGGTACTGGCCCCCCATGTCCTGCGCGAGCACGGCGGCGTGAAGCACGGCACGATGCTGCGCAAGCCCGATACGGTGGCGGTGTTTGTGCTGGCAGACGGGCAACTCGCCTTGTGCACCTACAATACGATGCACGAGGTCAACGCGTGGCACCGCTGGACTACCAACGGGCGCGTTCTTGCCGCCTGCGCGATGCCGGACGGTTCCCGTTCCGACCGCCTGTTCCTGATTGTGAAACGGGAAACGCATACGGCCGCCGGGGACTTGGCGGACAGCTCCCTCTATATTGAGGTGGTGGACGACGATTCCCCCTACGATGATGTGGGCAATGATTACGTGTCCACGCTGCTGACCAACGCCTTGAGCAACCCTCTGGAAACACGGGTGGAGAGAAACCCGAAGTTCCCGGTAGCCGTGCTCTTTGGCCAGGACTGCCTGACCGATCCGCTGCGAGTGACGGGAGACGGGGAACAATGGGTGCCCGTGGCCAGCAACGCCCCCGTGATGAAGAAGGGCTGGCACGAAGTGATTACGGTGAACAGGTGGCAGTATGAGCATGTCGTAGGCCTGCGGTTCAGCGGCCCTACCGGGTGTGAATTTTTGGCGATGCAGGGATAGAATCAGTTAATAGTGAAAAGGTAATAGTTAATAGCATTTCAGAATGAACGCATTGGAACAGGCATGGGACGTGCTGGAAGGCATCAGGTCGGGGCTGTACGGGGAGCATATCCGCACGGCCCTGGATATGGGCGGCATTGTCCATTTGGCGCCGGATTGCGTGTACATGGGCGTTCCGCGTGACCCGGTGGAAGGAGACGACGCCCACACGTTTCTGGTGCTGTTCGTGTGCGGTAGCGGGGCGCGTATCGGCGTCCAGGCGGAGTACCTGCTGGGGCTGGGGTACACGCACGTGATCTGGTGTAGGGAGGTGAAAGGATATGGCCGCCAGGGCCTGCAAAAGCATGATTTGCGGACGTTCGCCCGGCTGGCTCAACGATTGAACGGAGGGTAACGATGGGTGAGCATTGGTACGATAATTGCTGGACAAGCCAGGAGTGGAGGCTGAATCACTTGTACTGGATTGAGCGCAAGAACGGTCCTCCCTGCCGGTTCCGGCTGAACTGGGCCCAGCAGGAGCTCCACCGTAACCTGTGGCACCGCAATAATATCCTGAAGGCCCGCCAGCTTGGGATTTCCACCTACACAGCCATGTTGATGCTGGACATGTGCCTGTTCCGGGAAGGGTTCCATTGCGGCATCATCGACAAGACCCTGCCGGACGCCCAGGAGAAGATGGGCAAGATTTCCTTTGCGGTTAATTCCCTGCTGGAACCTCCCACCAACGGGGTAGAGTTCATCGAAGACGAGTGGGAACGGGAACAGATCAATACGTTTGCCCGCCAGCTTTTTGCAAGTTCCAGAGGCAGGATTTCCGCCACCAGGGCGGAGTTTGCCACGGGCAGCAATATCCGGGTGGGGACCAACCTGCGCGGCGGCACGATGCAGTTGCTTCACGTTTCCGAGTTCGGTTACACGGCCGTTAATGACCCCAAAAAGGCGCTGAAGATTCTTTCCGGCGGCGTCAATACGGTGGGACGGGACGGCGTGGTAATCATGGAGTCCACCCACGAAGGGGGCAAGTATGGCGAGAATTACCGCCTGACCAAGGCGGCCATGGAGAATGTGGGGCGCACCCTGACGCCGCTGGATTTCAAGTTCTTCTTCTTTCCCTGGCACAAGCAGCCGGAGTACCGGGTGGACGAAGGGGAACCCCTCCGTCTGAACAACCAGCACCGGGAGTATTTCGAGGGGCTGGCCAAGGAAGGCATCCATCTGGACGAAGGGCAGAAGCGCTGGTATTTGTCCCAGTGGAATACGTTTGGGCACCTGGTGAAGCAGGAGTACCCCAGCACTCCGGCAGAGGCGTTTGAAACGCAGGTGCACGGCGCCGTGTACGGCGCCCAGATTTCCATGCTGCGCGCGGAAGGACGCCTCAAGCAGCAGTTTGAACCCGACGATACCCGGCCCCTGTACGTGAGCTGGGACATCGGGCTTTCCGACTACATGACCCTGTGGCTGATTCAGCCGGGAGGGGACGGCAAGTTTTACGTACTGGATCATTATTCCGCCAGCGGGAAGGAGCTGGCCCATTACATAGGTGTCGTGCGCGGATGGGAGGCCCGCTACGGGCAGAGCATTGCCGCCAATTTCCTGCCCCACGATGCCGCCAAGCGGGACTGGGACCTGACGAGTTTCGAGCAGAGGCTGGGAATGCAGGGGCTGGTGTGCCGGGTAGTTCCGCGGACCAGCGATATTTGGGCGGGGATTCACGTGACCCGCAAGCTTCTGACCCATTGCGTATTCCACGAACGATGCAGCGAGCCGGTTGTTGTGGATGGCGTGGAGTATATGAGCGGCGTGAACGCCCTGGAGAATTACCAGACGCTGCCGCCTGGAGCCAATGGCCGGGTGATTTCGATGCCGCTGCACAATGCCTGTTCCCATTCCGCGGACGGGTTCCGTACATTCGGTGAAGCGTATGCTCATGGTTACGTCGAAAAAACGGGAGCACGGGCACGCACGCGGACGGAGCAAAGAGGCGGCATGCGCAAGGGGATGGCCAGGGGCGTTCCGTGGGCAAAGTAATTTTTTGGGCTGTGTGACACCGTCACGCTTTCTTTCCGTCCGCGGGCATGTGAAATCATGATACATGATCATCAACACCACCGCTGGCAAGACTTATGCCGTCACGCCTCAAACGGATTGCACCGTTTCCACTCCGGACGGTGTCTTGATTGCTTCCTGCCCGGCAGGGGGGCAAACCTGCTTTATCGCCCCCTCTGCGGAGGTGGAAGTAAGCGATGATTCAGCCCTGGTCACGGAGTCTTTTAAGGGAGCCCTCGGCGGATCGTCTGCCTCCGGGGGCAGTGGACAGTTCCAAACGATAACCGTTGCAGGTGATTTGACTGCAAAAGGGTTACTGAAACTCGGAGAAAATGGGGCCTGGATTAAAGGTGTCACGAACCGGGAAATCGGCATGGATATTCTGTCCGTCTACACCAATGGAACCATCAATAATTTATACAACACGGGAAAAGGGGTGTTTTCCGGTCCGGCAACATTTAATGCTGGGGTCACGATGGGGCAATCTCTGGCGGTAGACGGCAACACCACCCTAAAGGGTGGAATGGGTGTCGGCGGATCAATCGTTTTTTATGATTCTTTCGGTGTACAAGCTGCACAGATTACTGGTGTATATCTTAATCCCGACGAAAGCGGGGTGGCGTTAGGTAATAGTAGTGGGGCTGATTTTTTGAGGATTAAGTATCATTCTGCCAGTAAGTATATAGATATTCATACCCTTATTCCGGGCTCGTCCCTTCACCTCCCCATATTGGCGCCTATTAGCGTAGATGGATCGTGTTCCGCGGATTCCTTCCAGTTTGGCCCTAATAGTCTTAGTTATGATTCATCGAATCCAACAAGGGTTGTTACAAGTGGTTCGTGGGAGTTTGGGGCTGCTGCTTTTGCCGGAGGGGTGACAATGAGTCAATCCCTAAATGTGGCTGGCGTGGCAACCATGTACCGGTGTGCGGTGTATGATGAAGCATATAGCTTGATGTCCGTCCAGACCGGAGAAGCCGTCTGGCAAAACAAGTCCAGCGGCACATTTAGTTTGCGAGGTGATGACGAGTGTTTAATGGGCGTTACTTTCACGATTGGCCGCCACGATCGAGAAGCGGCGAGAGTTATCAAGCAAAATCAGCATGCCCCTCTGAGTCAGACGGACGTGCCCAATGTAGCAGAAGGTGATGCCCGGTGGGTTAAGTTCAACAATACGCTGACGGATGCCCAATACACCGCCTTAGCGGTCAAGGATGAAACAACATTATATATTACCGATACCGGGAAAATCTACCTTGGAAGTTACGCCATTAACTAACCTAATCAAATAAAAATCATTATGTTAATACACATTATTTATGACGTTCCGAAAGATTCAGGGGCCAAGTTCGACCCGCTTGCGGGGGTTATCAGGTTTGTAGGGCCTAAACCCGACGGATGGAGCTACGGAGAAGAAAGGCTCCTGAAAGACCTGCCGGAAGAGCAAGCCCCGGTTTATCTCGCACTTGCTTCCGCCATCCAGGACAAAGAGGGGGACTGGGTGGCAACGCAGGTATGGGCGCGGATGGTGGGCCAGGATAAGGTGTCTCTTCAGGTTGAGGCCCAGCAAGATGGGACGGGGGCAATCCGCACATTCACTCCAGAGGATGACCCTTCTCTTTTGATTGAGGACCCTGCCGCCGTGGCTTTCTTCAAGCACTTCACCACTAATAAATAACGAATATGAACGTAAATAAAAACGACATTGAAAAGGCCCAGCAGGCAGCATCTGCCCGCTGGGGGAATTGGGTCAAGTACGTGATCGGCGCCATCATCGGCGCTCTGGCCTCTGCTGGCTACATCACCGTAACCGGCTGCGGGCACTCCGTGGACGTGACTCCTGACCGAACCGAGGTCTGCAAGGACGGTTCCTGCCTGGTGCTGGAGCCGGGCCACCTGTCCTACAGCCAGGCCCAGCCCGCAACGGACACGCCGCCTATCGTTCAAGCCCTGAAAAAGTAAGAATCATGTGCCAGCCGATAGATTGGGTTCTGCGCGTAGTCAACACTGTCCGTGCGGTTTTGGATGGCAAGAACGGTATTTTGACGCTGCTGATTGTCGTTCTCATGGGCGGATTTGTCGGAATGGTATTGATTTACAATGATTTCAAGAGCTTCTTACAAGAGCAAACCAAAAACTACGCTATTCAGACGGAGGTCTTGAGGACAATAGACCTCCGTCTTTCCAACCTCGAGCATCAGACCCAAAAATGAACTGTAAAGTTTTTCTTACCAGTTCTAACTAGTTCTACAGGAAATAGTTTATAACTTAATTAACCATGCCGGAACAATACCTTTACCTTCTCGTTATCAACACTCCCGGACGCAAGCAGGAAATGCACATCCTGCCCAGCAGGAAGCAGCGTTCAGCCTACAAGGCCCAACACGAAGAATGGCACCTTAACAGCACCTACGCGGAATACGACGTACCAGATCACCTTATCAACCAATACCTGAACAAATGAACATCGCTTTAGACATCGGACATGCCAACAATACCGGCTCCCGCGGCAACGGCCTGGAAGAACATGCCACCGCCATGACCATTGCCAACCATCTGGCCCCCATGCTGTCGGCCCAGGGACACGCTGTCACCATCATCGACTTCCCTCGTATGGACAACGACGACGATCTTGCCGCTACGGTCAAGGCCATCAACGCCGGAGGGTTCGATATTTCCATTTCCTTGCACTGTGATTCCGCGGGTTCGGCGACGGCCTGCGGGGCCCATGTCTGCCACCATCGCAATTACCATGACGACGGTTCCTATACGGATTCCGCTTGTGGCAAACGTCTGGCCGAAGCCATTGCCGGGCCTCTCTGCAAGCTCATGCCGGGCCGCGCCGACCATGTACAGGCACGTCCTGACCGCTCCTGTAAGCCCAACAAGACCAGCCTGTATGTGCTCCGCAAGACCGTGCCGCCCGCTGTGCTGGTAGAGTGCGGTTTCTTGTCCAACCCTGGAGACGCTTCCCTGTTACGCGATACCCCCGGCGCCATTGCCCGCGCTATTGCGCATGGCGTAGACGCGTACACCCTCAACCAGTAAATTACCATGGGATTCACCGGAGCGTTGATCAGTGCGGCCTTGAGCATCGGCGGGAGCATGTACAGTTCCCACCAGCAGAAGAAGCAGCAACAGGCTGCCACCGTAGCGGCCCAGGAGGCTGCCAAGCGCAACGTGAGCGTGGGCGCCAGTGCCGCCGACCCCACGCAGGCCGCGGCCGATACCGGGGAGAGTGAGGAAGTCAACCGCCAGAATGCCAGCAAACGCCGCTACGGCATGGCCCGGACCGTCAATCCCGGCGGCGTGCTGGGCTCCCTGACCGGCGGCCGCAAAACCCTGGGAGGATAAACAATGGAAACCGACTATTACAGAATCGCCCAGTCTCTATTTAATAAGACGAACTACGAGTGGAGGCGGTATGTCCGGCACGTGCTGCCCAAACTGATTCCGGCCGCGGAACTGGCGGAGATGGAGGACGACGGCATGCCGGAACGCGTCTGCGCCCGTGCCAAGACCGGTGTGCTGAAGCTGGCCAGCGCCCACCTCAACTACATTACGCCGCGTGGGCAGAACTGGTTCCAGTATGATGAATGGGGAGACATCACCGCCGATGAAAAGTTCTGGTTGAAAGATGCCGCCCAAATCACCCAGAAGGAGCTGGAGGCGAGCAATTTTTACACCTCGTTCATTGCCACGGTCATCGACCGCATCGGCACGGGCACGGGCTTGATGATGTCCGAAGAGAACATCAAGAAAGGCACGCTTGTGTTCACCCATGTTCCTGCGGGGACTTATGGCTTGGCGGAAAATGAGGACCACGAGATTGACACGGTGGTGCGCAAGTTCAAGTACACCGCCCACCAGGCCGCGGCCGCCTTTGGGGAAGACGCTTTAAAGGGAGCGATTAAAGATGCCTATGGCGACAAGGAACGGAGGTACACGCAGCAGTTCGAGATTTGGCACCTCGTGCTTCCGCGGGATGTGCCGCCGATGGGCAACCGGAACCTGCCGCCGGAGCAAATGAGCTGGACGAGCGTGTACCTGGAACCGGCAGAGCAGCATATCATCAAGGAGAGCGGCTATTACGAGTTTCCCTACATGGGCACGCGTTTCATCAAATACGGCAATGAAGTGTGCGGGGAAAGCGCCCTGGCTCCCATCGTGGACACCATCGAAGACAGCTTGCTCATGCAGGAAGCCATGAAGGTGGCCGGACAGGCGGCGGCCTTCCCCCGCGTGCTGCTGACTTCGGACATGGTTGACGAGGTGGACATGAGGGCCGGGGGAATGACGGTTCTCCGTCCGGAGGACATCAAGAGCGGGCTGCCCAGGGAATGGGCCACGGCCACCGAGTACACCGTAGGCAAGGATTTGCTGGAGATGTACAATGCCGAGATCGACGACGCCCTGTTTGTTTCCGTGCTTCAGGCAGTGACCCAGGTGGAACGGCAGATGACGGCTCTGGAAGCCAATCTGCGCGACAACGAGCGGATGATGACCTTTACCCAGAGCTTTACGCAGTTCACGTCCGACATCCGCCCGATGATGGAGCGCGTGTTCTGCTCCCTGGAGCGCCTGGGCAAGTTCCCGGAAGAAGGCAAGCCGCAGGGCTTGTTTGTGCCTCTGGACGAGTACGGCATCAAGATGAAGATTCTGGCTCCCGGCGTCAAGTATATCAGCAAGATGGCCAAGGCATTGGAACGCTACAAGTTGAGCGGGCTGGTAGAAACGCTCGGCCATGCCGTCAATCTGGCCCAGACGACGGGCAACCCCGCGTGGCTGGACCCCTTCAAGGAAGATGAATCCATCCGGTACATCGCCGATGAAACCAACGTGCCATCAGAGTGCATGCGCAAGCCCAAGGAGGTGGCGGCCCTCCGGAAACAGAGGGAAGACGAGGCCGGTGCGATGCAGCAGGCCAAGATCGCCCAGATGATGGCCGCCGCCAACCGCGACAATGCCGGGGCCGCCACCCGGGAAAGCAACCTTTCAGCATGACGACCATGAGAAAGAACCCACTGCAAGAAGAGACGAAGCGGAAGCTGGCCCGGCGCCGACGCATTTTGCGAGAAGGCATTTCCGACGAGGCCATGAAGGTGCTGCAAGAGCATTTCGAGACCGGCCTGCCGGTGTTCCTATTTGCCGACAAGCAGGGCATCCCGTTGAGCGGAGACCCCCAAATGCTGACGCTGATGGCCGCCAGGCGCGACGGGCAGCTCCATGTAATCAAATGGTTGGAACAAGAACGCTCCAAGCCTGTTGAAGACAATTCCACAACCACCAATAACTAAAATACCATGCACCATATCATCACGATGCGAATGACCGTGCTGCGTTACCCGGAACCTGCGGATGCAGGCGGGGGACAACCGGCAGCAGACCCCAGCCAGGCGCCCCAGGGGGGAGACCCAGCAGCCCAGCCCCCGCCCGGAGAGGGGGGAGACCCCGCAGCTACACAGACGCCTGACCAGAACAGCGCCCCCAGTGACGTGAATCCGTTCGATTTCACGCAGGAGGACACCACGGACCCGGCCCAGCCCCCGGCGGACGGAGACCCCGGAGACGAATATGTCTTGGAGCTGGGTGAGTCCTTTAACGGGACGGACGAAACCCGTTCCATGATTGCCTCCCACGCCAAGGCCAACGGGATTGCTCCGGATGCCGCAGGCGCCTTCGTCACCCAGGTGTGCGATTCCCTCCTTACCGCCCAGCGGGAAGCGGACAAGCAGGCCCTGGAATCCCTGAAGGGCGAGTGGAAGGGAGAGTTTGACGGGAACATGGCCGCCACCAAGCGCTTTATTGCCGATGCGGTGAAGCACGGGGGGATAAGCAAGGAGGACGCCCAGGCCCTGATGAATCCTCATGTGTTCCGCCTCTGCAACGTGCTGCGCGGCATGGTGGGTGAGGAACGGACGCGCGGAGCCGGACAGGCTGCCAGTGCCCAATCCCGCCAGCAGGAGATGGACGACATCATCAACAACCCGGACAATCCCTACCACAAGGATTTGTTCAACCCCGGCAGCAAGGGCTACAAGGCCGCCGCCGAACATTTCAACAGGCTCGCGGGTATCAAGATTTACTAGCCTTTTTTCTTTCTATTGGTCCATTGCGGATGGTGGCGGTGTCACGTGACACTGCCACCATTTTTTTATGCTCCGGTCTCGTGTGGAGTGAAGTTGCAACAACCAAAGCACCAACACATGAAGATTGAAAGAACTATTCCGGAAATGTATGAAAAGACGCGCACTCAGCAGCTCATTGAAGAGCTGCAACAGAAGATGTCCGTCTTGACTCCGTTCGCCCAGGTCATCCACGGCTGCAACGGTGATATGTACCAGCTTCCTGCTATCGGGTCCACGGAACTGAACCGTCGTACCCAGCGAATGCAGGATATTGTCGCCACGGAACTCAAGTTCGGCCTGCGCAATATGCGTCCTCAACTGTTCGAGAAGTTCCTGAAGTGGTCCACGGACGACGAGAAGTTCCTGGCCAGCCTGCCGATTAACGCCACCACGATGGTCACACAGCTTACCAATGCGGCCGAGCGCGTGAAGGACGACGTGCTGCTGGGCACCTGCGTAGACCTGGACGAGAGTTCCGACACCTACGGAGAGCATATCATCCAGACGCCGACTTCCATCATGCCGGATGCCGAGGACGGTTCCCCCTACAAGGGCGGCGCTACCGGCGGCCTGCTGGGTGATAATTACGTTGGCAAGGGCGGCTATGAGAAAGAGGCTTTGCCTCAACAGCCCTATGTCCGCGGAGAAGGCCTCATTACCACCTGGGACGAGCTCACCGATGACTTTGACATCGACACCAAGAAGACCAACGTGGTCCCGGTCAACTACACCCCGGAAGGGACGCTCACCCCCAGCGGCATTACGATTGACAAGCTGCTCTTTGCCAAGACCTGCATGCAGGCCCGTTACGCCCTCAACGGCGGCGGCACGCTGTGCATGGGCATTACTTCGCAACAGGCTTTCGAGATGATGCGCATGGAAAAGCTTCAGAATATCGACTACGGCTTCCAGGCCCTGAAGACCGGCTTTGTCAGCCCGCTGCTGGGCATCCGGTTCCTGATTACGGATTCCCTGCCTCTGGTCAACGTTGGCACGGCCAGCGCCAAGAAGTACGTGCGCGTCTGCCCCATGTGGCGCAGTGAAGACCTGATTTATGGTATCTGGGAAGATGCCAAGTTCCACATGCGCCAGCCCGATACGTCCATCGACACGCTACTGGCAGGCGTGACCTTCGGCATGGGCGCTGCACGCACCAGGGAAGAAACCGTGCTTTCCATCCACTGCGAGGAAAAGTTCTCTGTGGCTTAATTCGGCAACATTGATGTGGTTCGCATTCAGGCGGGCGGCTTCGGCTGCCCGTCTTTTTTGTCATACGGACGTTACAGAAGTGTTACAGATTGACGTAAATATCTGATTGTAATTTATCACAAACCCATCATCCGCTCCATTTTTCGACTTCCTGATTTAGGAAGTTTTTTGTTTTTAGGGCATTGACGAACTAATGTCATATTAAAATGGCAAGGAATTCTTCCTTTAGTTCCATTTGGTTTCTTTTCTTGTGAAGACTCATCCACTCATTTGACGTTGAGCCAATGACTATTGGCACGCACAAATACAGATCGGATGCCCGAACCTGTGAGAGGAGACAAATTTTCGAATGCGGGCCGGGTTTATCCAGTTCAGACGTTTCACACGTGATGATTTTTCCGGGGACCAGGTAGATGCTTTCAACGAAGTGGTACGAGTGGACAAGGTGGCAGTGGAGTTATTCAGCCACCTCACAACAACCAGAAAGAATAATCATGAATAAAATTACTACAGTCAATGGAATCTTCATGGCCTCTCAGGCTGAACTGCATGAGCACGTGGAGAATGGAACTGCACATATTACGGCGGAAGAACGCCTATGCTGGAACGCCGCTCCGAAACTGAATACCGCCGGTAATATGGTACTGGATGGGGAACTTACGGCCACGACGGTAGCCAGCACTACCGGCGCATATATCACGCCAATGAGTGTGCCGATCAACATCGGGGCTTATGTTGACAATCCCACCATTGCTGACAATGGTAAACGATGGTTTTCCATTGGCAACCAGGATGGCGGTTTGTACTTGCAAACCTACGGCATTGTTGATGGGCGGACTACACCGCTTCCCCTAAATTTGGCATGCACCCATTTTACCGACGGGTTTTCTTCAACTGGCGGGGCTACGATAGACGGACCCGTCACCGCCAACGGGGGCATCAATGCCGCATCCGCGCTTGAGCCCGGACTTCCCAAGACCGGACTCAATGCAGGTGCCGCTGCCGTCATGTCCGTTCTGGAGAATGTATACCACCTGGACCACGTCAACGGTACCGTGACTACGCTTGAGGGCCGCAACGTCAAGATTGAGCGGTCTTTGTCCGGGTGGTGCGGCCTGTCCTGGATAGGAACGAACGCCGCTCATAAATGCATCTTGGTCAAATCCGCCGTCCCCAACACCAACTACGGCGGCGCCGTCAGTCCTGCGGGACCCGGTAACTACGTTCTGGTGATGTCCCTGTTAAGCGGTGTCAATATGGGAAATACATCCACCAAATTCGGCTGGACCGGTTATTACAGCAATGTGGCAGCATCGGCCATTGAGGATATACCGGGACCGTCCTTTTACGTGGATTGTGCAGATAAGAAAGTTGTCGCTAAAAATGCGGCCGGAGAACTTACGGAGCTGCCGTGGCCCGGTATCAGCCTGGACCAAGTCTCCCGGCTGGACTTGATGGTGGTTCCGTCCTCATGGAACTCCAGCAAGATTTATCTGGGGAGACACGCAGGCGTGAGAGTGGATGATAATTACAATAGTTTTAACCGCCGTTATCTGACTCCCCAGGTATACTACCTTGGAGAGGTTCCTCTTGGGTTAGTCAGCAATGACTGTCATTATGCCATCGTGGATACCTGTTCGGAGCAAATGGCCCACTTTCGAGTAAGTGTTATCCAGGGTATCAATCCGGCTGATTATCTTAATGTAGAAAATATTTAACGATGAGAAAACTGCAATTTTATTTCCATAGTCCTCCCTGATGGAAGGGGGGGATTCAGAACTGGCGTTATAAGGCGGTGACCTGGCCCCGGAACAATTGGAGGTCAAGTGGTGTGCGCCAGTGTTTTTTAATTTACAAAAGTAATAACGTGAACATCAACTACTGGATGGGACCGCAGGCAGAGTAGGCCGTGGAGAATTGAGTCACGTATATGGCCGGCGATTTATCCACCGCTGGCTGCATCATCTACTGCGACGGAAAAGTTCTTTGCAGCGTAATTCTGTATAGTGATGTGGTGCGAATTCAGACGGGCGGCTTTAGCCGTCCGTCTTTTTTTGGAGTACGGAAGATGAAGGCTTAAGGTTGCGGTTATTTTTCCGCTTTAAAAAGTGCTTCGCCAGGAAGCTCCGGACGGGTTCATCGTAGAACTTCAGGCACAGCCAGGCCAGCAGGATGCTTCCGATGACGACGGCCAGGGCGCCGGGGAGGGATTCAGAGAAGGAGAGGTCTCCGTTTTTCACCCACGCATAGTACAGGTAGATGAACGGGTAATGGACCATGTACAGGGGGTAGGAGATTCTGCCCAGGAACCGGCATATTTTATCCGTATAGGGATCAGTGATTTTGCCGGAGGCGCCAAAGAGGAGGATGAGCGGGAAAAAGACGGCAAAGCATACGGTTTCATAGAGGCTGTTCATCCAGAAGGCGTCTTCTCCCCCCAGCCGGGGAACGGCCAGCAGGATGGCGAGGGAGATGCCGCATAGCCAGAAGGAGCCCTTGATGTTGACGGGCTTGAACAGGCGGAACAGAAGCAGCCCGGCGGAGAAGGAGTACAGCAGGCGCAGGGAGCCGCCTGTCCATTCCGTCCCGGTCATGGCGAAGCCGGAGCAGATGTCTCCATTGGGCCCCCAGAAGCTGAAGGAAGCCAGACCGCATCCGGCCAGGATAACCAGTACTGCCAGGGAGCGGGTGGAGAGTTTCCGGATGAACAGTGCATAAAGGAGGTTGCCGATGTACTCAAAGAACAGGGACCAGCTTGGTCCGTTGAGCGGGTACATTTCTCCCAGGCCTCGGATTTCAAGGCCGGGAGGCGATGGAATCAGCAGGATATTGACAAAGGTGGCGACGAGCAGGGAGATGACCGCCACCTGGGATACATCCCATACGGAACAGCCCTGGAAATAAAAGATAAGCGCGCCGATGACCGCTCCTATCGCCACCATGGGCTGCAGGCGTATGAGGCGGCGCTTGATGAATTCCCCGGTGGTCATCGTCTTCCAGCGGTTGTCGTAGGCGTAGCCGATGACGAACCCGGACAGCATGAAGAAAAAGTCGACGGCCAGGTAGCCGTGGTTGATGATCTGGTCCACATGGCTGGTGGCGTAGGCTTCAAAGATGTGGAACCATACGACGACGATGGCGGCCACCCCGCGCAGACCGTCAAGAATGTGGTAGTGATGTTTTTCACTTCCAGGCGCAATGGGAGAGTTCTGCGTGTTGGACATGGGAGAGAGCAGGCTTTAAATTCCGGGTTCAGTTCAATTGGAGAGAGTATTTTCCGCACCGCCGATTCGCACCACAGGGCGGCAGCCGTCCGGAAGCGCGGTTTCCGCGTTACCTAATCAAATACCATCACCCCCTGCAAGTTCTTTCATCCATGGCCCTTATTCATTACGGACAAGGAATGAAATGGAAAAGAGCCGGGGAACGGACTTTTCCCCGGGAGGTATGAATTACCCTTTGCGGTAGTTCACGAGCGTTTCCACGTATACCCCGGAGATGCTGCCTCCCTCCATGGGGGCAATATCCTTGAACGCGGGGTTGATGGGCTGCAGCGCATGTTCCATTTTTCCCGTTTCCGCATTTTTCTTCCGGATCAGTTTTTTCAGGGTCACGCCGCGGCCGTCGTTGTATTCCACAATGGTGCCCGGTTTGGGGATGGGCGGAGCGGTATGGCGCCGCATGACTACTAGCGCGCCGTCCGGGATGAGGGGTTCCATGGATTTTCCTTCCACGCGGACCACGTATTCATTTTTGCCCAGGGGCCTTTCCATGTAAATGGTGGACGGGACGGTATCGCTTTCCGCAAGGGAGCCGGCGGCGATGTTGCCGACGATCTGCGTGCTGTATTCGCCCCTGGCGTGTGCGCCAGGGGAAGGGAATTGTTCCGCCAGCGGAACGAAGGGGAGGCGTTCTGGCCGGAGCTGGCGCACGTCCGCCGCCTGGTCCGCCAGTTCCGTCAGCCACTGCCGCAGGGGCACTCCCCGTTCAGAGGCGGCCCTTTCGTAGTTCCGCATGCGTTCTTCCGTGATTTCCAGCACCAGGCGGTTGGTCTGAATGGGTGCATTTTCCGGCGCAACAGGTCCGTATTGGGACATCAGGGAATGAATTTTCAAAATGGCGTTGGAGGGAAAGGGGCCGGAGGGGGAAAGCCAGTTGTTGACCGTTCCTTTTTCCGTGCCGCATTTCCTGGCGAGCCAGTCACGGTCCTTTCCAATGGCTTTCAGCCAGCTTTTCACGTCTCCTTTTGTCGGTGTCATGGCTTGATCATACACGATTTTCGTGAATTGTCGATAGAAAGAAGTAAATTGAATTCGTGAAAAATATATTGACTGATTAACGAATATCGTTAAAAAGAGGTCATGAAGTACATGCCTTTAGACCTTTCCATGATGAAGCCGGAGCCGTTCCCTTATCCCGTGATGATGAGGTCCGCCCTGCATCCCAAAAGACAACCCTCCCGGGAAGAAGGGTGGTGCGGGCGCCTCGGTTCAGTCTGCGGCGCATTGCAAACGCTGGTCCGCCAATGCAGGGAAAAGGCGGAACGGCAGAAGATGGTGATGACCGTTCTTTCCGTAGCGGGGGCGTGCGCTTTCGGCCTGGTGGCCGTCGGTGTGTTCTGGCTGGCCGTGGAGATGGATAATTCCGATTTGCAGGCTTCCAAGTCATCCTGTTCCATCAGGCCGTGAACCGGGCCTTGCGCGGGGGCCCTGCGCACTTTTCCTGCGCCGCCGCGCCCGGAAATAAACGGGACCGCGTTTGATGAAACCGGACTTGTTTTCCCCGGTTGAAACGGCTTGCAGAGGAAGAAAAGGTCCCGGCTGGGAGCCGGAGCGCGGATGAACTCCCGTGTTTGCGGATGTTCTCCGGTACAGCGGGCGGGATGAATGGAAAGTGTGACTTTTTTGAGGGATAAACGGAAGGGATGGTTTATTTTTTTTGCGCCTGAAATATTTGATGATGAATTGTTTGAAATGATCTTGAAATTATTTTCAAGATTTTTCTTTCCTTAGAGTAAGTGTAACCATTTAGATGATAGGTAATGCGCTGCTTTCCGTTTCCGTCCGGATGTTCCGGGGGCCGGAAAGCAGCCGTCAAACGAACCTGTCATCATGCCAGACCATACCAATTCCACATTTATCATGCATGTGCCCACCCGGCTTCTTTTCGGGGCCGGGCAACTGGAAAACCTGCACCGGGAGACCATGCCGGGCTGCAAGGCCATGATCGTTATTTCCAACGGGAAGTCCACGCGGGCCAACGGTTATCTGGACCGCCTCACCGGACAGCTTGAGAAGGCCGGCGTTGAATACGCCGTTTTTGACCGGGTGGAGCCCAATCCCCTGAAGTCCACCGTGAACGCCGGTGGCCGGTTTGCCCGCGAACACGGCTGTGATTTCATCATCGCCCTGGGCGGCGGAAGCTGCATGGATGCCGCCAAGTCCATGGCGCTCATGGCGGTGAACAGCGGTGATTACTGGGATTACATCCCGTCCGGTACCGGGAAGGGGCGTCCCGTTGCCAACAGGCCTCTTCCGCTCGTCGCCATTACCACCACCGCCGGAACCGGGTCGGAGGCGGATGCGGGAACCGTGGTCACGAATGAGGAAACGCATGAAAAAACGGGGTTTGTCCATCCGGACCTGTTTCCGGCGCTTTCCATCGTGGACCCCGGATTGATGCTTACCGTTCCTCCCCTTTTTACGGCCTTTCAGGGATTTGACGCCCTGTTCCACAGCGTGGAGGGCTACGTTTCCAACGGCACGAACCTGATGAGTGACATGTATGCCCTGACGGCCATGGAGCATATCAGCCGTTACCTGCCCAGGGCCGTGGCTGACGGGGCCGACCTGGAGGCTCGTACGCATGTGGCCTTCGGCAATACCCTGTCCGGCTACGTGATGTGCGTGGGCCGCTGCACCAGCGAACATTCCCTGGAGCATGCCTTGTCCGCCTACCATCAGGAGCTGCCCCACGGAGCAGGCCTCATCATGATCAGCAAGGCGTATTTCACGCACCTGATTGAACGGCATGTAGCGGATGAACGCTTTGTCCGCATGGCGCAGGCCATGGGAATGCCGGACGCCGCGGACCCCATGGATTTCATCACCATGCTGGACAGGCTGCAAACAGCCTGCGGAGTCAGCGGCCTGCGCATGAGCGACTACGGCATCACGCCGGAAGAGTTCGGGAAGATGGCGGCTAACGCCAGGGAAACCATGGGGTTCCTGTTCCAGTGCGACCGCGCGGAACTGTCCCTGGAGGATTGCGTTTCCATTTACCGGGAGTCCTATTGTTAAATCCGGGAGGCTTTTACCATGAGCAAAAAGATTTTGATTATTTCCTCAAGCCCGCGCAAGGGCGGCAATTCCGACCTTCTGTGTGATGAGTTCTTGAAGGGCGCCCGGGGAGCAGGCCATGAAGCGGAGAAGGTGCGCCTGGCGGAGAAGCGCATCGGCTATTGCCGCGGCTGCGGCGTGTGCCATGACGCCCGCGCCTGCCTCCAGCAGGACGATATGGCGGAACTGCTGGACAAACTGGTGGCGGCGGACGTCATCGTACTGGCCACCCCCGTGTATTTTTACACGCTGTGCGGCCAGATGAAGACGTTCATCGACCGCACGGTGCCCCGCTACCAAGAGATGCGGGCCAAGGAGTTTTACTTCATTCTGGCCGCGGCGGAGGATAACCGGGCCGGCATGGAGCGCACCGTGGAGTGCTTCCGCGGTTTTCTGGACTGCCTGGAAGGGGCGGTGGAGAAAGGCGTGGTTTACGGCGCCGGAGCCTGGAAGATGGGGGACATCAAGGGCAATCCGGCCATGAAGCAGGCCAGAATCATGGGGATAGGAGCCTAGGAACGCCTCTCATGAAGGAATCCGGAACACAAAGAAGAGATGAATAAAGATTTTTGCGCATAGTGAGGATAGGTGAGCGTTTCCCGCGGCGTCCGGGTTTCCGGACACGGGATGAGGATGCCGCGGGAAGACAGCCCTCCGTTCTCTTTTTTCCACGGGGAGGCCCGGCCCCGTTTCCATGCCGGGCAGCCAGTTTCATTAAACACAGGCCATGAAAAGAATATTACTGTATTTGCATGTAGCAGGGGCTTTGCTTGCCCCCAGCTGCTCCGCGGAGCCGGAGGCTCCGTCACCATCTCCAAGCACCATGAATATTACGATTAAAGCAGGAGAACGGGAAGTTGCCGTCACTCTTCAGGATAGCGCCGCCGCCAGGGATTTCATGTCCCTGCTGCCTCTGACGCTGGTTCTGGAAGATTACGGGGATACCGAGAAGATCAGCCCCTTGCCCGGAAAACTGTCCGCCGCCGGGGCGCCCTCCGTGGGGAAACCCTTCCGGGGGGCCATCGCCTACTACGCCCCATGGGGCAATTTATGCATTTTCAGGAAGGATTTCAGACCGTCCGGCGGTCTGGTCATTCTGGGGAGTCTGGACGGGGATGGCCTGAAGGCCCTGGATGTTCCCGGAAAGCTCCGCGTGACCATTGACGTGAAACGCTGATTTCCGGGGCTTTTCCGGGTTGCGCCGGAACCGGACTCATTCCTTGCTGTTGGAACCGGGAGAAAACCGTTTTCCGGTTGCAGGGGGGGCTGGCGCCTCATTGTTGGAGAAGACGGTGGTAATGACATGAAACAATTATTTATAAGAAGATGAAATTAATACGTTTATTGAATCAGGGCGCCGATGCGTCCTGCGGCTGGAAAGGAGGGAAGGATGCCTCCCGCTGAACAATTGAACCCCGTCAGTCCGCGGGAGCGTTCCGTGGTTCTGGATGCCCTGCGGGGGCTGGCGCTTCTGGGCATCTGCCTTGCCAATTTCCCGGAGTTTTCCCTGTACACGTTCCAGAGTCCGGAGGTTGTTTCCGCCATGCCCACGGCCGGAATCGACCGCGTGGTCCGGTTTCTTCAGTATGTTTTCATTGACGGCAAGTTTTACAGTTTGTTTTCCCTGCTGTTCGGCATCGGTTTTTCCATCATCATGGCTCATTCCATGGAGAAGGGGAGGAACGGCCTGGCCGTTTTTTACCGCAGAATGGGCCTTCTGGCCCTGCTCGGGCTGCTGCACCTGATGCTTCTGTGGAGCGGGGATATCCTTCTTCTGTATGCGCTGGCAGGCATGCTGCTGCCGCTGTTCCGGAACGTGCCGGACAGGAAGCTGCTTGCCGTTGCCGCCGTGCTCGTTTTCTGCCCCGTCCTGATGGACATTCTGAAGGTGTTGCCGGGCCTCCGGCTGGACCTGGCCGCCTCCGTGGAGGGCGCGGTCCAGTATTTCAACGGGCGCAGCGGGATTACGGAGGACAATTTCAGCAGGTGGCTGGTGGATGGGGAGCATTATTCCGACGTGCTGAAGTTCACGCTGTCCGGGGCGTTCATCCGCATTCAGGAACTGCTGGAAAGCAACCGGGTGTTCAAGGTTCTGGCCCTGTTCCTGCTGGGCCTGTATGTGGGGAGAAAGGGCATTTACGCGAATTTGAAGATCCACCGGGAGCTTTTGAAGAAGGTGTGCCGTTACGGTTTTCTGGCGGGGCTTCCCCTGTCCTTCCTTTATGCCGCCCATGCGCTTCATCTGCTGGGCGGGGGCCCCGTGGCGGGCGCCTGCCTGTATGCCGTCAGCGTTATTCCGCTGAGCCTGGCGTATGCGTCCGTTTTCTGCCTGTGGTTCCTGCGCCGGCGGCAGGCTCCCCTGTTCCGCGCCCTGGCAGCTCCCGGGCGGATGGCGCTGACCAACTACATCGGCCAGTCCGTCCTGGGCATAGTCCTGTTTTACGGCATAGGCTTCCGCCTGGGGGCGCGGATGGGGCTGGCGCAGGTGGAATTGACTGCCGCCGCCGTTTTCCTGTTCCAGGTTTTGTTCAGCCATGCGTGGCTGAAATTCTGCCTGTTCGGCCCCCTGGAATGGGGGTGGCGCATGCTCACTTACGGAAAACGGCTTCCGTTGTTCCGGAAGCCTCTGCTTCTCCGCGGAGGGAAGGCGGCTCCTTTTCACAAATAAATGCCCGGGAGATTTTCCAATGCCTGCCTATCCCATCACGGAACAACCGGGGCGCCCGGGTATCATCACCGCGTATTTCATGATTTACGTCGTCTGGGGGTCCACTTATTACTTCATCGGGAGGGCTCTAGAGGCGTTCCCCACGTTTTTGCTGGGCGGCCTGCGCTTCTGCGCCGCCGGGTTCCTTCTCCTGCTGGCGGCCCGCGCCCGGGGGGAGGGCGTTTTCCGGAGCGCCCTGGTCCGGAAGTCCGCCGTCAGCGGCGTCATCCTCCTTTTTGTGGACATGGCCGTGGTCATGCTGGCCCAGCGGTATTTGAGCAGCAGCCTGGTGGCTATCGTCGTCTCCTCCACGGCCATCTGGATCATGGCGCTGGACGCTCCCATGTGGCGCAGGAATTTCCGGAGCGTTTCCGCCCTGGCGGGCATGGGCGCCGGATTCCTGGGGGTGGGGCTTTTGTTCGCGGAGCAGGCGCTTCAGGAAGAAGGGGGCGGCCAGGGGGCGCAGGGAATTCTTTTGCTCGTCCTGGGCTGCGTCTCCTGGGCCCTGGGCACGCTGTACGCCAAGTACCGCTCCTGCGCGGAGGAAGCGGTGAATAACGTGGGAGGAGCCGCGTGGCAGATGCTGGCGGCGGGGGCCATGTTCTGGTGCTGGGCCCTGGCCCGGAGGGAGCCGGAGGAAATGAACTGGGCGGACGTTCCCGCGTCCGCGTGGCTGTCCCTGGCTTATCTGGTGCTGTTCGGTTCCATTCTGGCGTACACCAGTTATATCTGGCTGCTCAAGGTGCGGCCTGCGGCGGAGGTGGGCACGCACGCCTATGTCAATCCGCTGGTGGCCGTGGTCCTGGGCTGCGCGGCCGGAGGTGAGGGAATGACGTGGGTGCGGATGGCCGGGCTGTGCATCATCCTGGGCAGCATCGCGCTGGTCAGGAGAACCCCGGCGGAAGCTCCATCCGGGGAGGAGAAGGGGCTTTTCCCGGACCGCCCCGTGGAGTACAGGAGGGAAGTAGCTTGCCGGGGAAGTGAAAAATGAATGTTTTCACGAGTCCGTTTTTTATGAAATGAGTTTTATGACAGTTAATATCCATTGAATATGAATACATTAAAAATGATGAACCAGAAAATGCTAAAAATGCTTTGCATTACAGTTACTATAATGAATAGCCTGAAGGAAGAAAGAGGAAGGCATGATTGGCGGCCAGCGCCGTTCCCATTTCTTTCCGCTCCCTCCCTTTGCCGGGAGTACGTCACCGCCGCGTAAACGGCACGCCATGAATATCAAAAGAACATTTTACCAAACCATGACCATGACCAAGAGAATGATTAAAAACACTTCCTACGAAGGGGAACGCCCCTTGTTTGCCTCCCATCATTTGAGACTGGAGGACGTTACGATTTATCCCGGAGAGTCCGCCCTGAAGGAGTGTTCCGACATTGAAGCCGTGCGGTGTGAGTTCCGGGGCAAGTACCCCTTCTGGCACAATGACGGCCTCCTGATCCAGGATTGCCTGTTCCGGGAAGGCGCCCGCGCCGCCATCTGGTATTCCCGGAACCTGCGCATGAAGGATACGCGGGTGGAGGCGCCCAAGATGTTCCGTGACATGGACGGAATGGCGCTGGAGAACGTGGTCCTGACGGATGCCCTGGAGTGCTGCTGGCACTGCCGGAACGTGGAACTCCGCAACGTGCAGGCGGACAAAGGCGATTACCTGTTCATGCACGGGGAGAATATAGACATTGACGGCTTCCGCCTGAACGGGAATTACTCCTTCCAGTATTGCAGGAACGTAGTGATCCGCCATGCGGAGATCCATTCCAAGGACGCCTTCTGGAATACGGAGGACGTGACGGTGTATGATTCCGTGGTGGACGGTGAGTATCTGGGCTGGCATTCCAAGAACCTGCGCCTGGTGAATTGCCGTATTTCCGGCACGCAGGCGCTGTGCTACGCGGAGAACCTGGTGCTGGAAAACTGCACGTTCGGGGAGGATGCGGACCTTTGCTTTGAGTACTCCTCCGTCCGGGCGGAGATCAAGGGGCGCGTCCACAGCGTCAAGAATCCGCGCAGCGGCCGCATCGTGGCGGACAGTTACGGAGAGATCATTCTGGACGGGAACTGCAAGGCCCCGGCGGACTGCTCCGTTGAAACGGCGAAAACCCAGTCGGGAGAAGCGGCATGAAGTACGATTTTGACACAGTGGTTCCGCGCCGCGGCACGAATTCCTACAAGTGGGATTCCATGCCCGCGGTGGACATCCTCCCCATGTGGGTGGCGGACATGGATTTCCGCACGGCCCCGGCCGTGACGGAGGCCATCCGGAAGAGGGCGGAACACGGCATTTTCGGCTACACGCGGGTGCCGGATTCCTATTATGAGGCGGTGGTGAACTGGTTTGCGCGCCGCCACGGCTGGAAGATCAGGCCGGAGTGGATGATTTACACCACGGGGGTGGTTCCCGCCCTGTCCGCCATCATTAGGGCCCTGGCTTCTCCGGGGGACAAGGTGCTGGTGCAGACGCCGGTGTACAACTGCTTTTTCTCCTCCATCCGCAACAACGGTTGCGTGGTGGAGGAGAATCCGCTGAAGTATGAGAACGGGAAATACACGCTTGATGCGGAGGACCTGGAGCGGAAAGCGGCTGATCCCGCCGTCAAGCTCCTGCTCCTGTGCAATCCCCACAATCCCGCCGGGCGCGTGTGGACGCGGCCGGAGCTGGAGAAGATCGCGGAGATCTGCCGGAGAAACGGCGTGCTGGTGGTGGCGGATGAGATTCATTGCGAGCTGGCGTATCCCGGCCATCCCTACACGCCCTTCGCCTCCCTGTCGGAGGAAGCCCTGCGCCATTCCGTCACCTGCATTTCCCCCAGCAAGGCCTTCAATCTGGCGGGCATCCAGATCGCCAACATCGTCGCGGCGGATGAGGAAATACGGCAGAAGATAGACAAGGCAATCAACATTAACGAGGTGTGCGACGTGAACTCCTTCACCGTGGACGCGCTGGAGGCAGCGTATAACAACGGGGAGGAATGGCTTGAGGAGCTGAAGCTCTACCTTTACCGGAATTATGAAACGGTCCGGGACGTGCTGGGCGTACGTCTGCCACAGCTCCGCGTGCTGCCCCTGGAAGGCACGTACCTGGTCTGGATGGACTGTTCCGCGCTGGGGCTTCCCGAGGCGGAAATCGTCCGCCTGCTGGAGGAAGAGGGCCGCGTGATGGTGAACGGCGGGGAAATGTACGGGGAGACGCAGGGCTGCTTCATCCGCCTGAACATCGCCTGTCCCCGGAAACTGCTGCTTGAAGGGCTGGACAGAATCTGCCGGACCCTGGAGGGCCGCGTTTCCGGAACATGAACGCGCCCGGCATTCCCGGGCGGCCTCGCAGGAAAATAACAAACAATCAAGTTACCATGGGAAACAACATGACAAGAAGAGCGTGGCTCCAGTCTTCCACAGCGGCCCTGGCGTCTCTGGCCTTGCCGGAATACGCGCTGGGGGCGGCAGCGGAAAGAAAAGGGGCGTCCGGAGTATGGATGACGAAGGAGATTTCTCCGGAAGCGCTCGTAAGGATTTATGAGGCTCTGGGGCGCCCCGCTTCCGGCAGGGTGGCCGTCAAGATCAGCACCGGGGAGCCCGGAGGCCATAACTTCCTGAGCCCGGACCTGATCAGGGACCTGGTGCGCCGCGTGAACGGCACCATCGTGGAATGCAATACGGCTTACGGCGGCAAGCGCTCCCGGACGGAGGACCATCTCAAGGCCGCGAAAGACCACGGCTTTTCCGACATTGCCAGGGTGGACATCATGGACGCGGAGGGAGAGTTCACCATTCCGGTGAAAGACAGGAAGCACCTGGAATACGACATCGTGGGAAGCCATTTGAAGAATTATGATTTCATGATTAACCTGGCCCACTTCAAGGGGCATGCCATGGGGGGCTTCGGCGGGGTGATCAAGAACCAGTCCATCGGCGTGGCGTCCGCAAGCGGCAAGGCGTACATCCATTCCGCAGGAAAAACGCGGGACGTTTCCGCCGTGTGGAACAATCTGGCCGTGCAGGACGATTTCCTGGAATCCATGGCCGCCTCCGCGCAGGCCGTGGCAGACTATTTCCGGGACAGGATTCTTTACATCAACGTGATGAACAGGCTGTCCATTGACTGTGATTGCGACGCCCACCCCCATGACCCGGAAATGAAGGACATCGGCATTCTGGCCTCCACGGACCCGGTCGCGCTGGACCAGGCGTGCCTGGACCTCGTTTATGCCGTCAAGCCTTCTCCGGGAGACAACAGCAGGCCGCTGATCGAGCGCATTGAAAGCCGCCATGGGAGGCATACGGTGGATTACGCCGAGAAGATCGGTTTGGGGAGCAGAAACTATGAACTGAAGGAACTTCCGCCGCCGAGGGGCGTTTGACAGGCCTTTTTTAATATCAATAAACAATACAAATAGAAACGATTATGGAAGAATTAACATTGAATAACGGAGTGGTCATGCCCATCCTGGGCTTTGGCGTTTTTCAGATTCCGGACGCCGCGGAGTGCGAACGCTGCGTGCTGGACGCGATCAGTGTGGGCTACCGCTCCATTGATACGGCGCAAATTTACGGCAATGAAGAGGCCGTGGGCCGCGCGGCGGAGAAGAGCGGGGTGCCGCGCGAAGAATTGTTCCTCACCACCAAGGTGTGGATCACCAACGGCGGGTATGAAAAAGCGAAAGCCTCCATTGACGAATCCCTGCGCAAGCTGCGCACGGATTACCTGGACCTGCTGCTCATCCACCAGCCTTTCAACGATTATTACGGCACCTACCGGGCCATGGAGGAGGCGAACCGGGCCGGGAAGGTCCGCGCCATTGGCGTGAGCAATTTTTATCCGGACCGCTTTGTGGACCTGGCGGAGTTCTGTGAAATCAAGCCCGCCGTCAACCAGGTGGAAACGCACGTGTTCAACCAGCAGGTGAAGGCCCGGGAGCTGATGGCGAAGTACGGTACGCGGGTGGAATCCTGGGGCCCCTTCGCGGAAGGCCGCAACGGATTTTTTACGAACCCGGTCTTGAAAGACATCGGAGAGAAGTACGGCAAGACCCCGGCGCAGACGGCCCTGCGCTTCCTGATCCAGCGCGGGGTCATCGTCATTCCCAAGACGACCCACCGGGAGAGGATGGAGGAGAATTTCAACGTTTTTGACTTTGAACTTACCCAAGAAGACATGGGCGCCATCGCCAGGCTGGACCGCGGGGAAAGCCTTTTCCTGTGCCATCAGGACCCGGAATCCGTCCTGTACCTGATCAATTACGGGAAGCAGTAATTCACATGAAGTACCGGGAAGATGACAGGACATTCATTTAAAAGGCTTTGCGTAGCTTTCTCCGCCTGCTTCTGCTGCGCAGGAAGCTTGTTTGCTGAACATAATAACGCCAACACAGACAGGATCATGAACGAAAAACTGAATTTAACGCAGGAATGGGACAAGGTATTTCCGGAAAGCGGCAAGGTAAGCCACCATAAGGTGAGCTTCCGCAACCGCTACGGCATTACGCTGGTGGCGGATTTGTACGTGCCCCGGAAGGCTGCCGGGAAGTTGCCGGCTATCGCCGTTTCCGGCCCCTTCGGAGCCGTGAAGGAACAATCTTCCGGGCTTTATGCCCAGACGATGGCCGAGCGCGGTTTTCTGGCGATTGCGTTTGATCCCTCGTATACGGGAGAGAGCGGGGGAGAACCCCGTTACGTCGCCTCCCCGGACATCAACACGGAGGACTTTTCCGCAGCCGTCGATTACCTCTCCACCCGCGACGACGTGGACCCCGAACGCATCGGAATCATCGGCATTTGCGGCTGGGGCGGCATGGCCTTGAACGCGGCGGCTATCGACACCCGCATCAAGGCGGCGGTAACTTCCACGATGTATGATATGAGCCGCGTGAACGCGAACGGCTATTTCGACGCGATGGATGCCGGCGCCCGCCATGAACTGCGCCAACGGCTGAATGCCCAGCGCACCGCCGATGCCAAAAACGGTTCCTATGCGCTCGCCGGGGGCGTGCCCGATTCTCTGCCCGCGGATGCCCCCGCGTTCATGAAGGATTACTATGATTACTATAAAACGGAGCGCGGCTACCACAAGCGTTCGCTCAACTCAAACGGCGGATGGAATGTCACCTCCGCGCTCTCCTTCATGAATATGCCCCTGCTGGCGTACAGCGGGGAAATCCGCAGCGCCGTGCTCATGATTCACGGAGAAAAAGCCCACTCTCGCTATTTCAGCGAGGATGCCTTCAAGAAGCTGAAGGGGGATAACAAGGAGCTGATGATCATTCCCGGCGCAAGCCATGTGGATCTCTATGACAATCAGGCCGGGGTTATTCCTTTCAACAAAATAGAGCAGTTCTTTCAGGAGCATTTGAAATAGGCTATTCTGCGGCTGGCTCCCCAGGAACAGCGTTACGGCGAGTAACTTGAAATGGGGAGTCATCCGCCGGTTTCCGGCAGGGGGGGGCACGGCAGTTTTCTTTTCCGTCCCGCAGGATTCAGGCAATTTTTAAGGAAGAGACACATGATACTGATTTTCGGAGCGTTGCTTGCGGTTTACGTTTTCTGCCGCGCCATCCTGCCGCTGAGGCTGAAATGGGGCTGGAAGGTCCTGCTTGCCGTCCTTCTGGCGGTGGCGGCATTCAAATTCCACCTGCTGCATTTGTTTGGCGGCCCCATGTTTTTCTCCCCGGTTCTGCCGGAAGGAGTCCTGCTGGCGGCCGCGTGGCTGTTCTCCGTTCTTTTCCTGTTCTTTTTCCTGCTGCTGGCGGCGGACGTGGCGCGTCTGCTGTACCTGCTGGTTCTGTTCTGCCTGCGGAGGAAGAGGACGGAACGGTTCCGCATCATCGGCAACCGGGTGAACCTTGTGCTGCTGGTTATGGCCGCCGTGCTGGCTACGGTGGGGATGGTCGGCGGTACCGCGGTGCCGCGGGTGAGGGAGGAGGCGATTGCCGTGAATCATTTGCCGGAGGGTGCGGACGGCCTGACCGTCGCCGTGCTGGCGGACCTGCACGTGGACGGCATCACGCGGGCGGACCGCATCCGGAAGATCGTGGAGCGCACGAACGCCCTGAATCCGGACATCGTCATTATCGCCGGGGACTTTGTGGACGGGACGGTTCCCGTGCATGGGGATGATTTGAGGCCGCTTGCGGATTTGAAGGCCAGGTACGGGGTGTTCGGCGTGCCGGGCAACCATGAGTATTACTCCGGTTATGAGGAGTGGATGGAGTTCCTGCCCACCCTGGGCATCCGGATGCTTCATAATGAACACGTGCTGACTGGAGAGGGAGGCGCAGTGGTGCTGGCCGGGGTGACGGACCCGGTGGCGGGCATCATGGGAAGGGAGGAGCCGGACATCCGCAAGGCGCTGGCGGGGGCTCCGGAAAAGGGAGTGCGCATCCTCGCCTCCCATCAGCCGCGGCTGGCCCCGGAAGCGGCGGAACACGGCGTGGACCTTCAGGTTTCCGGCCATACACACGGCGGCATGATTGCCGGAATTGACCGGCTGGTGGCCCGGTTTAACGAGGGCTTCGTTTCCGGGCTGTATACGGTGGGGGATATGAAGCTGTACGTCTCCAACGGAGCCGGAATCTGGAACGGCTTTCCTATCCGCATCGGCGTTCCTTCGGAAATCGTGCTGATACGGCTTAGGAGAGAGTGACAGCAGTGTTGAGAGTGGAGAGTTCAGAGTGGAGCGTGCGGGCGCAGCCTCCGGAGGGGATGGGGAAAAACATGTTGACTTATAGCTGCTCTAACGTTTAGACAGGGATAAGGAACAAGGTTCATGCACGGGGACTGCGGGATGAAACGTTTTCATCCCAGGCTGTTTTCTGCGTGGCCTTCCAACCCAGACATTAAATTCATGAAAACAATATCAATGATATGCACGCTGGCGGCCGCCCTGATGACGGGGGCCGGATGCTCGGGACAGGAACAGCCGAAGGTTTCCGCGGAGCCTGCCAAGGTTCTCGTGGCCTACTATTCATGGGGCGGCAATACGAAGTACGCCGCCGCGCAGATTCAGAAGGCGACGGGAGGGACCCTGTTTGAGATCAAGCCGGCCAGGCCCTATCCCGCCGAGTACCGGGAATGCACCGTGCAGGCCAAGAAGGAGATTCAGGAAGGCTTCAGGCCGGAACTCGCGTCCAGGGTGGAAGACATCGGCAAGTATGATGTGATTTTCATCGGCAGTCCCAACTGGTGGAGCACGATTGCGCCGCCGGTCGCCGCTTTCCTGGCAAGTTATGATCTTTCCGGAAAAACGGTGATTCCGTTTGTGACGCACGGAGGCGGCGGCATGGCGCGCTGTGGGGAAGAGGTGCGGAAGTTGTGCCCCAAGTCCACCGTTCTCAAGGGCGGAGCCTTTGCCGGAGAGGGCATCCGGACGTCCAGGGCCGCCCTGGTCAAATGGGTCAATGACACGATCACCGTCAACAAATAATGCTCCTGATGAAACGAACCCTTGCGGGAATGGCTTTTTCCCTCGCCTGCCTGATGAACCTTTCAGAAGCCAAAACCATGAATAACGATACAAGCGCCTTGTCGCCAAAAGAACAGCAGATTGCCGCCATCAGCGCCCATACGGCCCGGGGTGACATGCCCGGCCTCCGCAATGCCCTGGCCGCAGGGCTGGACGCCGGACTGACCCTGAACGAGCTCAAGGAGGTGCTGGTGCAGATGTACGCCTACTGCGGCTTCCCCCGCAGCCTGAATGCCCTTAATGAGTTGATGGTTCTGGCGAAGGAGCGGGCCGCGCGCGGCATTAATGATACGGCGGGTGCGGAAGCGGGAGCTCCGCCCGCCGGAAAGAGCATTGACTTTGGCACGGCCAATCAGACGAAGCTTTGCGGCGCTCCGGTGAAGGGGGACCTTTTCCTGTTCGCCCCGGCCATTGACGAGTTCCTGAAGGCGCATTTGTTCGGGGACATTTTCGGCCGTGACAACATGGACTGGAAGACCCGGGAGCTTGCCACCATTGCGGCCCTGGCGGCCATGGAAGGCACGGAAAGCCAGTTGAATTCCCATATCCGCATCGGCAGGCACAATGGCCTGACTGACGAGCAGGTGGAGGCCATTCTGGCCGTGTCTTCCTCCTCCGCAAAGAAGGCCGCCTTCCCCAGGGGGGAGCCGGCCCCGGCCAATTTTACCGGAAACGCCTGGGTAGCCATGCTGGTGGACAATAAGGATTACGACCTGTCCGCCTATAACGTCACCTTTGCCCCCGGCACGCGGAACAACTGGCACAGCCATTCCGTGGGGCAGGTGCTGCTCTGCACGGAAGGCGCGGGATATTACCAGGAGCGCGGCAAGGCCGCCCGGCGTCTGGCGCCCGGTTCCGTGGTGGAGATTCCGGCTGATACGGAGCACTGGCACGGCGCGGCTCCGGATAGCGGGTTCGCCCACCTCGGCATCACGCCCAGGGCCGCTTCCAACAAGACGACGTGGGGAGGTCCCGTGACTGACGCGGAGTATGCGGAGGCGACGGGAAGCAGATAAAAACGCCGGGACAGCCCTGCGTTCCGTTCTTTCCCGGGGAGACGAAAAGGAGCGGGTTCTCCCTGAGCTGGAATACGGAAGGGCCGGGAATTCCAGCGGAATTCCCGGCCCTTCTTTTTATGTTTTTTGAGGGAGCGGCCTATTCCTCCGGAGCAATGTTCGGTTCGCTCGCGCTGGCGTGGTTCAGCGGGTTGCAGCTGTCCGGCCTGTGGTTGTCCAGCAGGTCCTGGTAGAATTTCTTCTTGTATTTCAGGACCTCCATCTGCTTTTTCAGGATGCGGAGCTGTTCCCGGAGGCTTTTCTCCTGCTTGAAAATCAGTTCCGCGCGTTCCGGAATGGTGGTGTCACCCTCCTGGCACAGGTCAATGTAGTGCTTGACGCCTTCAATCGGGAGGCCCGTCATCCGGAGGCAGTGAACCAGGCGTAGCCAGCCCAGGGTGTAGTCTGAGAACATGCGGGCATTCCCTCCGCTGCGGTCCACATCCGGAATCAGCCCGGCGTTTTCATAATACCGGATGGTGTAGGCGGACATCTCCATCATTTCCGCAACCTGTTTCACGGTATATTTGGGAGTACGGTCATAGGAGGGCCGGTAGGCGCTGGATGGATTCTTTTGAGTGATCATCGTGCAGTTGATAGATTACAGTTACTCTAATATACTTACTGGCGCGTAAAGACAAGCGTTTTGACGGGATTCAGGCTGGGAAGGTGTTGAAAACGCGTGGAAATCCATTAGTGAATAACATGTTGATAACATGTAAATAAATGAGGGGTTTTTTCAATCCCTGTTCCAATGGAGAACGGAGCAAAGAACGCCGCAGTTTCTCCCGCCGGATAAACGCGCCTCTTTTCATGCGCTCCCCCGGACCGCGCGGAAAAGGCGCAGGAACGGCGGAAGGGCCAAAGGGTTTGACGGCTGGCGGCGGCGCATTACAATGAAGGCCGTTCCAGAAAAGAACCCGCCATGATTATCGCCCCCCTTTCCGACGCCGCCCGGTACGAGAACCTGAATCCGCTGTTCAAGCGTGCCTTTGATTTTGTGAGGGAGGCCGGTCCGGCCACCCTGGAACCGGGGCCCCATGTGCTGGTGCAGGATGCCCTGGTCGTCATGGTGAATGAACCTGTGATGAAGAAGCCGGAGAAGGCCCGCATGGAAGTGCACGACAGGTTCATAGACATCCACGTGCCCCTTTCACGGGAGGAAGGGTTTGCGTGGAAGGACCGTGCAGCCCTGGAAAAGCCTTCCGAACCGTTCAATACGGAAAAGGACGCGCAGCATTACGACGATGCGCCGGACACCTCTTTTACCGTGAAGCCGGGGCAGTTCGCCGTCTTTTTCCCGGAGGACGCCCATGCCGGCTGCATTGGGGAAGGCGCTCTCCGGAAACTGGTGATTAAAGTCAGAACGGCCTGACCCGCATTCCGGAACAATGGTCCGGAAATGGGGACAGGCCGTCCATTAATTGCCCGCCCGGCTTGCCTGCCGGCGGAGCCATGGTTCAGCTTATTTTTCGTCTTCCACCCGGGCGTCCTGCTTGGGGTCCTGCGGAGCGTTTTCCGGAATCCAGACGGCCACGTTGCCGCCGTGAACCAGGAACTGGCCGTTGCCTTCCTCGTCAATGGTGACGGTTTCCTCCACGTTTCCGGTGGCTTCCTTCCAGGTCTCTCCCGCGTGCTGCTTGCCCACGTTCATCACCTTGTCTCCGTCCTCCCCGTTGGAGATGAGCACGGCCACGCCGGATTTAGGGTGGTTTTCATCCCCCACGCGGGTAAAGCCGATGGTGTTCGGATGGTCAAAGTAGTAGTTCTGCTCCCCGAACGCATGGTTCTTGCGGATTTCCAGCAGGTTGTCGATGATGCCGCGGTGCATGGGCGGGTTGCCGCTCACGCCGTAGTAATCTCCGTAAAAGATGCAGGGGTAGCCTTCCTTCATGAGCAGGATAAGCGCGTAGGCGGAGGGCTTGAACCAGTCTTCCACGGCTGATTCCAGGGAGCTGCCCCACTGGGAGTCATGGTTGTCCACAAAGGTGACGGCCAGCGTGGGGTGGTTCTGGACCAGGGTGCCGTCCAGAATCTTGGAGAGGTCGTAATCCCGGCCCTGCTTGGAGGCCTGGTACATGTTGTAGTGCAGGGGCACGTCAAACAGGTCCACCTTGTAGCGTTCCTCCTTGAGGTACTCGTTCAGGGAATCCAAGTCCTGCTTCCAGTATTCGCCCACGGCGTAGAAGTCCTCTCCCCTGTCCTTACGGACGGCCGCCAGGAATTTCTTGATGAACTCGTCATTGATATGCTTGATGGCGTCCAGCCTCATGCCGTCCAGGTCCAGTTCCCGGGATACCCAAACGCCCCATTTTTCCATTTCCTTCACCACTTCCGGGTGGTCAAAGTCCAGATTGGCGAACATGAGGTAGTCATAATTGCCGTTTTCTTCGTCCACGCCTTCGCTCCAGCTCTTGCCGTCCCCCATGATCTTGAAGATGGCGGTCTTTTCCGTAGCGGCGTCATAGTCCGTGCCGGTGAAGTGGTACCAGTGCCATTTGAAGTCGGAATACTTGTCTCCGCGTCCGGGGAAGTTGAAGCCGGTCCAGCCTTCGATCTCGTACGCGTCCGTAATTTCCTGGTCCCGGTTCTGCTGGTCCACTTCCTTGGCCATGAATTTTTCCGTATAATCCGCTCCGGCCTTGTGGTTCATCACGGCGTCCAGGTAAACGCCCACGTGGTGTTCATGAAGGGCCTTGATGGCGTCCTGGAGCTCCTGCTTGGTGCCGTATTTGGTGCGGACGGTGTTTTTCTGGTCGAATTCACCCAGGTCAAACAGGTCGTAGGTGCCGTAACCCACGTCATTCTGTTCCTTGCCCTTGTAAGCCGGCGGAATCCAGACGGCTGTGACGCCAATCTCTTCCAGATGGGGGGCGTCTTCTTTCAGCTTGTTCCAGAACTGCCCGTCATTGGGCAGGTTCCACTCAAAATATTGCATCATGATTCCGTTTTTCATTTTGTCAGATTCCTTGTAAATGTATTTCGGGTTATTCTCTCAGAGGGTGGCCGGCAGGTGGAAAACAGGTTCCCCGGCTGCTCCCGGACCCGGCTCCGGATGATGAATTCACACGAAGCCGTCAACAAAATAGAGTCCCTAACGCGCCGCGCGTTAGGCATACTGCCGGGGTTATGTCTGTAAAAAATGGATGAAAAAGGCCTGATGAAGCGCCTCCGGCCCTTGCGGAAACTGAAATAAAGCAGGACGCCGGGAAGGAAAAAAACTCCTTTCTCTGCGCTGCGGTAAAGAGGCACGAAGGCCGGAAGCTTCCGCTCCCGGCTGGCCGTTTGCCGTTCACGCCATGGTGGTATGTCCTTTCCCCCGTGTTTCCTGATGGCCGCGCTGCTGGGAACAAGGGTTTGACTCATTCGTCTTTCAGACTCTTTCATCCTTCGGGCTCCATGCTCCGCATTCCGTCCAGCCGCAACGCAGTTTCCCGGCCCTTGTAAACCAGCAAACCATGCTTTCTTCCTGCCGGGAAGGAACTCCGCAAGCTTTTGCGGCAGCCAGAGGGAAACTGGGCGGCAGCGAAGGAAGGCCCCGGAAGGCTTGTGTCACACGCCGGGGGCTTACGCTTGGGGCAGGTAGTGCCTGTTCTTCAGGCGGTAGTATTTGAGGAACCGGCGGATGAAGAGCAGGGTGACGATGAAGGAGAGCACATCCGCCAGCGGCAGGGAGGCCCAGACGCCGTCCTGGCCCCAGAATCGCGGCAGTACCAGCAGGAACGGGAGCAGGAAGAGCATCTGGCGCGTCAGGGAAAGGAAGATGGCGAGCCGCGCCTTGCCGATGGCCTGGAAGAAGTTGCCGATGATGATCTGGCTGCCGATGAGCGGGAAGGCGAGCACGCAGATGGTCAGGCCGTTGGCCGCCAGGCTGATGAGGGCCGCGTCATCCGTAAACAGTCCGGCAATGCCGCGGGGGAAGAGCACGCAGGCCAGAAAGCCCAGCGTGGTGAAGGCGGTCCCGGCCAGGACGCCGTATTTAAGCGTGAGCAGCACGCGGCCCGGCTTCATGGCCCCGTGGTTGTAGCCGATGATGGGCTGCATCCCCTGCGTGAGGCCGATGACGAGCATGGCGAAGAGGATGAGGATGCGGTTGATGATGCCGTAGGCCCCGATGGCCAGGTCTCCCCCGTGGTCCGCCAGCTGCCTGTTAATGGCGATGGTGACCGCGCTGCCGCAGACGTTTACCAGGCACGGAGCCATGCCGATGGACAGGATTCCGGTGACGATGGCCTTACGCAGTTCCCAGATGCCGCTGCGGAAGTGGACCGTGCTGGCCGCGTCGGAAAAGTGGAGCAGCACGCGCGCCATGCCGGTGACCTGGGCCAGCAGGGTGGCCACGGCGGCCCCGGTGATTCCCCATTTGAACCAGAAGATGAAGATGGGCGCCAGGATGATATTGATCCCCACGGAGAGCAGGGTGGAGCCCATGGCCTTTTTGGGGTAGCCGGTGGCCCTCATGACGTGGTTGAGGTTGAAGAAGACGTATGTGACGGGCAGCCCCAGCAGGGTGACCAGCATGAAGTCATACGCGTACGTGAGCGTCTGTCCGCTGGCTCCGAAGGCGGTCAGGATTTCCGTCAGGAAAAGCAGTGTGGGAACCACCAGCACCACGGCGGCGATCAGGCTCATGATGAGGACGTTCCCCAGCGTGCGTTCCGTCCCCTCCTGGTCTTTCTTGCCCAGCCGGATGGAGCTGATGGCCGCTCCGCCAATGCCTACCAGCGTGCCCAGGGCAAAGGTCAGGTTCATGATGGGGAAGGTGACGGCCAGGCCGGACAGGGCCAGGGGGCCCACCCCGTGGCCGATGAAGACGCTGTCAATGATGTTGTACAGGGAGTACACCACCATGCCGGCGATGGATGGCAGGGAGTACTGGACCAGCAGACGCCATACGGATGCGTTTTCCAACTCTGCGATGTTGCGTGACTGGGCTGCCATGAACGGACCTCCTTTTCAGACGGGAGGCAAACTATAGAAATGCGCGGAGGGGTTGTCAAGCTGTCCACCCGTCCGGGGAGCGGGCATTTTTCCGCCACAGCGGCCGGAAGGCCTGTTTTTGATTGACTGGGGAAGTTTTTGGTAGTTGATTCCTTTCCGCCTTTTCCAGGAACCTGCCATGTCTTTATCCCTTCGCTCCGTTCTTTGCGCCGCCGTCTGCGGAACCACCCTTCTGTACGCCTCATGCCTGCCCATGCTCGGCACCGGGCAGATGCTGGCGGGCACCCGTCTTGCGGACGGCCTGATATCTTCCTCCCCCCTGGATCTGGTCTGGAGGGGGGACATCAGCTCCTTTCCCTCCTCCGGGCTGGAGACGCCCCGCGGCTTCAAGGTTTCCCCGGCGGATTCCTATTCCCTGCTGATGGAGGCCCGCCCCGGCATCAGCGGGGAATGGGCGTGCTACCATGACCGGAGCAATTATTACTGGGGCTTTGCGGCCGGGAAGACGGAGGAGGAAGCGGGGCTTTACGTCGTGCGCCACGGCGTGGCCGTGAACGGCATCAGCGGGGAGACGGACGCCCGTCCCGCCGTGCAGCCGGTGCAGGCGCCCTCCGTCATGTAGGCTCCGGTACTGGTCTTTTTGCAAAAACTGCTGTAAAAGGCCCGTTTTCCGCGGAATGCGGCACGATGGATTTGACAGGACGGGGGCTTTCCGGGCGTATTATTAGCCGCATGAAGTTTCTCTTGTTATCGTTGGCATGGATGTGCATGGCGTGCGCCGGGGCGTGGGGGCAGGATACCGCTCCTTCCTTTCCGGCCACGGGGGCCAATTACAGACTGTTTCCGGCCGACCAGCCTCCGCTGGTTCCCAAGCCCCAGGAACTACGCTGGGACGGCAAGGCCATACCCGTGCAGTCCGTGCGGATTCTGGCTCCCGCGCCGTCCAGGACTTCCTATCCGGAGCAGATGAAGTTTATCGTTTCCGAATTGAAGTCCTTCCTGGCGGACCACCGGGTGAAGGTGGCCCAGGACGGAGCGTTCGCCATCAAGTTCGTGAAAGGGGAGGTGAAGGCCGGGACGGAGAATCCCAAGCTGAAGGAGGAGGCTTACTCCCTGCGCGTGACTCCCGGAGGCGCGCTGATCACGGCCAGGGACACCAAGGGGTTTTATTACGGCATGAAGACGCTGGAGCAGCTTCTTCTGCGCCGCGGCGGAACCACCACGGTTGCCGCGTGCGACATCGTGGACTGGCCGGATTTTGAAATCCGCGGATTCATGAACGACGTGGGGCGCAATTACATGCCCCTCCCCCTGATCGCGCAGGAGCTGGACTCCATGGCGCAGCTGAAGCTGAACGTGTACCACTTCCATTTCACGGAACATCCCGGCTGGCGGCTGGAGTCCAAGATTTATCCGGAGCTGAATGATCCCAGGAACTTTACGCGCATGCCCGGCAAGTTTTATACGCAGAAGGAGTTCAAGCAGCTGGTGGAGTACTGCCGCCTGCGCAACATCCTGCTGATTCCGGAGATGGACATGCCGGGGCACAGCCAGGCGTTCCGCAAGGCGCTCAACGTAAAGATGAGCGATGAGAAGGCCACCAAGGCCCTGGTGGCCCTCATCAAGGAGATGTGCTCCCTGGTGCCCAGGGAGAAGATGCCTATCATCCACATCGGCACGGATGAGGCCCACGGCAAGGACGAGCAGGTGAACAATGATATTTTGAAGGAGTACATCAATGCGGTGGAGTCCTGCGGCCGTACGCCCATGAGGTGGCACCCCGGCCTGACTCCGAAAGGCTATAACGGCTCCATCCAGCAATTGTGGTCCGGCCGCCAGAACCGCGGCGCGTGGCCTGCCAACGGAGCCAGGTACGTGGATTCCCTGGAGACCTACCTGAACCACCTTGATCCGTTTGAAACGGCCATGACCATGTATTTCCGCCGGGCGTGCCCGTTCCAGAATGCGGACGGCCTGGGCATGATGCTGTGCTCCTTCCCGGACCTGGAAATCACGGACCCGCGCAACCAGGTTCTCCAGACGCCCGTTTACGCAGGCATGGCGTTCGTTTCCGAACCCTTGTGGAACAATCCCCATGAAAAGGTGCAGGGAGACCCCAACCAGGACGAGTACATGAAGTATTTCTCCAACCTTCCGGTGCAGGGGGACCCGCTGCTGAAAGGGTTTGCGGAGTACGAGAACCGCGTGCTCGCCATCCGGGACCGCTTCTTCGTGAACAAGGAGTTCAATTACGTGCGGCAGGCCCATATTCCGTGGAAGCTGCTGGGGCCCATCCCCAACGGCGGAAAGACGGAAACGGAGTTTGCCCCGGAGGCGGACAACAAGACCGGGAAGATGAAGGATTCCTACGAGATTGACGGCGTCACCTACGAGTGGTCCAAGGATGCCTACACGGGAGCCACCATCATCTTCAAGCATTACTGCGATTTCCCGACGCTGTTCAACGGGGCGAAGATGGGGGCCTACCCCCACAAGAACCATACCTATTACGCGCAGACGTACATTTATTCCCCCAAGGCGCAGACGGTGCCCTTCTGGATCAGCGGCCATACCTGGGCCACATCCGACTGGCGCAACGGCCCGGCGAGCGTTCCCGGCAAGTGGTTCCACGCAAATCCCAAGTTCTTCGTGAACGGGCAGGAGATTGATCCCCCGCAATGGAAGAAGCCCCATAACGGCGGCGTGATGGTGGATGAAAACTACCATTTCCGCGAGCCCACGATGATTCCCCTCAAGAAGGGCTGGAACCGCGTGCTGGTGAAAAGCCCCAGCAACAATTCCGCGCGCCGGTGGATGTTCACGTTCGTTCCGGTGCAGGTGAATCCCAAAACGCCCGGCTGCAACGTGAAGGAATATCCCGGACTGAAGTTCTCCACGGAGCCCAGGTAACGGGTTTCCCGGCTGTTCCGGTAAATGACAAAGGCATGAAGCGCGTTCCGCTTCATGCCTTTTTTGTGCCCGTGCGGGGTTCCGGGAAAGCGCGGCGCGCCGTTAAAGTTTTTTCCAGGGCAGGGCCTCCAGCATCCCGTCAAAGCCCAGGCCCGTTCCGGCGGGTACGGCCACCTGCGGATTCATGCCGCCCATCTGGTCAATGAAGGGGTCCGGTTCAAACAGAAGGTGCGTGCAGAGGCCGCAGAGAGGAATTTCCGTGGGCAGGGCGTTGCGATAATAATCCGCCGCTTGGTAAACGGCCCAGAGCTGCCCCACGGGGTGGTCCATGACGGTGGTGAAGACGGGGGCTTCGTAAAGATATGCGGGGATGGCTTCCCGCGCGGGCTTGACGATGCGGATGATGGGCAGGTCCGAGGAGATGGCCGGCTGGTGCTCCGAGTCCGAACCCATATCCAGGGCCAGCGGCATTCCGGCGTCCACCAGCCGTTCCCAGCTCTGGATGGAGAAGGGGCACGGATCTTCAATGAAGTCTATCCGGGTTTTCAGGTGGTGGGGCAGGGATTTCCAGAACTTCAGGGAATCGTTTTCATTCAGGCAGCCGTTGAAATCCAGCCGCCAGCGCCAGGCGGGGACCATGGAGGCCAGCATGGTCAGCCGTTCCAGGGCGGCCGCCAGGTTGGGGCTGGCCTTGATTTTTCCTGCCTTGAACCCCTTGGATTCCATGATGCGGATGGTGGCGGGGCTGACGCAGGAGGGCAGCGTGGCATGGCTGGCGGGGATGTGGAGGCCGTCAAACAGGCTGATTCCCTTCGCGCGCGCCTCTCCGTCCGTCCGGGCGCACTCCACGGCGCGGACGCCCAGCGGCAGGGGGCTTCCCTTCCTGAGCGCGTCCAGTTCCTCCTGCAGCGTGGCGTCCCCCAGCTCCGGCCAGGGATGGATGCAGCCGTACCCGCCTTCATCCGTTTTAATGAGGGCTCCCTTCCTGCAAACTTCCGCGGCTCTGGCGTTCAGCGGACCGCAGGCCGTTAAAGAATATTCATGGTAAAACACAACTTTCATTCAAACAGCCTTTCAATCTTTTGTCACGATGAAAAAGGGTTTTCCATTGGATTTTGAAGGGGGAAAGGCTAAGCTCCGTGTCATGTACAGGACATTGGTGTTTGGGGCGGGCGGACGGGTGGGGAGCCGCCTGGCGGCGCATCTGGAAAAAGAAGGCATGGAAGTGGTGAGGTGCGGCCGGAACGCCTGTGATTTAAAGGATTTAAAAGTCCTGAAAAACGTGCTGCTTTCCTCGGGCGCCACCCATGTGGTGAACTGCGCCGCCGTGAGCGGCCTGGAGGCCTGCCTGGATGATCCGGAGACGGCGCACCGCGTGAACGCCATGGCTCCGGAGATGATGGCCCGCATCTGCCGCCTGGAGGGCATGCGCTTCATCCATCTGAGCACGGACTACGTGCTGGACGGCAGGAGGGGAGGCCTGAAAACGGAGGCGGAAAAGTGCCGCCCCGTGAATGTGTACGGAGAATCCAAGCTGGAGGCGGAACTCCGCGTGCGGGAGGAGATGCCGGAGGCGCTGGTTGCCCGCGTTTCCTGGGTGTTCGGCAATCCGGAGCGCCCCTCCTTTCCGGAGATGGTGCTGCGCAAGGCGCTGAACGGAGAACCGCTCTCCGCCGTGGCGGACAAATGGTCCATGCCCGCCTGGGTGGAGGACCTGTGCGGCTGGCTGCGCTTCCTGATGTATGAAAGCGATGCGTCCGGCGTGCTGCACCTGTGCCAGTCCGGGGAGCCGGTTTCCTGGCACGGATATGCCGTGAAGACGCTGGAAAGCGCGGCAAGGCATGGCCTTCTGCCTTCTTTGCCGCCCGTGGCGGAACAAAAGCTCGACGAACAGGCCGGTTTCAGGGATGCTCGGCCCCGGCATACCGCCATGTCCTGCGAACGGCTCGCTTCCCTGATGAAGAAGCCAGTGAGGACGTATGAAGAGGCCATTGACCTGGCCGTGGCTCGCTATGCCTCAGATCCAACATTTCTCTCCCGAATCTCATGAATGATTTCCGCAATCCCCGTGACGCCCGTGATTCCCGCCCCAGGCCCTCCTACCGGGACCGGCGTTCCCAGCAGGGGCCGCGCCCGCGCACGGCCCCCAGGAAGGCCTCTTTTGTCAACAAATCACCGGAAGGCAGTGAACAATGGCTCACGCCGTGGGTGGAACTGAAGTACTTCACGTACAATCCGGCCGTATTCCCCCGCATGCTCGGCTCCGTGAGCGGGGAAATAGCTCCGGGAAGCCTGGTGCACGTCTATGACAAGAACGGGGAACTCTTCGGCGCCGGCTTCTGGAATGAAGCCAGCCGAACGCCCCTGCGCGTGGTATACCACGGGAAGGACGCCTTTACGGAACGGGACCTGGACGCCGCCCTGGAACGCGCCGTGAAGCTGCGCAGGGACATTCTGCGCCTGGATGAAACCACTAACGCGTACCGCGTGCTGCACGGTGACTCCGACGGCCTGGGCGGCCTGGTGGTGGACCGTTATGCGGACGTGCTGAGCCTGGAGGTGAGCACGCTGGCCGTCTGGCAGCGTCTGGACCGCTGGCTGCCCCTGCTGCACCGCCTGTGCGGCACCAAACGCCACGTGGTGCAGGTGGACGAGAGCATTGCCCGCATGGAAGGCATCCGCGCGGAGGACGCCCCGGAATCCCCGGCTCCCGTCCGGATGGTGAAGATTGTGGAAAACGGCATCACTTATGAAGTGGACTTCGCCCAGGGGCACAAGACGGGCTTCTTCTGTGACCAGCGGGACAACCGCCTCAAATTCGCCTCCCTGGTGAAGGGGGCCACGGTGCTGGACCTGTGCTGCTACAGCGGCGGCTTTTCCATTGCCGCCAAGATGCTGGGAGGCGCCGCGGAAGTCACGGGCGTGGACCTGGATGAAAAGGCCATCGCCATGGCCAAGAGGAATGGAAACATCAACCAGCAGCGCATTGACTTCGTGCATGCGGACGCATTTGTCTACGCGCGCCAGATGGTGCGCAACGGACGCCTGTTTGACGCCGTGCTGCTGGACCCGCCCAAATTCATCATCGGCCGGGAGGGATACGAGGAAGGCATCAAAAAGTACCATGACCTCAACATGCTGGGCTTGCAGTGCGTGCGGCCCGGCGGCCTGTTCGTCACCTGTTCCTGCTCCGGGCTGCTTTCCCCCGCGGAATTTGAACAGACCGTCATCAAGGCCGCCCAGCGGCAGGGGCGCAAGCTCCAGATCATGGCCATGACCGGCCCCGGCTGGGACCACCCCTTCCTGAGCACTTATCCGGAAGGCCGCTACCTGAAGGTGCTGTGGGCCATTGCCCTGTAGGGGAGGACTGGATATTCAAACCGTTTCCACGTCTTGCAAAAGCAAGGGCCGGGAAAGGGAAGGAGGAGATACCTTGGATTCCTTTTTAGGGGGGGAGGTTCTACTTAGGTAGAAAACTATATCCATTCTCGGAAGGATATTTTTAAGGGAAGAACCGGATTTTTTATTTCTTTCTCTTCTTTTTAAAAAGCCGGTCATGTTCAATCCGGTGCTTGCCTTGGTATAGAAAATCGGTTTTATCATCCCGTCCAACGGTGCGGTCAATTAGGCCGGGAATGTCTTCCCTGGAATATCCGGCTTTAAGAAGAAAATCCTCTACCTTAGCATATGTACCTGGAAATTCGGCGACGAGGAGTTCCATAAAAACCTTCTCAAGGTAGTTGACTTCGTCCTCTACGATGATGTTTCTTGCATTGATGAAGGATTTTCCATCTGCGATTTCATTTATGCGGGTAAAAATTTCTTCCATCTGTTTTCGGGAGGTGACGTAAATGGTGTTTTCTTTTTTATGTTCACCCTGCTCCTTGGTTTCGGTGATATTATAAGGATTTTGCTCGTGGGCATTTTTAAATTGTTTCAGAATGTGTGCGTAATAAGGGAGCAGAAGGCGCCGGATGGTCTTTTTTTTGAGAGATTCCTTGATTTCTCCGGAATCCCGGATTAGTCCTATATACTTTGCAAGAAAGCCGCATACCATGGATTTACGGCTAAGATCCGCCGTATCGTCTATATCAATATCCGGTTCCGTTTCTTTGTATGTTTTAAAAGTAAAAACAGGAGCCGTAGCTACGAGATAGCAGTACCATATTTTATTTTTCAGTTCAGTATAAACATTATCTTTCGTTGTGATGCTGAAAGTAAGTTCGTTTTTTTCTGCTTCATTGTAAAAGGATTTAATCTGATTGTCTTTTAGTATGGCATTCAGCTTTTTGATGGCGTCAGGAGACGTTTTGTATTGTTCAATGCACTCTGGAGTTTCCAGAGTAAAATTATCGGCATTTGTATTCCAACCGATGGTGAAGAAGACAAAACAAAAAAATAGAAATGAGATTGTTTTCATAGTAACTCTAACCGTCGTTGCTGTTTCTTTCAAAGGTAACGTTAAATTTTTTGATGATCGTTTTTGTTGCTATCTCTTTCAAGAAAGCCTCAATATAAAATTCCTGATTTGTCGTACCGAGCCGGAACAGATCTTTCTTTTGGTCTTTCAAATAGACATGAGCATTACATACCCACCAAAATTCTTGAGGATTTTCGTTGGTTTTCTTAATAGTGTCGAGAACGACGATGATATCCTCCAATTCACTGACAAAATCATAAAACGTGTTTTTATCTTGTATTCTAGCGATTTTTCCAGCTCCATTTCCGGTATGGCCGGAAGCCAGAGCAGGTTTGGGCTTGCCATTGTCTTTTCCTTTCCACCCAAGTCCTCCGTCTTTTTCAATAACATTAATATTCTTGAAACTTACATCCGTAGGCGACAAGGTTACTTCAATGAATCCAATGACCCCGTGTCTGCCTGCCGGAATTTGGTAATCGCTGACATTAATTGATTGACCATCGGAGCCTTCGAATATGCCCGTGTATTTTTTCCCTTCTATTTTGTTAGGAACTTTTATATTAATCGTTATTGCTGTCTGAAGTCCTTCACTTGTTTCCGCTTTGATTTTAGCAGTTGTGTCTTTTTTTAAATCATTCTTTGCAATTAAGGAAATTTTTAAGTTTCCTGTAAATTGGTCTAAATTGGTTTTTTTGAATCCATCTCCTTCAATGTTCCATTTAAGTTCTTTAATGGAGCCTTTCGGTTTGCCGACAAGCAGAAAAGTGATTTCTTCTCCAATTCCAATGTTTATCCTCTTTTTATCCTCATTTTTGTCTCCATTTCCACCCTTGATATAGTAATCTGCGGAGCAGAGTTTTGTCTGTGATTTGATTTTAAGGGGGCCGGTGGCTTCTTGCCCGGTTTCTTCTAAAGTGTCCTCTTCCTCTTTATCTGCCCGTAGAATACCGGAACTGAACAGTACCGCCAAGATGAGAACCAGCAGACGGGAGAGCGATGAAGATAGGAAAAGTGGCATTATATAGGATAACAGTTAATTATTTTATAAGTAAATGAGATCTAAAATATGATTATTTGTCAAGTTTTTTGGAAATTTTAATGAGTGTTTCCTGTTAAAAACTTGATTCCAATAGGTGATATTAGCCTGTTCCGGATATAGTTCGTTCAAACGGATCAAAACAGACGGCATCTGAAATGGGCGGTTTTCTGCATCACCTTTCAGGCGTGTTGACGGCTTTTCCTCCTTTCTGCTTTGGTGGGGAGGAATATGGCAAAACAAGTATTACAGCGGCTCAGTTTCACTGCCGGGGAGTTGACCCCGTGGCTGGCCGGACGTGCGGACCTGGACCCTGTGTCCCGGGGCGCCTCCCGGCTGATGAATTTCCTGGTCAGCCCCTTTGGCGGCCTCCGGCGCAGGCCGGGAACGCGTCTGGCCGCCCGCGCGGGATGCACGGAGGGGGCCGTGAGGCTGGTCTCCTTCAAATACTCCACGGGCGTGCAGTTCATGCTGGAAGCGGGGCGGGGCTACATCCGTTATTTCAAGGACGGCGCGCCTCTGCGGGATGCGGAGGGCGGCGTGCTGGAAACGCGTACGCCGTGGAAGACGGACGAACAGGTCCGGAACCTCCGGATGCAGCAGCTGAATGATGTGATTTACTGCGTGGAGCCGTCCACTCCGCCCATGACGCTCTCCCGCCATGCGGACGACGACTGGCGGCTGGAGGCGCTGGAGTTTTCCGGCATGCCTTATGAAAGCTCCCTGTTCAATGCCGTGAGGCTGGAATGCCGGACGGTGAGGGAAGGGAATGCCGCCAGATTGCTGGCCAGTGCGGACGCCGACGTTTTCACGCCGGAAATGGAGGGCAGGGAGTTTCTCCGCATTACCCGGAAATACGGGGAATCCGTAGTGGAGGGAACCCAGATGCCCTTTTACCATCTGACAAACCTGGACCGGGACCTTTACAAGGGGGAGACTTTTTCCATGGACCGGGAGGACGGCTGGCGGCAGTCTTATACGTGCATCCGGGATTTCAGCAGGAAGACCAACTACCAGCCCGGCGTGAACCGCCCGGAGAGGTACACGGCCTTTTTTGAAAAGGGCTCCGACGCCAGCGCGCGCGTTTACGTCAGCGGCGCGTGGACGCTGGAAACGACGGGCACCTGGGATGCGGAGTGGGAAGTGTGCCGGGGGTATCCGGACGGTTCCAATTACCTCCCCAGCCAGCCCTCCCTGGTCTGGCACTCCGTGAAGAGCTTCCAGCAGAAGGACGGGTTCCGGAACAATTTTTCCCTGAGCGGCCATGAAGAGGAATTATCCTATTATAAAATCCGCCTGATGGCGTACAGGAACGGCGCTTCCACGGGAACGCCCGTGTTCCGGGCCTCCGCCGGGTCCTTTGACCATGAAATGGTAGTGGAGGAATACGTTTCCCCCCGCAGCGTTTATCTCACGAACGCCCTTCACCTGTCCTACTACGTGCTGGGGGATTGCGAGACCAATGACTGGTCCTTTGGCGCATTCGGCGTCCGGAACGGGTATCCGTGCACGGTGGAGTTCCACCAGGGGCGGTTGTGGTTCGGCGGAACTCCCGGCCAGCCACAGACGCTGTGGGCCAGCCGGGTGGATGATTTTTCCGCGTTTGCTCCGGGCATTCCGGCGGATTCCGCCATGATTCTGACGATGGCGGCCTCCCAGCAGAACCGCATCTCCTGGATTGCCTCCCTGCGGGGGCTGATGATCGGCACCAGCGAAGGGGAGTGGCGGCTGTCCGCCTCCAACTCGGAAGGACTGAGCGCGGCCAATGCTGAATTCCAGCGCCATTCCGGAGTGGGTTCCGCCTCCCTGGACGCCCTGACGGTGGAAAACAGCCTCCTCTTTGTCCAGCAGGGGGGCATGATGGTGCGGGAACTGTTTTATTCCCTGGAGGCGGACGGCTACCAGACGCGGGACGTCAGCCTGTTGTCCGGCCATCTGCTGAAGGCGGGGATTGTGGACTGGACGGTGCAGAGGAGCACGGCGTTCCATGTCTGGTGCGTGCTGGGGGACGGCTCTGCCGTGTGCATGACGCTGAACAGGGAGCAGAACGTGGTGGCGTGGCACGCCCACCGCCTGGAACATGGCCGCATTCTGTCCGTGGCGGCTTTGCGCGGCTCCCGTGATACGCCGGATGAGGATGTGTGGTTTGCCGTGGCGCGCGGAGAGGGGGAACAGGCCTGCATCACCGTGGAGCGCCTGGCGGACGGCAATGCCTGCCTGGACGCCTGCACGGAGGCCGTGGTGCGGAGGGAGGCTTTGGCCGGGCTGGGCCATCTGGCGGGATGCGGTGCCGTCCTGCTGGACGGGGACGGCGCATGGATGCCCATTAGCGTTGACGGGGAGGGGAATGCCGCCTGCCCCGGCAGGAGGGACGGAGAAACCGTGTCCGTAGGGCTGGCCGCCCCGGCGGAGGTGAGGACGATGCCCCTGGAAACGCTTGAGACGCTGGGCAGGTTTAAAAAGCAGCTTGGTGCGAGGGCGCTGCTTCACGAAAGCTCCCTGAAGTTCCGGTACGGCACGGGCCATCCGGATGCGTGGAGGGATTTTCAGCCCGGCAGGTACGGCGTGGAGGAGCCTTATTCCGGCTACGTGCGCATGATCCACAATTACGGCATGAATGAGCAGTCTTCCTTTGCCCTCCGGGTGGAGACGCCGGACCCGTTCAATCTGCTGGCCCTGGTGCTGGATGTGGAATTATAATAAGGGGAAGCGGGGGCCTTACGGCTGTTCCGCCGCTTCCTCATGGGAAAGCATGTGCACGATGACCTTGAGGCCGTGCTTTTCCCCCGCCGCCTTGGCCAGGGAGCGGATGGCCGAGGCCGTCATCCCGTTGCGGCCAATGATGCGGGCCACGTCTGTTTTCTCCAGAATCAGGCGGAAGCGGACGGCGTCTCCCTGCGGGGATTCCGCAACGCGCAATTCCGCCTGTTCCGGGTGTTGCACGAATTGCAGGGCGATCAATTGCAGGTACTGGCGGATTTGTTCTACGGCAGGATGCATGAGGGGAAATGTGGGTTATTTCAATCACCCTACTATAAAACTCCCTGATTGAAAAGATGCAATTCCAGACATTCCCTGAAAAAGAAAGTCGCCCCGGTCGTAAAACGACCGGGGCGCCCCAACTACCCTATGAAACTGGATCGGTTAAGATCCAGAGAGCTTTTTTAACGAGCGCTCACCTGCTCGAAACGCAATATAGGACAGGAAAAGGGGATAAGCAAGTATTTTTTCATTGAAACGATTGTTTTTATTCAGGAAAAACAGCATCGTATTCTTTACAATATCAGACCGGAGGGAAGGATATTGTCATTGTAACGAAATCATCTGCCGGGAAGCAGTTCATAAGTGAACCCCTTAAGGTATTCCGTTTCCGGAATGTTCAGTAAAACCGGGTGATCCGGCCTCTGGCCGTGTTGCTGTACCAGGCGCAGGGTGGCCGGCGCGTCAATGGCGGCGTCCAGAACGCTTTCCCGGAACAGGTCCGCCCCGGCGTGGTGGGAGCAGCAGAAGGTGGAAAGGATGCCTCCCGGCGCCAGAAGCTTCATGGCGCGGAGGTGGATTTCCTTATACCCGCGCATGGCGTCATGCACGGATTTCTTGTTTCTGGTGAAGGAGGGAGGGTCCAGAATGATCAGGTCCCACTTGTGCTCCCCGCCGTCCCGGACAAGGGCGGCCTCCTTCTTCAGGAAGTCAAACGCGTTGTCCGTAACACACTGGATGGAGACGCCGTTCAGCTTTGCGTTGCGCGCCACGGCGTCCATGGCGTCCTGGGAGACGTCCACGGCCGTGACTTCCGCAGCCCCCTCCAGGGCGCAGGCCAGGGCAAAGCCGCCCTGGTTGCAGAAGCAGTCCAGCACGCGGCGCCCGCGGGCAAAACGGGCCACGGCGGCATAATTGTCCAGCTGGTCCAGGTACAGGCCGGTTTTTTGTCCCGTCTGGAGGTCAATCATGAACTGCACGTTTCCGCTGCGTGCGGCGAAGGGTTCCGGCTCCTGTCCGCGCGCCACGCGGACGGACGGCTCAATGCCTTCCGCCGCCAGCATGGGGGAATCATTCCTGACGATGATCCCCCTGGGGGAGAGCAGGTCTTCCAGAACGTTCAGGATGATGGGAAGGCGGCGTTCCATGGCGACGGTCAGCGTCTGCACGACCAGGTAATCCGCGTAACGGTCCACGATCAGGCCGGGGAGGCCGTCCGACTCGCTCCAGACGAGGCGCGTGAGCGTTTCTTCCGGCAGGTACCGGCGCCGCAGTTCCACCGCCTGGCTGATGCGCCGGGAAAAAAAGTCTCCGTCCAGTTCCTGCTTGCGGCGGGAAAAGCGCCTGGCAACGATCTGGGAATGGGGGTTGAACATGGCGGACCCCAGAAAACGGTCCTTGAAATCCTTCAGCGCCACCACGTCCCCCGGCTGGGGATTGCCGAACACCTTGCGCACTTCCGTGCCGTAAACCCAGTCGTGCCCCTGGAAAAGGCGTGCCCTTGGAGAAATAATCAAACCTGCCATGTCAGGAAAGGCAATACATGATCAGGGGGGAAAGTTCAAGGGTAATGCGGGCAGGGGCGCGCAAGAGCGGCGGTTGCCGTGACGAAGGGCGGGGGGCAAGGAAAGGGGCGTTTTTTCTTTTCCGTAGTTCCTGTGCCCTGACCGGAAGGGAGAAAATAAGCCCTTCCGCCGCGCTTCGGAGTAATTTCAGGCATGAAGGCCGTTTAACCGGTTAAACGGAAAGGGAAGCTTGAAGCCGCGCTGCCGGGAACAAGGGTTTGATTCATTCGTCTTTCAGACTCATTCACCCTCCGGGCTTCATGCTACGCATTCCGTCCGGCCGCAACGCGGTTTCCCGGCCCTTGCAAATCAAACACCCGCGTTTTTTTCCTGGCCGCTTTACCCGGGACCGGGAAGCTTCCATTTCCGGGAATTTTCCGCTCAAGCGCATCAAAGTGCATGATTCCGGGACTATTCCATTGAAAAAGATTCCCTGCACGGTAAAATGCGGCGCGTTATGAAAGTAGAAACTTTTGAAACTCCCCAGGATGCTGCCAAGTCTTTGGCAGGAGAAGTTGCGGAACTCATCCGTAAGCGCGCCGCTGAAGGCAGGAACGTGGTTCTTGGCCTTGCCACGGGCGCCACCCCGCTGCCTTTTTATGCGGAACTGGTCCGTCTTCACAAGGAGGAAGGCCTTTCCTTCAGCAACGTCATCTCCTTCAATCTGGACGAATACAGCGGCCTGGACCACGACCATCCGGAATCCTACTGGTACTTCATGCACACCAACCTGTTCAATCACATTGACATGAAGCCGGAAAACATCAATCTGCCCTCCGGCACCGTCAAGGGTGATGAAATTGCCGCCCACTGCGCCGCGTATGAACAGAAGATCAAGGACTGCGGCGGCATTGACCTCCAGATTCTCGGCATCGGCCGCACCGGCCACATCGGCTTCAATGAACCCGGTTCCGATGATACCACCATTACCCGCCAGGTGCACCTGGACGAGCTGACCCGCTCCGACGCCGGCCCCGCCTTCGGCGGTGTGGAACATGTTCCCACCACGGCTATCACCATGGGCGTGGCCACCATCATGGGCGCCCGTGAAGTGGCTCTGATGGCCTGGGGAGAAAAGAAGGCTTCCATCGTGAAGAAGGCCGTTCAGGGGCCCGTGACGGTGGATGTGGCCGCCTCCTACCTGCAGAAGCACCCGAACGCCAAGTTCCTTCTGGACAAGGGCGCCGCTTCCCAGCTTTAATTCTCCGTTTCAGCAACGGCTGCGCCGCCTTTCCCGGTTCCGTGGGAAGGCGGCGTTTTTGATGGAATGAAGGAAGGCGGAATCTTCTTTTTCCGGCGGGTTGGCGCCGGAGAGGAGCGCCGCATGTTCGCGCGGCCCGGTTCCGTGAATGAAGATTTCGTGTCATTGGGGGAGGCGCGGAACCGCCGGGGCTGTTCCGGCGTTCGCGGGGTGGGGGAAAATGGAGAGAATCCCTTTTTCCCTCCATGGCCGGGCCGGAGGGATGAAAGGGGTGCGGTTCTTGTTTATTGTGTTGGAAATAAAAGTGTTTTGAGGCTTGGTGCGGCATATTTTCCTGTCTCCGGAGGCGGTTCTGAAGCCCGGAGGTTTCCCGGAATTCCTGTTAAGGATTTCCTTTAAAAGAAGAGCGGCGGGCTGGACATTTAACCGGCTGCGCCTTTTTATTAGGATGAAGTGGCGCATTGACAAGGGTTTCATTTTCCGTGCATGGTGAAACTGCCAATAGATGAAAAATAAAATATGTCCGGCAGTGTGTAATTAATAATTCATTCAGGAATTACAGATGATGGCCGGCTTTTATATAGAACAGGAAAAACAGAGAGATGAAACAAATGAAAATATTAATGGTTGTCACCGGAACCGGGATGTTTCCGGACGGAAAAGAAGAAACGGGATTATGGCTCAGTGAGCTTACCCACATGTACGACAGCGCGAAAAAGCGGGGATACGATATCGTCATTGCCAGTCCCAAGGGAGGCGATACCCCGGTTGATCCCATGAGCCTGAAAACGATGTACATGGACAAAGTCTCCAAAGAATACTGGGACGATTCCGAATTCCGGGACGTGCTGCGGCACACGAAAAGCCTGGATGATGTTTCCGGAGAGTTGTTCGACTGCATTTATTTGGCCGGGGGCCACGGCGCGATGTTCGATTTTCCGGATAACGCCGTTCTGCAAACGCTCATCAAAGACCACTATGAAAACAATAAAGTAGTTGGAGCCATTTGCCACGGCGTATGCGGATTATTAAACGTGAAACTCTCAAACGGAGAATACCTGGTAAAAGATAAAAAGGTCACGGGATTCAGCTGGTTTGAGGAAGGCCTGGCCGGAAAGAAAAAGCTGGTGCCTTTCGATCTGGAATCCGCGCTGAAGGAACGCCGGGCGGATTACAAGAAGTCATTGATTCCGATGATGCCGGAAGTAGTGACGGACGGAAACCTGATCACGGGCCAGGACCCGTTCAGTTCTGAAAAAATGGCTGAAACGGTCATGAGCCGGTTTAACCAATAGCCGTTGGCGGTGAACGTTACGAATTTGGAAGAAGCCTTGAATTACCGGAGGGCCGTACGGGTATTCAATAAGAATAAACCGCTGGACCCTGAAAAGGTAAAGCGCTGCCTGGAAATGGCCACCCTGGCTCCCAGCAGTTCAAACATGCAGCTGTGGGAATTCTTCCAAATCACCCGGCCTGAATTGATCGCCCGCATTGCCGGGGCCTGCCTCGGCCAGTCGGCTGCCGCCACGGCTTCGGAAATAGTCGTTTTCGTGACGCGGCAGGACTTGTACCGGCAGCGGGCGCAATTCGTCCTCCAATTCGAGCGTGGAAACATCCGCAGGAACAGCCCGGAGGAACGCCAGGCCAAACGCATCAGGGACCGGGAATTATACTATGGGAAGCTGATGCCGTTCCTTTATGCGCGTTGTGGCGGCGTTTTGGGAGCTTTCCGCACTTTGCTGGCCAGGGCCATCGGCCTTTTCCGCCCCATGATGCGAGAAGTCTCGGAGTGTGACGTGCGCGTTACGGTCAACAAGTCCTGCGCCCTCGCCGCCCAGACGTTCATGATCGCCATGGCCGCTGAAGGGTATGATACGTGCCCGCTGGAGGGATTTGACAGCAAGCGTATGAAAAAGCTGCTCGAATTGCCCCATGGCGCCGGGATCAATATGGTGATTCCCTGCGGCATACGGGACGGAGAGAAAGGCATCTGGGGAGAGCGGTGCAGAGTTCCGTTTGATGAGGTGTACCACAGGCTCTGACCTGCCCGGTGAAGATTGGCCGGCGGCGGACCGCCTGTTGCGGCTTTCCGGGGGCGCGGTATGCCTCACAGGAACAGGGCTTGGGCTACTTGAGCCATGCCAGGAATTCATGGTTGCCGTCCGTTCCGGTGATGGGGGAGGGTTCGCAGCCCATCCAGGTGCGGTTCAGCTCCTCCGTGACGAAGACGCGTATGGAATCCACCGCCCGCTGGTGCAGGGCCGGGTCCCGGACGATGCCGCCGGGACCGATGTCTTCCGGCTGAAGCTCAAACTGGGGCTTGATGAGCACCAGGGCGTCCCCGCCTTCCTTCAGCAGGGGAAAGGCTGCGGGCAGGATTTTTTTAAGGGAGATGAAGGAAACGTCGGAAACGATCAGGTCCACCTGCTCCCCGATGTCTTCCGGGGTCATGTAACGGGCGTTGAATTTCTCCTTTACGATGACGCGGGGGTCCTGCCGCAGTTTCCAGACGAGCTGGTTGGTGCCGACGTCGATCGCGTGGACCCTGATGGCTCCGTGCTGGAGCAGGCAGTCCGTAAAGCCTCCGGTGGACGCGCCGATGTCCAGGCAGACCTTGCCTTCCGCGGAGACGGGAAAGGCGTTCAGGGCTCCCTCCATCTTCAGGCCGCCGCGGCTGACGTAGCGGGGGCGGTTCCTGATGGTGATCTCCGCGTCTTCATTGACCTTGAGCCCCGGCTTGGTGGAGGGGTGGCCGCCCACGCTCACCTCTCCGGCAATGATGAGCCTCTGGGCCAGTTCCCGGGATTCTACGAGATTGCGGGAAACCAGAAGGACGTCGAGTCGTTGCTTGCTCATAATTCGTAAGAAAGGTGCGTACGCAGGTATTTCATGAAACCGCATGGAGAATCAAGAAAAACCGCGCGCAGAGGACAATTGGCTGCAAATTTGCGCCATGGCGCGCGCTGGAGCATTTTACCATTGATTCAGCGTGGATTTATATGAGACTTTCCGGCGAATGGAACACCGCTACAGGCAATTAATGCGCAAGGTCAGGCTCTACCTGCTGACGGAAGTGCGTAAGAAATCGTGGACCAGCAAGTTCCTTTCCGCCAGGATTTTTGACCATGTTTACTGGTCCTGGAACAGGCAGTCCGTGGCTACGGGCGCCGGCTGGGGGGCCGCGGCGGCGATTGCCCCGCTGCCCATGCAGAGCCTGTGGGGCGTGTTTGCCTGCCTGTGGCGCAAGGGGAATATCCCCGTAGCCATTCTGATGGCGTGGCTTTCCCCTCCCGGCTTCACCTTTTTTGCCATTCCGGGCCAGTGGTGGCTGGGGTGGTTCCTTTTTTCCAGCGTGGGGCTTCCCACCTCCGGGGCAAACTGGCAGATGCTGAAAACGGGGGTGCAGCAGTGGTCCTGGGCTCCGTTTGACGGGTTGAGCATCGGCATGGTAAGCCTGGAGTTCCTGACGGGTTGGATTGTTTCCAGCGTGGTGCTGGGTTTCCTGTGCTACGGGCTGGTGCAGCTTGCATGGGGAGCGGGCCACTTCCTGCGCAGCAGAAGCAAGGCTGGCGGGAAGTAATGCAAAAACCCGCCGGCTTTTCAGGGCAGGCGGGTCCGGAAGGTGCGTGCGCCCATGGCGCGGAGCCGGAAAGGTCAGACGGCCACTTCCATCAGCAGAACGGTCGAATTCTGGAGGGCCTCCATGGTGATGGAGTCCGTATCCGTGATGCCGGCTCCGTCCCGGCGGTGCAGCACTGTGTCTCCGATCTTGATTTCTCCGTCTATCACGAAGACGTACACCCCCGTGTTCTGGCACTTGAATTTGTATTCGCGCTCCACGCCGCGGTCCAGCTCCGCCCAGGAGAACCAGGCCTGCTGCATGATGGAGATGTCCGTTTCCGGAGCCAGGAAGGTGGAAATCTCATTATGCTTCAGCAGGGGCTTGATGTCGTAATCCCGGTACTTGGGGGGCGTATTCACCCGGTCCGGAATGACCCATATTTGCAGGAATTCCAGGGGTTCCGTGGAGCTGCCGTTAAATTCGCTGTGCTGGATGCCCGTTCCGGCGCTCATCACCTGGATTTCTCCGCGGGTGATGGTATGGCTGTTATTCAGGCTGTCCCCGTGGCGGAGTTCTCCTTTCAGGGGGATGGAAATCACCTCCATGTTCTTGTGGGGATGGGTGCCGAAGCCTTCTTCCGGGAGAACCGTGTCGTCGTTGAGCACGCGCAGGGCTCCGAACTGCATGCGGTCCGGATTAAAGTAATTGGCGAAGCTGAACGTATGGTACGTGTTCAGCCACCCGTGATTGGCATGTCCACGGGAAGATGCACGGTCAATAATGATGTTCATGATTGATGGGGTTGGTGTTTAAGCCGGGTTTCATCCGGTCTGTAGTTTGACCGGACGGAACGCCGGGCCGTTCAAGGCGGATGACAGCATTTCCGGAGTTGTAAAATAAATTGGCAACACAAATTGGTGGTGCAATGTCTCTTCTTTTAAGGTAACTTATGGAGGCACCTGTACAAACAAGGCAAGGCGTATGGCTCAGCGGACACTCATGAGATGGATCAAGGGATTGGTTCCCACGGTGATTATTTTGCTGTGCGCCATGGTGCTGGGCTGCATTTGTTATGTCGCCATCTGGGGGGCTCCATCCTTCGTGGTGCAGCGCGTGGAGCAGGCCCTTCTGGAAAAAGGCATTCCCGTCCATATAGAGACGCTGAAAATTTCCCTGTGGCCCCGCGCCGTCGTCACCTTGAAGGAGGTGTCCCTGCTGGACCCGGAGGCTCCGCCGGAGGCGCGCCGTCCCGTGGCCCTGCTGCATGAGGCGGATGTGGCCCTGAACTGGAAGGAGCTGATAGACGGGAACGTGTCTCCGGAACGGCTGAATGTGAAGGGGCTGGATATCACGCTGCCCGTGGATGCGGAAAAGCCGGAAAGAGTTTTTTCCACCAAGGGGCTGAATGCGGAGCTGGACCTGGGGCGCCCAGGCATGGTGGATATTGTGAAAGCGGACGCCGTGGTGCAGGGCATCCGTGTGACTGCCCAGGGGGCTTTTTCCATCGGGCAGGGAGACTCCGGAGATTTTACGCTGACGGCCGGAGACATGGCTGCCGTCAGGGAACAGCTGAACCAGGTGCTGAAATACCTGGACCGCGTCAAGTGGCCGGAAGAATCCCCGCCCGCCCTGGCCGTCAGCCTGAGCGATGATCCCAAGGGAGGGGTACGCGTGGGGATGGATTTGCAGGCTCCTTCCCTGAGATACGGGAAAATCCGGGTCAGGGATTTTCAGTTCAGCGGGGATTACGCGGATTCCGTCATCATGGCCAAGCGCTTCACCATGCGTGATGCGGAAACGGCGGGCTTCGTGAATCTTTCCCTTCAGGCTGATTTGAAAAAACGCTCCCTGATCTGGGATGTGCGCAGCACGGCCCCCCTGGTGTCCTGGGCCGTGGCCATTGTTGACGAAGCCCTGGTGCCGCGTGAAATGAAGTTCCTGAGTGAGCCGCATGTGCAGGTTTCCGGCCGTGCCGTATTCACGGAGAACTGGGATGGCGTGGAGCATGTGAACATGATGGGCTCCGGCTCCATGGGGGCCTTTTCCGTGCTGGGGGAAAAGTTCCAGCGGGCCTCCTGCGATTTCAGTTACGAGGACGGCAACTTTTATGTGACGGATCTGGATATCCGCCACCCCGGCGGCAGTTTTTCCGGCAAGGTGATGGGCGTGAATGGGGAGATCAAGGTGGACGTGCACAGCACGCTGCCCATGCACGCCATGCTGGACATGGCCCGCTCCATTGCCCCTGAGGACGTGAAGCTGCCGCCCACGCTGGAGATCAAGGGAGACCCCGAACTGAAGGTATACGGCACCGTAGGCATGGGCAGTGACTGGAAGGGGCCGCTCCGGGTGGACCGCCTGCAGGTGGAAGCCGCCGTGACGGATATATCCTACCAGGGGGTGGAATTCGCCTCCGCCTCCGCCAGGGGGGAATTGATCGGCCGCTCCATCAACGTCACCGGGCTGGACCTGGCGAGGGAGGACGGCCACGTGAAGCTGGAAGGCAGTTACCTGGGGACTGACCTTGTTTTTACGCTGGAATCGGATTTGAAGCCTGAACTGCTGGTAGCACTGGGGGGGAACCTGGTGCCGGTGCCGGAGAAGCTGAAGCTGCCGGAAAAAGCGGTTCTGAGGGTGCACGGCAGGCTGGACATTCCGGAAGGAAAGCCCGTGGAACCTACGCTGGTCCGGGCGCGCATCAATGCGGAGAACCTGGCGTGGAATAAAATTCCCGTCAAGACGGCGAATGTGGAGGTGGAGTACCGTCCCAACCAGCTCTTTGTGCAGAATTGCCGCATAGAGATGGAAAAGGGCGTTTTTGAATTGTTCGCCAATGGTTTTCTGGACGGCCAGATGTTCGTGATGGGGCAGTCCACGGTGCCTCTGGGTACCATTGACCATTTGCTGGGCATGGAGGATGACGACTTTTTCATGAGCCGCTTCGTGTTCCGCAAGGATTCCGGGCTGGAGCTTTCCTTCCAGGGAACGCTGGGGCTGTACAATCTGGAAAAGGCGTATGACATCCAGGCCACGGCTTCCGCCACGAATACCCGGTACAAGGGGGTGGACCTGAAGTCCGCCCGGGCGGATGCCCATCTGGTAACGGACCAGTTACTGCTGACCGACGTGACGACGGTAGTTTCCAACGGGGCGTACCTGTCTTCAGCCGGCTTGTCCGGCGGCCCCTCTGAATGCACGCTCAAGGCCAAGAGCATTGACTTCCGCTTCGTGCAGGATACGGTGGAAGTGCTGGGCATGGAGGGGCAGGCCTACCCCGGCTATACCCTGCGCATGTTTTCCGACAGCGCCGCGGAGGTGTTGAAGGAGTTTGTCTTTACGCGGCCCGTGACGCTTTCCGGCGGCGGCATGTTCCCCATGGGGGACGACATGAAGCTGATGAAGGGGCGCATCCGTTTTGACGCCTCCGCGGGGCGCGTTCGCTATCCCCTGCTGGGAACCACGCTGGACCTGGGGAGGGCCACAGGGGAAATACTGATTTCTCCGGAGTGGGTGGTTGTGGACAAACTGAAGGGAACCATCTGGGACGGTTCCTTTACGGGCCGCGTGCTGGCGCAGATTGACAAGGGGGACGCCCTGAACGGCTCCTTTGTGCTCCAGGACATGAACCTGACCTCCATCGGAAGGTCTTACGGAGAAAAAATGGAGAAAGCCACCGTGCACGGAGCCATTGAATTTTCATCCCAGGGAGGGAACATGAACTCCATCCAGGCTAAGGGGGAAGCCGCGCTGGTGCACGGTGACCTGGTGGAAATTCCCCTGTTCGGCTTTTTGGGAGAAGCCCTCTCCAATTATATTCCCGGGCTGGGCCATCTGATCAATTACAAGATCACCAGGGCCGACTGTGATTTCTCCATAGAAAAGGGCTACATCCGTACCAGCAATTTCGTCGCCAGAGGCAGCAACATGTCCCTGGAAGGGGGCGGCTGGATACGCCTTGCCGATTTACAGGTCAATTCAGATTTCAAGCTCAGGCTTCGCGGCCTGCCGGGGCTGATCACCTCCCCCGTCTTCCTGCTGGCCGGGGGATTGTTCCAGGTGCGCGGCACAGGACCATTGAGCAATGTTTCCTGGAGCTTTGCGCCGTTCTCCGGCGGGAAGGCCCCTGTTCCTCCTGCCGCCGCTCCCGCGCGGAGAAGGTAGGAGAGTGGAGAGTGGAGAGTGGAGAGTGGAGAGTGGAGAGTGGAGAGTGGAGAGTGGAGAGTGGAGAGTGGAGAGTGGAGAGTGGAGAGTGGAGAGTGGAGAGTGGAGAGTGGAGAGTGGAGAGTGGAGAGTGGAGAGTGGAGAGTGGAGAGTGGAGAGTGGAGAGTGGAGAGTGGAGCCGGGGAAATAGTTGACAGAATGGACTTGATGGACAAAATGAACACCTTTTCTCTTCTCTTTTGTCCATGGAGTCCACTTGGTCTATTCCGTCCTCCTTCTCCGGGAAAGACCCCTTCATCACAACGCAACAGGGCCGTCCCGGATAACCCCGGAACGGCCCTGAAGGGATGGAGAGCGGGCGTCTCCGCTCCACTCTCAACTCTCAAACCTCAACTCTCCTTAAAAGTCATAGCGGTAGCCCACGCTTCCGTTCACGGAGCTGGCTCCGTCCCGGAAGTCTGCGTTGCCGTTGACGAACACCGTTCCCTGCGTTCCCACAGGCACGCTCAGGCCCGCTCCGATTTGAAGCGCGGTCGTTCCCACCTTCGCTCCCCTCACCGTTTGCGTGTAGCCGGGGTTGGCCAGGAAGCCCACTCCCGTCTCGCCGCGGCGGTCTCCCATGTCCTGGGCCACGTTGGCTCGCAATTCCACCAGCGCCTCACGTCCGAAGAGGTTGCTGCCCGCCAGTCCCATCCAGCGGCCGCCAAGCGCCACCGTCCCCGTCGTCCATTCCTGCTTGCCTACATTCAGACCCGCGTTTCCGGCTCCCGTTTCCGTGTAACCATCCATGCTTGTCCTGACCACAGAGGCGTTGAGCAGCGGCTGGAAGATGCTGCTCTTGTCTTCATTCAGGTAGACGTCGTAGGTGAGTTCATACATCGCCCCAAAGCCCCATCCGTTGGTGTTGCCCTGCGTGCTGTAGCTGCCTTCTCCGTAGTTGACCGTCCGGTTGAGCTTGGCGTCGTTCCACCCGCCCGTCAGGATGAGCGTGTGGGCCCATCTCTTGCTCTGGTAGCGACCGAAGAGGTTGGCGTAGTAGCTGTCCAGGTGGCCGTCGGCCGTGTCCGCCGCGCTGGCCGTCAGGTCCCCGTAGTTGGCCGTGAAGGCCGCTCCCATCGTGAAGTGGTCGCTGAGGTCCACGTCCATGCCGACGGTTCCGCCCCAGGTGGTGAGCTGGTAGCCGCTTTCATCCCCCTTGGTGTCCAGCTTGCTGTAGGAGCCCGTTCCTTCCATCCACATGTGGAAGTAGGGGAGGTCTTCGTTGATGTAGGCAGGGTTGACACCCATCAGCGTGGTGCGGTTCCTGATCCATCCCATCTGGTCTCGCAAGGCGTCTTTCTGGGCCGTTCCCAGAGCGTTGACCGTGCTGCCTGCGGCGGCGGCCAGCTTGCGGGTGGCGGAGTTCATGTCTCCGTTTTCCATATCCCGTGCAATGGAGTCGGAAACCAGGTAGAGATTGGAGGTCTGGTCTTCCGCAATGAGCCACTTGCTTGCATCCAGCAGCACTCCCCCGGAGGTGGAGTTATGGGTGGTGGAGGCGTCCAGGTAGGGATTCTCCGTACGTTCGTCTCCCCGCAGGAAGATGTTGCTTCCTTCCGCCTCCAGGCGCAGGTTGTAGAGCAGAGAGAGGAATCCGGCGGTGAGTGTGTAGCCGCTTCCCAGCGTAGCCGTGGTGCCGTCCGCCCCTTCCAGCAGAACAAGGTCCAGCCTGCGGTCATTTGCGCTGAAGGAGGTGGAGGTATTGTAGAGGTTGACGGCGGCATCTCCCACGCTGACGGTTCCGGTGGAGGATACGGCGGTGCCCAGGCCGGAGGTGGAGCCCGCATTCATGTAGATGTTCAGCGTGGAGCCATTGCCCATGCTGAAATCCCCGCTGGTCTTCAGATGGGGCATTCCCGTGTCGGAAACCAGGTTCAGGGAGGCTCCGGCGCCTGTATCCACCTGTCCGTAGGTCAGGTCGTCCCCCTTGAGAACCAGGGTGCCTCCGTTGATGGAAAGGTTGACGTCCGCGGAGCCGGGGCCGGTGAAGGTTTGCGTGCCGGTTCCGTTTTTACGGATGGTGCCCGCGCCCTGGAAGTCTCCGGAGAAGAGCGCCGTGGCATTGTTCAGCTCAAGCGTTCCTCCGTTGAGGTTCACGGTGCCGTCTCCCGCCAGGCCGCCCAGGCTGAGCGTGCCGTCCACCGTGGTGGAGGCTCCGTCCCGGAGGGCCAGCGTGGTGTCATTGCTGATGGAGCCGCCCGCCGCCAGGGAGAAGACGCTGCCATTGCCGCTGACGGTGAACGTTCCGTTCCCTGTGACGGCTGCGGCAAGCGCCGTGGAGGAAAGAACGGTCAGTTCAGAGCCTTTCCCCAGTCCAATGGACGAGCCCGCGCCCGTGGCCAGGCTGTTGGCCGCGGCCGCGGCGTTTTCTCCGAGGGTCAGCAAGCCGTTTACGTCAAGCGCCTCCATGGCGCTGCCTTTTCCGGTCAGGTTCAGGACGGCGTCCTGCGCCACCGCGGCATGCGCCGTCGTCAGCTTCCCGCCGATGCTCAGGACGCCTTCCGCCACATCCAGATAACTTGTCCGGACGTTTCCGCCAATGTTCATGGCATACCCGGCGCCTTCCTTGCGGATGGCGGCGTCTCCTTCAATGGAGCCCTGGTAGGTGGAATCCGTGATGTCTCCGGTATTGGTCAGGACGACGGTCAGGTCGGTATTGGTCCCTGTGTTGATCATGGCGGTGGAGAGCGCGCCTTCCAGATTGTTCAGGTGAAGCTCCTGCGTTCCGGTCATGTCTATATTGATGACCCCGTTGTTGTGGATGCCCGCCAGAGCTTCCACAATGTCCTTGTTGCCGTCCTGAAGGGTGAGGGGGGCGTCCCCCGCGTTCTGCACCAGCCATCCGGCGGCGGGAGCTCCGTCCCGTGGGGACAGCACCAGGGAACCTCCCCTGGACGTGACGCCGGAGCCGAAGATGGAGTCAAAAATATGGTAGGGCGTGTCAAAGTCCACCGTGGTTCCTTCTTCCAGATTAAGCGTGCCGTTGGTGATGCGGATGGAGGCGTTGTTCAGGTCCGCCAGAAGGGCCGCTACCGCGTCATCCGTCAGTTGGAGCAGCAGGTTTCCGGAAAGGGTGACGGTGCCGTCCGCGGCAGTGGAGAAGGAGAATATCTCTCCGCTGCCGCCTCCCACCATGGCTGAAGAGATGCCCAGCGTGCTGCCGGACAGGGAGATGTTCCCGCCCCCGATGTCCGTGACATGCGTGGCCTGGTCACCCGTGCGGCTGGCCGCCCCCTGGAAGGATTTAAGGTTGCTGCCGGACATGCCGCCCATGGAAACGGCGGTGGGCTCCCGCCCGGGAGTGTCCTGCCGGATGGAGACGTTTCCTCGGGCGTTCTGCGCTCCCGCCAGGGAGCCGTAACCCAGGAAGATGTCTCCGGCCAGGGCCGCTCCGTTCATGTTCAGGAGGCCGCCGTTGACGGTGGTGTCCCCGGTGTAATTGCTTCCCGCGCCGATGGAGAGCGTTCCGTCCCCTTCCTTGACCAGGGGGCCTTCCCCTCCCACGTTTCCGTTGAAGGTGATGTCCGTTCCGTTGGTGTCAATGGTATTGGCGGTCCCCGATTTCAGGGTAACGGTGTTGGAGGCCACGTTCTGCTCCCATTGCTCCGTGGCCCGGATGGTGACGTTGTTAAGCTCCAGAACCGTGTTGGCGTTGAGGTTCAAGCCTCCGGCCCCCAGCTCCGCGACGGTGTCCTTGTTGCCGTCTCCCGTGCCGCCGCCCAGAATGAGCGTTCCGGCCTGGGTGCTTTTGATTCCGCGGGCCGCTATGCCGGCGCCGGAGAGCTGGAGCTTCCGGTCCGCGTTGCCGTTGGTGCGGAACGTCAATACATGGCCGTTGCCGATGATGTCCCCGGAGATGATGGAAGTGCCCGGGCTGTAAACAATGACGCTGGCGTCAGCGGACAGGGTAACGTTGCCCGTCATGGTAACGCCGTCCATGCGCAGTGCTCCGTTTCTGTCATTTCCCGTCCCGGTGCCTGTCCCGGCAATCGTGAAATCCTGTGCCCAGGTTCCGCCGCTCATGTAAAGGTGCGTGCCCGCTTCCACCCTGATTTTTGAGTTGGCATTCAGATTGGAGCCGTTGGCCCCCTTGAAGCGCAGATTGCCGCGTAGCACCAGTTCCCCCTCAAATCCATTGAAGATGGCATTATTGATATTGGTTTCATCCTGTCCCGTATTATTCAGGATGACTGTTCCCATGCCTGTCACGGCATTCGTGAACAGGGAGCCGTCCTGGCCGCCGCCGCTGGCGATGGCGTACAGCAGGGTTCCGTTTTCCTGCACCTCAATGCCTCCGGTTCCCAGGCCCGTCCGGGTTCCGTAGTTAAAGGACAGCGTGCCTCCCGTGATTTGCGTGCCTCCCGTGTAGGTATTGGCTGCGTTTTCAATGACGAGCGTGCCGTCTCCGGCCTTGACTAGTTTTCCGGCGGAACCGTCCGCCGTATCTGACAGGATGCCGGCCAGGGTGGCCGTGCCGTCTCCGGCTACGGTAAAGAGCCCGTCGCCCGTCATGGAGATGTTATTGGCAAGGGTGACGGAATGATTCAGGATGAGCCCGGTGCCCGCGGCCATGGTGATGCCTCCCGTGCCCAGGGCCTGGGCGTTGTTAAGCGCAATGCTGCCTTTAAGGAGCTCCGTTCCTCCGGTATAGGAGTTGGCCGTGTTGATCGTCAGGGTGCCGTCTGCATTCATCGTCAGCATTCCGCTACCCGTGATGGAGCCGCTGCCGCCAAAAACATAGCCGTCCGCCGTGACCGTCATGGAACCGGGGCTGACATTGCCGGAAATGGTAACATCGCGTTTGTCCGCCGTGGCGGTCCCGTCAAAGGTAACGTGGTCCCCCGTGTAGAATTTGTTGTCATCGCTCCCGGTAATGTTCCAGGGGGAATCGGCCCCCGTTCCTCCCCCGGTGGTCCAGATGCCTTCTCCGGCGCCGTTCCAGGCAAGATGGCCGTTTTCTCCCTTGTTCGTTATGTTCAGGACCAGGGACTTGCCGTCACCGGACACGGCAATGCTGCCGGAAGCCCCCCGGTTGAGACCAAGGAAATGAAGTTCCCCGTTATTGATGAAGCTTCCTGTAGCGGTGGTGAACAAGGTGTATTCGTTCTCCGTGGAGGTGGAAAGGTCAATGTTGAAGGACAGGCCGCCCACTTCAACGGCGGCCGCTCCCGTGTAGGTAAGCTGGTCGTGCTCCGCTCCATTGATGTCCATGTAGACATTCACCCCGGTGCCGAAAGCCAGGGAAGAGGCGCTGACATTGGAGATCGTCCCCGTGCCCCCCAGGTTCAGGGAACCTCCCGTGACGCTGACGTTTCCGGCTGTATAGTCTCCCGCGGCATTGCCAAGCTGCAATATTCCCTCCGAGGAAGTGATGCTGCCGTTGTTGACTCCCGCAAAGACGAAGGTTCCCGCTCCGGATTTGACCAGGCTGACGTTGTCCCCAATAGTTCCCGTAAAGGTATTGAGGTCTGCCTTTTGCTTCAGGTTCAGCGTGGTTGTGGTGTTTCCGTCTCCGTTAACCGTGCCGGTGAGGGCCCCCTGGCCGTTCAGGCCGGCAATGGTGGCGGTATTCTCCGCATTGTTGATGGACAGGGTGCTGTTGGCAAGCAGCAGGTTGACGGTGGCATTCTTCAGGGCATCCTGATGAAGGAGAATGACGGAGCGTCCTACGGCTGTTCTGTCCGCCGCAGATGTAGCGGACCCCAGGTTAAAGGTTCCGGTGAAATTTTCCCCGGAAGCGGCAAGGTTCAGGATGCGATCGTTATTGTTGCCGATGTCGCCGGTGGCCTGTACAAGAAATTGCAGCGTTCCTTCACCGGAGAGCCCCTGGGTTTCAACGAAAATAGGGCGGTTCCAGCCGGAGATCCAATCGGTGACGTCTTCGGCGGAGTTCCCTATCCGGACGCCTCCGCTGATCAGGTACGGTTTGCTGTCGTTAATGTTTGCACTGAAGAACTGGATGGCGGAACCGTGGGCGAGAGTAATCAGTTTGTTGAACCGGAAAGCGGCGTTTCCACCTCCATTCAGGTTAAGGATACCTCCGTTTTCTATGCTGACGGCAAAGTTGAAATTCAGCGTGGCATTTGACGTCTGGTTCAGCTGGACGGTTCCTTTTACGATATGGAGCAGCCCTGTAAAGTCGTCGCTCAGGCTGGAGCTGTTGCCGATAACCATGTTATTGGCGCCGGTTTTTCTCAATTCCCCGCTTCCGCTGATTTTTGCCCCAGTGTAATTGACGGCTGCACGGGTTGTGTCGAAGTTCAGGCACCCTGCGTTGATGGTAAGGTTTTTATTGAAATCACCCGCATTGAAGGCAAGCGTGAGGGTTCCCTCGCCGTCTTTGACATAGGAATACTTGGTGCGCGCAAAAGCTGACCATGTGACGTCATTTCCGTTGGTGTCAATGCGTATGGTATCCTTGCCGGAGGCCGCGCTGTTCATATTGCTGGAGATGTCTGTGGTGACGCCCTCCCCGTATTTGACGGTTCCACCGCCCCAGCTGATTTTTCCTGTTCCCAGTACGCCGTCCGCGCCCAGTTCCAGAACGCCTCCGTTCAGGTTGATGGTGCCGGAGAAGCCGGGATTGAGCGTTTCAAGCCTCAGCGTGGAAGTTCCGGATTTGGTGAGGGGGCCGTTCCCGGCCAGGGTTCCGTCCCCTTTCAGCGTGTAACTGGTGGTGTCCGAATTGAAGGTGAGCCCTGCCGGCGTCACTGTCCCGGAAAGGAGCACCTCCACAAGGTCCTGCCCGTCAATAGTTCCAAAAATGACGGTATCCGCATCCGTGTAAACCGCATTGTCCGCCCATGGGGAATCGTCCGGCGTTCCGTTCAGGGTCCATACATTATTGCCGGCTGTTCCTGCCCAGGCCAGCTCGGCTGCCGTGGCGGAAGGAGGGAGAGAAAGGCTGGCGAGGAGAGCCGCCAAGAGTGTCATAGGCAAATGCAGTTTCATGACAAAGAGTGTTGGAGTGTTTGTATCTTGTTGATTATAAATATGTAATACCAATTCTGGTATTTTGTTCTAATTAACCTATAGAATTGGCATATTAGTGTCAATCTGTTTTTTCAACGGATGGCGGGCATCGGATTCGTAATCCGGAGAAGGGCTTCATGTTTGAATCAAAAAGAGTTATGCCGAACAAACTTTTTAGCGAAGAACGGGATTGTCCCGTTTTTCCGGGGGCTGGCACAGAAAGAAAGGAGATTTTTCTTCCTCATGCCGGATAGGGGAGGGAGTCATGAGGTGCTCATACACAAAGTATTGTTTCCTTGGACGGCTTTGACCGCTTGAAATAAAAAAATCTATTTTGTGAAATTTTTTATATCGTTAAAAATATGAACGGATTACGAATCCGATGAAAATAAATAAGTTGATAATTTGTTCATTATAAATTGCTTAAAATGAGTTCTCAAGTGAAGAAACACTTTAATAATGGCAAAAATACAGCCCGGCTCTCCACGGTGTTCCCCCTTGGGAAGGAAAGAGGCTTCTTTCCCCTGTCCCGCTTGTTGCGGTTAGCTGGATGGATCTTTTCCGCACGGAAAATTTTCTGAAAGAGGAAAGAAAATATTTTGCCGCCTCCTATTAAAAATTGTTATAAATAACAATAAATTTGAATTATTGGTAATTTTGTTTTTCTGAATTCAAGAGAAATTAAAAACCGGGAGACGAATGGCTCCGGAGTGATGTAGACGGGAAACCGTTTTCTTTCACGGACGGTTTTTCAAACGGCAAGACGTTGAAGAAAAAATATTTAAACGGTTCAGCGGCGGCAGAACTGTCTGCGGCCGGGGGTGTCATCCTGCACGTTTTTCAGGGAAAGAGGAAAAGCAGACCCGCATCATTGGTGTTGTTTTCCTGCGGAAAATGGAGTTCCCAGGGGAGAGCCCGGCTTCTTTCTCCCGGAAACCATGAGACAGGTGGAAACGGCGATAATCAGCAGCTCCAGTAAAAAAGACCAGTGCAGCAGGAAGTTCAGCCACCAGGGATGATGCTGCGCCGGAACGTTGGCCAGAGCGTAAAGCCGCATGGACCACGGAGCCAGGAGGGGAATATCTCCCACAATGCAGTCCAGGAGAAGGTGCAGGAATCCGCTCGTGGAAAAGACGAGCATCCATGTTCCGCCCGCGCTCCGTGGTTTGATCCGGCTGACGCCCCATGCAAGGAGCATCAGCGCGAGCCAGACGGAAGGATAATGCGTCCAGTAGGAATGATGGTGGTGCTGGCGCGCGTCAAGGGTATGGAAATAAAACAGGTCCAGGTCCGGGGCAATCGCCCCCAACAGGGCGGCCGTCATGACCGCCTTCCTTGCCGGAGGGCGGGAACGGATGGCTTTTGCCAGAAGATAGCCTGCGGGCAGATGGGCGATGAACATGGCCGTTCAATAGGGGAAAGGCGGTTGCAAACGGGCAGCCCGGTGCGGATTATCTGGAAAAAGGTTTTCTCATCCAGTCAAAGAATAGCTCCCCGTCTCCGCCGCCACGGAAGAATAGACTGCTCCAACAACGCCGGGTGAAGGATTCTCCCGGAGGAGGGACGGTTTCTTAATCCGGCTTTCTCCCGCTTCCAGGAAGATTCTGTGAATGCGCAGGCCCGGCAGATACCAGGACGGCTCGTTTGGTTGGGTGTAAGTGGTTTCCCGTCCGACTTGATGTTCTTCCCGATTCCGCATGTCCGTGTAATGCTTAAGGACGTTTTTTCATCAGAGGTGTTTTTCCGGTCCCGGTATACTCTGCGCTGGCGGGAATGGTTTCGGAAAATCGCGGAATGGCTGGCGGCCTGCACACAAGGAGGCAAGGGAGGGAGATCAATTTTCCACAGGGGAGGGGAGAAAGTTGAGAAAAAACGGGGAGGCTGAACTTTCTCAGCCTCCCCGTTGGAGAGAGGGGTTATTTGCCGGATTTGCCCAGCTTGTATCCGGCGTAGGTTTCCGTATTGTACAGGGGCTGGTTTTCCGGAACGGCATAGCCGATGGCTTTGCGGATGGCGAGGAAGTCATCAACGCCTTCAGGTCCCACCTGGTTCAGGGGGGCCTTGTGCAGGCCGGCCATCAGCACCATGCGGCAGTAGGCGTCCGCGTTCTCCATGAACCATTCCGCTTCCTCCACGTCGCGGGCCCCGGCGATCACGCCGTGGTTTTCCATGAAGACCACGGTGGACTGTTTGGCCGCTTCCGCCACGGCTTGCGCCGTTTCCGGAGAACCGGGCGTTCCATAGGGAGCCAGCGGTATGTGGCCCAGGAAGATGTCCGCTTCCGGGTTGATGCCGGAGGGGGGAACCTGCCCGGCGAACAGGAAGGCATTGCAGTGCGGGGGGTGGGCGTGGATGCAGGCGTTGACCCCCACGGATTTCATCATGGCGATGTGCGTCTTCACCTCGCTGGTGGAGGGGCGGATGCCCGCCTTCTGGCGCGCGTCCATGTCCACCATGCAGATGTCTTCCACGGTCATGAAGCCCTTGGAGCACAGGGTGGGGGAGCAGAGCAGCAGGTTCTGCGCCACGCGCACGGAAATGTTGCCTCCGTTGCCGTCCACATATTCGCGGTTCCACAGGCGGCGGCCTATGTCGCACATGCGTTCCTTGATCACCAGGATTTCCGGGGAGTGGAAGAATTCATTCACTTCCTCCCGGGTGACGGGATTATATTTTTCCCACGGGAACACCTTGTCCGGGAGGGGAGGGGAGATTGACCAGTCTTCTGACATATATAGTTGTGTGTTAGTGATTGAGATTTTCGTAGGCGGCCTCCTGGGGCCCCGGCATGTATGTCCGGTAGGTGATGCTGAAGGCGTCCCTGGCTTCTTCCGGCGTAGAGTACACCCCGGCGCCCGCAAAGGCAAACATGGATGCGCCCAGCACGGTACTTTCAGATACTTCAGAGACCTTCACGGGAATCCGGAGGATGTCCGCGCGCATCTGGGTCCAGACGCTGTTTCTGGCGCCTCCGCCCACCAGAATAAGGAATTCGCTTTTGAAGCCGCCCACGGATTCCAGGCGGCGCAGGCGGGATTTCAGACGCCAGGTGAGCGCCTCCATGGCGGCGCGGTAGATGTGGCCGCGCGTCCTGCCCAGCACCAGGCCGTTGATGGAACCTTTCCGGTTTCCGGAGGCCAGGAAGTCCGGGACCATCGTCACGCCGTCGCAGCCGGGGGGGATGAGGGCTGCTTCCGCATCCATGGTATCGTACGTTTCACCATGGAAGCAGGCGGCTTTTACCCATTCAATGATTCCGGAGCCGAGCCATTGCAGGCCGGGGTTCAGAAGGCCCGGCTCCGCGTCAAATTCCGCCGTGGCTCCGTCCGCGTAATCTTCCGGAGTCAGCCGGGCCTGCGCGGAACGCGCCATCAGGATTTCCCAGGTGCCGGAGGAGAGAACCGGCTGGTCCCGGTCCGCGCCGGAACCGAAGATGGCGAACTGGGTGTCATGCCCTGCGGAGATGACGGGAACGCCCGCCAGGGCGGGGATGCCCATGGATGCCGCCGCTTCCGGCATGAGAACGCCGATGGTTTCTCCCGCGTCCACGGAGGGGGGGAAGAGGTCCCGGCGCAGGCCGAGACGGTCCAGAATGAAGGGGGAGAAGTCTCCCGTTTCCAGGTCAGTAAGCTGGGAGGTCCCGGCCATGGTCCGGTCCGTCGCCATGATGCCGGTGAGCTTGTACGCCAGCAGGTTGGAGATGAAGAGCCACGCATGGGCCTTTTCCAGCAGCTCCGGGCGGTTTTCCTTGAGCCAGACAAGCTTGTAGATGGTGTTGAAGGCAAAGGCGCCCACGCCGGAGATCCGGTCAAGCTCCTCCTGGGAGATGTACTTGCCGATGTGTTTCATGACCTCCGCCGTGCGGGGGCATTTCCAGGAAATGACCGGGTAAAGCTGCCGCCCTTCCGCATCCACCAGCGCGCCGTCCACGCCGAAGGTGGTGACGGTTACCGCCCGCACCTTGTCCGCGTCCAGCCCGTTCAGGGCCTGCACGGCGCATTCGGAAAGCTGCTGGAAAATCCGGTCCGCGTCCCAGACATGGAACTCCGGATTTTCCTCACCGGGCAGCGTGGCGTTCGGCTGGGAGGCCTTTCCCGCGATCACGCCTTGTTCATCCACCACCATCGCGCGCACGTTCGTCGCGCCGCAGTCCAAGCAGAGAGAATACATGAGTTAAGAGTGAATAGTTAAAAGTTAATAGGTATCGGGGGGTGCTTTTTGAGCTGTTTTGTTAATGGAAACGAGCATTTTAAGGATTTCCGTGCAGTCCTGGTTGATAGAGGAGTATTCCGGTTCCGTCAGGCTCCCGGTGGCATGCAGCAGTTTAAGCCAGGTATGCGTCTCGGAACATTCCTTCAGGGCAATGCGGGCTTTGGAAAAGAAGTCCCTTCTGCTGCTCCCGTAAACAGCTTCGGATAAATTGGCAGCAATGCTCGTACCGGAACGTATGAGCTGGCTAAGCAGTTCCCGCTCAACATCCTGCTTTTTCAAGTGCCTGCATAATTGAATAATGCGGACCGCGAAGGAAAAGCTTTTAGCGGAAACGAGACTTTCTGCCATGTTTTATCCGAAGCTGTTAACTATTACCTATTAACTGTTACCTTCCGTTTTCAGTATTTTCCGTATAATGGCCCATAGTTGGAACAGGCGCGGAAATCGGCGCCTTCCGGGTCTGCGGTGCCGTGGAGGCCCCAGGCGGAGGGACGGTAGATCTGGTCGTCCGGAATGTTGTGGGCGTATACGGGGATGCGCAGCATGGAGGCCAGCGTCAGGATGTCCGCGCCGATGTGGCCGTACGTGAAGGCTCCGTGGTTGGCGCCCATGTTGGCCATGACGCTGTAGACGTCCGTGAAGGCTCCCTTGCCGGTCAGGCGCGGGGCGAACCAGGTGGTGGGCCAGCCCGGATCGGTACGTTCATCCAGCGTCTTGTGCACCTTGGCAGGCAGGTCCACGGACCAGCCTTCCGCCACGATGAGGACGGGACCCAGGCCCTTGACGATGTTCAGGCGCATCATGGTGACGGGGGCTCCGCCCTGGGTGACGTAGTGGACGGAGTAGCCGCCGCCGCGGAAGTATTCCCGGTTGGCCGGGCACCAGACGGCTTGTTCCATCATGGTTTTCGCGTCGTCCGGGGTGACGTCCCAGTGCTTCTTCATGACGGGCTTGCCGTCCTTGTCCGTGCAGGCCATGCAGCCGTCCAGGGCCGCGGAGCCGGAGTTGATGAGGTGGATGATGCCGTCCTTGGCGTGGCCTTCCAGCTTGTAGCCCGTGACGCGCTTCACGGCTTCAGGGCTCCAGTAGGTGCGCACGTCCGCAAAGACGTTGGCCTGCCCGGTAAGCAGGTAGCCGAAGAGGAGGCAGGCCCCGTTCAGGGAATCGTTCTCCGTGGCGAAGGGCATCGGCGCGCGCGGGCCGTTCCAGTCAAAGGTGGAGTTGAGCAGGGTTTCCGCAATGTCTCCGTTCGGGTAGAAGTCCGTCCAGTGGCGCTGGCCCTGAAAGCCGCCGGCAATGGCCTGGTAGCCCAGGGATTCTTCTTCGCGGTCGATTTTCTTGAGCTTGGGGTTGCCCTGCATCATGTCCCGGAAGATCATGGCCATCAGCACGCTTTCCTTGAAGGTCTTGCGGCGTCCGGCTTCGTCCAGCTTCAAGTCCGGGCGGTTCTTGTCTTCCGCAAACTTGAAGACGGCGTCCGCCCATTCCATGGCGAGGTCGAATTCCGCTTCATCGTAAATCTTCTGGTCCATCCGGCGGCGCACTTCCGTCATGTCCACGGCCTGCACGCGGATGCCCAGGTAGTTTTCCCAGAAGGACTGGTCCACAATGGAGCCGGCAATGCCCATGGAGCAGCCGCCGATGGAGAGGTACCCCTTGCCGCGGAGGGTGGCTACGGCCAGGCCGGCGCGGCAGAAGCGCAGGATTTTTTCAGCCACGTCTTCCGGAATGGAGGTATCGCCGGCGTCCTGGACGTCTTTTCCGTAAATGGAAAAGGCGGGGAAGCCCTTCTGGTTCAGGCCCGCCAGGGCGGCGGCCAGGTACACGGCTCCGGGGCGTTCCGTGCCGTTGAAGCCCCAGATGGCCTTGGGGGTGAAGGGGTCCATGTCAAACGTCTCGCTGCCGTAGCACCAGCAGGGCGTGACGGCCAGGGAGACGCCCACGTTGTTGGCCTTGAATTTGTCCGCACAGGCGGCGGCTTCCGCCGGACCGCCGATGCAGGTGTCTGCGATGACGCACTTGACGGGTTCTCCGGAGGCGTGGCGGATGTTGGCCTCAATGAGGGCCGCGGCCGCCTTGGCCATGTTCATGGTTTGGTCTTCCAGGGATTCCCGGACGCCGAGGCGGCGCCCGTCAATCGTGGGGCGGATACCGATGGTTGGTAATGCTGTTTTCATATCTTGCGTAGGTGATGTGAAGAGGGGGTCATGCCTGGGCAGGCGCTTCTTCTTCCTTTTTCAGATGGGTGTTCCGGAAGAAGAAGCCGTAGATTAGTACCACGGCAAAGCAGATGATGGGAATAAAGAAGGATGACCGTACCGCTTTTTCCACAAAGTTTTCCTGGGCCGTCTGGAATTGCTTCATGTCCAGGGGATGGGCGATCAGGTCATTCAGCACGTTCGCCTGGCCTCCGGAAAGCGTGGTCAGCGCCGGAATCAGGGAGAATTGCTGGATCTGCTGCTCCCGGTCCGCGGGGGCGGGCAGGCGGTCCAGGTTGGCCTTGAAGACCGCCAGTTCCTCGGGCTTCAGCCCGGAGCAGCCGGGCAGGGATTTGGCCGCCTGGTCAAAGGCTTCCCCGTCCAGGGTATGGAGGGAAAGGAAAGTGTCCAGGTTTTTCTGGAACTTGGCGGCAGCTTTGGCTTCTTCCTCTCCCTCGGAGGGATTCGCTTCCGACATTTTGTAAAGGGCCAGCATGGCTCCGGAGACGGACTTGCGGGAGTCCGCCGCTTCCGCCTGCGCAATCAGGGGGCGGTCAATGGATTCAAAGTAGGCCACCTGGTTTTTCACCGTGGTGTTGTCAATGCAGGAACCCATGTACGGGGTGATGACCGCGCCGCCCAGAATGGCCATGATGAGGCCTGCGGCGCCCAGCTTCACTTCGGAACCCAGCCCGCGCAGGGCGATGCCGTAAATGGTGGGGAACATCAGGGACATGCAGCCGGAAATGCCCACCAGCGTCCAGACGGAGATTTCCTTGGGCAGGTACATGGTGCCCAGGCAGCAGAGGATGCCCGCAATGGCGAAGAGGGACATCATGTTGGCCGGGTTGAACTTTTTCATCAGGGCCGTGGTGATGGCGCGGCAGGCAATGAACAGGACGATGGAGAAGATGTAGTAATTGGAGGCCGCCGCTTCCTGCATGCCGGGGAAGACGGACATGATGTACTTGATGGTCCATGTCCAGACGGCGATCTGCACGCCCACATAGAAGAACTGGGCCACCACGCCGCAGAAGTAGCGCGGCAGCTTCACCAGCTTCATGAGCTGGCAGCGGTAGTCCGGCATGATGAGCAGGAAGGCGATGGGCCCCACCATCATGATCAGGATCTGCTGCACCATGCTGAATTCAAAGGTGGAATAGTACTGGAACAGGAAGGGGATGAGGATGAAGGCGACGCAGAGGCCCAGGCGGCCGAGCTTGGAGGAAAGGGGCTGCGTGTTTTCCTGGGTGGGCACGCTTTCGTCGTCGGACTTGTAGCGGCAGAAGAAGAACCAGATGACGGCGGCGATGGCCACCAGGCCCACATACGGAACGCACACCCAGAAGAGTTCGTCGCTGACGATGGCGTTCAACTGTTCCGGGTCCATGGCCTTGCGGGTATCCATGTCCGCGTCATTCAAGTGCGCGAGGATGAAGTATTTGGCCAGGAAAATGCCCGTCAGGGAGCCGATGGGGTTGAAGGCCTGGGCGAAGTTCAGGCGGCGTACGCTCGTCTCCTGGGACCCCATGGAAAGGACGAACGGGTTGCAGGTGGTTTCCAGGATGGAGAGGCCGCCCGCCAGGACGAAGATGGCTATCAGGTAAATGTCAAAACTTTGCCCGATGGCGGCGGGAATGTAGCACAGCGCGCCGATCATATAGAAGCCCAGGCCGATGAGCACGCCTGCCTTGTAGGAGAATTCCTCCAGCAGGATGGAGGCGAAAATGGCAAGCACCGCATACGCCCCGTAAAAGGAGATTTGCACCCCAGCGGATTCAGA